>DATFWQ010000299.1:0-4156 GCA_035259145.1 Candidatus Dormiibacterota bacterium | reverse complement strand
AGGACTGGGCGGCAGCCGCTCCGGGCCGCGACCTCCGCCGTTGCGGAACCGGATCGAAGGCGAGCTTTGGTTCAACACCTTGCAACGCCGGTGCCTGCGCATGGCTGACTTCGCGTCAGGAGACGACGTGGCGGCGAAGATCCTGGCGTTCATCGACACCTACAACCGCCTCCACGCCCACCCCTACCGATGGACGTACACCGGCGAGGCGCTCGCTGCCTGAGATAGGTCACGAATTAACGCCGAGAGGTACTAGTGGAACGTCTCATTAATGACTAGACAATGACAGGCGCAACCTGCCATCCTTCCCACGTGTGGTCTCCCGCAGCACCGCTCAGCATCGATCCCCAACAGCGTCGCACCCTCGAGACCTGGCTTAGAGCCCACAACACGCCAGTCAACGTGGCAACCCGAGCCAGCATCGTCCTGCTCGCGGCCGAAGGCAAGTCTAATAACGCCATCGCTAAGCAGCTCGGCACCACTCGGGTCTCAGTCATCGAGTGGCGCCGCCGCTTCGCCGCCGAAGGTCTCGAGAGCCTTGGCAAAGTTCGCCCTGGACGGGGACGGCCGCGGCAGCTCACCGACGACAAGGTGACCGAGGTCATCCACCTGACTCTCAACACCCAGCCCCAAGGGACGACACATTGGAGCTGTCGGCAGATGGCCAAAAAGGTCGGCGTCAGTCCGGCCACTGTCCAGCGGATCTGGCACGAGCACCGGATCTACCCCCACAAAGTCCGCACGTTCAAGGTCTCCAAAGACCCTGACTTCCTGACCAAGCTGACTGACGTCGTCGGCCTCTACCTGAACCCGCCCGATCGAGCAATCGTGCTCTGCCTCGATGAGAAGTCGATGATCCAGGCTCTTGATCGCACCCAGCCCGGCCTCCCCATCAAACCCGGCAAGGCCGGGACTATGACCCACGACTACAAGCGCCATGGCACCACCAACCTCTACGCGGCCCTCAACATCCTCGACGGCGTGGTGGTCGGTCAGTGCACTGCCCACCATCGCCACCAGGAGTTCTTGAGCTTCCTCCGGCGCCTCGATCGTCAGTTTCCCAAGTCGAAGGATCTTCACATCGTCCTGGACAATGCTTCCAGCCACCTGCACGCCAATGTCGGTGCCTGGCTGGACGCCCACCCGCGTTTCCGACTCCACTTCGTGCCCACCGGATCGTCTTGGCTGAACATGGTGGAGGGCGTCTTCGGGGATCTAACCAAAAGGCGACTGCGCCGAGGTTCCTTTTGCAGCGTGCCGGCACTCATCGCGGCAATCCAGGAGTATCTGGCGGCGCGCAATCAAGACCCCAAGCCGTTTGTCTGGACCGCCTCGGTTGCCAGCATCCTGGCTAAGCTCCGCGATTGTATGGTCATTTCAGAGACGATTCACTAGTTGCTTACTTCTGTGGTGTGTGGGCGCACGGCGGAGGGACCGCCCCGGCGTGGCCGGGGCGGTCCGGGAGAGCGGCCGCGCCGGACGGCCGCACTCAACAGGAATTCCCGGCTAGGTCAAGGGCGCCAGCCCACAGTTCGGGTCGCTGGGTGTGGCGCAGACCGTGAGGATCCCCCACAGGCCCTTGTCGGTCACGGCCTGGCGGCTATCGTTGAAGAACCAGTCACCAGGGTCGTGGTCGGGCCCGCCGGCGCCGCCGATGATGCGTGCGTCGATGGTCTCACCGGGCAGCGTGCTCCGCGCGCAGAGCACCTGCGACCCGGACATGAGCGGCTCCCACGGCCAGCAGTGGCCATCGAAGGAGAAGATCGAGGGCTGCCAGCCCACCGCCTCCCCGTAGCGCACGCGGAGCGGGTCTCCCGCCACCGCGTGGAAGTGGGTTGCGGCCGGGAGCGAGTTGGCCAGGACGCCGGGGGCGAACACCTCGCTCTGGTCGAACGTCTTGGCGATGTTGAGGTTGATGCTGTGCTCGGTGTTCTTCGTGACCGGCGTGTTCGTGTAGTTCAGCGCGCTCGTGCCGTTGTGGATGATGTTGTAGTAATCCATGATCGAGCGGTCGAACTCTCTGTCGTTGCTGTGCTCCAGCAGCGTGAACTCGCGGAAGCTCCCTGCGCTGTTGTGGATGTCGACCTGAAGACCGACGCCCGTCCTGGCGCCTGTGACGGGGTCGGTATACGTGGACCCCGCCGGCTCGGCGATGATCGCCCCGTAGGCGCCGTGCATCTGCTGGGACTGGTTGGCGAAGTTGAGGAACATGGTGGTCCCCAGCTCCTGGTCGACGTAGAACCTGTACGTGATGCTACTGCCCGGGTCGACGCTGGAGTCGGGGTTGAAACCTATGGCCGCGCCGTATGAGCCCTGTGGATCGAACTCCAGCAGGGCCGGCGTTATCCCGACGCGGGTCTGACCTGCCCCCCAATTGAAGTTGATGAGCTGGTTCTTCCCCAGGGCCGGGAGGTCGTTGCGGAGCGTGATGACGAGGCAGTCCCCCGCGTTGGCCCTCAGCACGAGCGGGACCACCGGCTTGGTGCCGGCCTGGATCGCGGCCTCGTCGGTCTGGAGCGCGTAGATCACGCCGCCCCCATCGGCGATGTCCTGCAGCGGCAGGGTCGCCCCGAAGGCGGCCAGCGCGTAGCTGCGCTGTGGTGCGCTCCCAGGGCAGGGGCTGCCGGGGCTGGTCGCCACAGGCGGCGCCTTACCCGTGAAGCTGAGGAAGGGGAAGCCCGTGCCGGTGCCAGGACTCGTCCTCCCGGGCAGGACCTCCAGGTTCTGCTGCTGGCTGCCGAAGACCCGGAATATGCCCCAGGCGCCGGAGGCGAACTCCTTGCTGATCGTGCTGTAGTAGAGGTAGTCGCCGGGCAGGTGCTGCGGGCCGCCCGCACCTCCGTCGAGCACGTAGTCGAAGCGCTCCGAGATTCCGGTCGTGCCGGTGTCCTCCAGCTTCGCGTTGGCGTTGAAGCGCTCGATGCGGAAGCGGTGGCCGGTGAACCGGAGGGCCCCGATTCGTTCCACCAGGCCGATGGTGCGGATGACCACCGGGTCGCCCGGGTAGGCTCTCAGCATCGGGGTGTACGGGTCACCGTACGTGACCGAGGAGAACGTGTAGGGGTCCTGCGCCAGCCCGTACGTGGGGCAGCCTATGTTCACCTGGGTGCCGCTGCTGAAGGTGACGGACGTCCCCTGGGCGAAGTTCACCGTGTTGTTGGTCCGCTCGATGAACGGCTCTGCCCGCAGGTTGATGCTGCCGAAGTTGCACTGCGGCGGGTCGGCGGCGTTGCCCTGGCTGGTGATGTTGCTGCGCAGGTCGTTGTGGAGCCAGACCATGAACTCGCGGAAGCTGCCTGACTGGCCGGTGCCCACGGTCGCGGTGCTGGGGCAGGCGATGTCCACGATGGCGCCGCTGTTCACCGGCTTGCCCGTGGTTGGGTCCAGCCAGTTGCAGCCCGCCGGCTCGACGATCAGCGCGCCGAAGAGCCCGTGGCCCCAGGAGTGGATGGCGTCCACGTGGTCGTGCCAGAAGATGGTGCCGGTGTCGGCGTCCGGGTACCAGCGGTAGCGGACGAACTCCACGCCGGCGGCCTCGTTTTTGACGTGGTTGTTAGCCAGCGAGTTCTGGAGCGTGAGCACGTTGTGCACGGTGTCGATCGCCGTGATCCTGTTGAATTCGATGTCTGCCTGGCCCTGGCCGACGGCGATGAACTCGCCGGTCTGGAGCCGCGACGTGTTGCTGACCGCGAGGGACGTCGCGCCGGCGGCGGCCGAGGCGGTGAGCGTCCGGTTCTCGGTGGAGAACGGCTTGATCGACTGCTCGAAGTTCAGGCCGGTGATGATTCCGTCAGAGCCCTCGGGGTCGAACTGCACGAAGTGGATGTGCATGTTGACCTTGGAGGGGTTGCCGATCTCCTCGGTGGGAGGCAGCTGACTGGACAGGCTGACCGCCACGCAGTCCCCCACGTTGGCCCGGATGGCCAGTGGGGTGAAGTTGGTGTTGGTCAGGCTGGGGACGTCCTGGTTGAGCATGAAGATCTGGCCGTTCGGGTCCAGGTCGGCGCCGTTGCCGGTGGACGTCTCCTGCAGGTTGTGCCCCACGGCGGTGATGTTGTAAGTGCGTAAGGGCGCGTTGGCCGGGCAGAGCCCGTCGTTGACCGTGCCTCCTACGTTCTCTCCGAGCCACGGGGCGCCGGTGTGGGCGTTGGCGGTG
>DATFWQ010000298.1:0-3989 GCA_035259145.1 Candidatus Dormiibacterota bacterium | reverse complement strand
TCGCATGAACCTGAAACTTCAAAACTGCTTCATCTCTGTCCACGACCACGACGAGGCGCTCGCCTTCTACCGAGATCTTCTCGGGCTCGAGGTGCGCAATGACGTCAAATACGAGGGCATGCGCTGGACCACGGTCGGGGCCAAGGGCCAGCCGGACGTCAACATCGTCCTGGAGCCGCCGCTTGCCGACCCGAACGCAGCCCAGGTCGACCGCAAGGTCATGAAGGAGATGCTCGCCAAGGGTCTGCTACGCGGCGTCATCTTCAGCACCGAGGACTGCGATGCCACCTTCGAGCACATCCAGGCTGGAGGTGGCGAGGTGCTGCAGGAGCCAATGGATCAGTTTTACGGCGTGAGGGACTGTGCGTTCCGCGACCCGTCCGGCAACCTCATTCGGTTCAGCCAGCCCAGGGCCTGACCGCACCCGCGGTCAGGCGCTCCCGGTACGCCGGACGCACGCCTTCTGACGCACGAATCGATCTCCCTCGTGGACGGGCGCGCGCACGAACACGCAGCCCGAGATCGACCGGACCCCATCCCGGGCGGCAACGTCCACCACGCGTAGCAAGGCTACGAAAGGAGAGAGTCAAGATCCGGTGAAACCAGAAGGCGCTGCCCTGACACGAACCCACCCAGCCGACCGTCACGATGTCATCCGGGTGCAGGGCGCCAGGGAGAACAACCTGAAGAACGTCAGCGTCGAGATCCCGAAGCGCCGGCTGACGGTCTTCACCGGCGTTTCCGGTTCCGGCAAGAGTTCGCTGGTATTCGCCACCATCGCCGCCGAGTCGCAGCGACTGATCAACGAGACCTACAGCGCGTTCGTGCAGGGCTTCATGCCGAGCCTGGCCCGTCCCGACGTCGACCTGCTGGAGGGGCTGACCACCGCGATCATCGTCGACCAGGAGCGGATGGGCGCCAACTCGCGGTCCACAGTGGGCACCGCCACCGATGCGAACGCGATGCTGCGGATCGTCTTCAGCCGCCTGGGGGTACCGAGCGCCGGGCCGGCGTTCCACTACAGCTTCAACGAGCCGGCCGGGGCCTGCCCCCGCTGCGAGGGCACCGGTAAGGTCATCGACGTCGACCTCGACGAGTTGTTTGACCGGGACAAGTCGCTCGCCGGGGGCGCAATTACCATCCCGGGCTACACGGCCGACGGCTGGAACGTGCGCGTCTTCAGCGCCACCGGTTTCCTCGACCCGGACAAGCCGATCCGCGACTACTCCGAGCGGGAACTCCACGACTTCCTGTACAAGGAGCCGGTCAAGGTCAAGTTCCAGAACATCAACCTGACGTACGAGGGACTCGTACCGAGGGTGCAGAAGTCCTTTCTGCAGAAAGACAAGGAGGCGCTGCAGCCACACATCCGCGCGTTTGTCGAGCGCGCGGTCACCTTTACCGCGTGCCCGGAGTGCCGCGGCAGCCGGCTCAACCAGGCGGCGCTCGCCTCACGGATCGACGGCATCAACATCGCGGACGCCTGCGCCATGCAGATCAACAATCTCGCGGAGTGGGTACGCGGCATCGAGGAGCCGTCGGTGGCCCCGCTGCTCGCAAACCTGCGCCAGACGCTCGACTCCTTCGTCGAGATCGGGCTCGGCTACCTTAGCCTCGAGCGGCCGTCGGCAACCCTCTCCGGGGGTGAGGCACAACGTACCAAGATGATCCGCCACCTGGGCTCCAGCCTCACCGATGTGTCGTACGTCTTCGACGAACCCACAATAGGCCTGCATCCGCACGACATCCAGCGGATGAACCGGCTGCTGCTGCGGTTGCGGGAGAAGGGGAACACCGTACTCGTGGTGGAGCACAAGCCGGAGGTGATCGCCATCGCCGACCATGTCGTCGACCTTGGCCCCAGTGCGGGCGCACAGGGCGGCACGGTGTGCTTCGCGGGTACGGTCGGCGGCCTGCGGGCCAGTGACACGCTCACGGGTCGGCACCTGGGCTACCGGGCCGGGCTCAAGCGGGACACCCGCAAGCCGACCGGTAGGCTCGAGATCCGCAACGCGACCCGGCACAACCTGCGCGGCGTGAACGTGGACATCCCCCTCGGCGTGCTCTGCGTGGTGACCGGAGTCGCCGGTTCGGGCAAGAGCTCGCTCATCCACGGTTCCATCCCGAAGCGGGCCGGCGTGAACTCGATCGACCAGACGCCGATCCGCGGCTCGCGGCGGAGCAACCCGGCCACCTACACGGGGCTGCTCGAGCCGATCCGGACCGCGTTCGCCAAGGCAAACGGCGTCAAGCCGGCGCTGTTCAGCGCGAACTCCGAGGGCGCATGCCCGAACTGCAACGGCAACGGCGTCATCTACACGGACCTGGGGATGATGGCTGGCGTGGCGACGGTGTGCGAAGAGTGCGAGGGCAAACGGTTCCAGGCCAGCGTGCTGGAGTACAAACTCGCCGGGCGGGACATCAGCCAGGTGCTCGCGATGTCGGTCACCGAGGCGCTGGAGTTCTTCGCCAGCGGGAAGGCCAAGACCCCGGCCGCGCGGGAGATCCTGGGCCGGATGGCGGACGTCGGGCTTGGGTACCTGAGGCTCGGCCAGCCGCTCACCACGCTCTCCGGCGGTGAGCGGCAACGGCTCAAGTTGGCGATCCAGATGGCCACCGACGGCGGCATCTACGTGCTCGATGAGCCGACCAGCGGCCTGCACCTCGCAGACGTCGAGCAGTTGCTCGAACTACTCGACCGGCTGGTGGACGCGGGGAAGTCGGTGATCATCATCGAGCACCACCTCGCGGTGATGGCGCACGCGGACTGGATCATCGACCTTGGCCCGGGCGCCGGGCATGACGGGGGGCGGGTGGTGTTCGAGGGCACGCCCGCGGATCTGGTCGCCGCCACCAGCACTCTCACCGGCGAGCATCTCGCGGCGTACGTCGCCTGACCATGCCGGGTGTGCGACCGGTGTTCGTCCGCGGTGTGGAACCCTCCGGCCCGCTCCTGGCCGCGGACGCTCCCGCCGAACACGGCTCCGGCACCCTCGATCAACCATGGACATAGACAGCGCCCCCCAATCACTCCCCCCGCGGTGGCGCAGCCTCGTCGGCGAGGGCCTGCTCTCGACGACCCTTGGACTCTGCCTGGTCGAGATGACCGCCGGATTGCAGACCCTTCTTGTGGCCACGGTTCTTCCGCGCGCAGTTCGCGACATCGGCGGCATAGAGCTGTACGGTCTTGTATTTAGCGGATACATGCTCGCCGGAATCGTTTCGATTCCAGCGAGTGGGGCGGACGCCGATCGCCACGGCCCCGCACGGCCACTCTTCCGGTACTCCAGTTATTTCCTGGTGGGCACCGTGATGGCCGCGCTCGCGCCGTCCATGCCTCTTCTGGTTATCGCTCGCTTGATCCAGGGATATGGAGGCGGCGCGATGTACTCATTGGCTTACGGCGTTGTTCCTCGCGTCTATCCCACGCACCTTCGCCCAAAAATGCTGTCGTTGCTGAGCGGCGTGTGGGTGGTGACCGGACTCCTCGGACCGCCTTTGGGCGCACTGCTCGCCAACACGGTCGGTTGGCGGTGGGCGATAGCAGTCGCGATCCCAACACTTCTCCTCGGGTATGGAGTGCTGACAGCACGCATCCGCCACATTCCGCCTGAGAACGCAAGCAGACGCCAGCGATTGAGCGGCGCAGTCATATTGATGGTCGGTTCAGCGGGCTTCCTGGCGGGATTGTCGACCGGCGGCTGGGGTTGGGTCGCAGCTCTCGGTGGGCTGGCGTTGGCGTTGCCCGCGGTCAATCAGCTCATCCCGCCGGCGATGCGCCGAGGTCTGTTTGGCAACGCGCTGGTGCTCTCCTTCGGTCTCAACATGAGCTTCTTCACCATGGATTCGTTTTTGCCGCTCATGCTCACGAGCGTGCGCGGGACCTCGCTTGCGACAGCAGGAGCGGCAGTCACAGCAGCTGCGATCTCATGGTTTCCCGGCAGCTTATGGCAGCAGCGGGTCGCAGAACGCCTCAGTGTGCGGCGCCA
>DATFWQ010000297.1:0-11448 GCA_035259145.1 Candidatus Dormiibacterota bacterium | reverse complement strand
GGCCAGCAGCTCGTCCACTTCCCGCACCTCCACCCCGCGGTGGACGTTCTCGCGGCGCAGCAGCGTGGCAACGCCGTCGCGCAGACCCCGGGCTGCCATGCCCATGATCCCGTAGCATTCGATCGCCGCGTGACCGGCTATGGCCCCGACTACGGCCGGAAAGACTTCGATCCGTCCTCTGGCGCGAGCCGAGCGCAGGGAGCCCGTGCGTGTCTCCAGGGTCATGAGCAGGGCCTATGGTACAATCCGGCTCCGTTCTCAGACCGGAGCGTTCAGACATGGCAAAGAAATGTGAGATATGCGGGAAACGCCCGCAATATGGCCACAACGTGAGCCACTCCAAGGTTCGCACGAACCGCCGGTTTCTGCCCAACCTGCAGATGGGAAGTGTGCGGATCGGAGGCCGGGTGGTGCGGGCTCGCGTCTGCACCCGCTGCCTGCGCACCCACGCGCCCTCTGCCTGACCTCTGAGTTTCCTGATCGCGGCCGCAGCGAGCTTCTCTATTTGCCTGATCGTCCAGTACGTCGGCTATGACCGCTTGCTGGCGGCCGGGCTGCGTCAGACCGACGTCGCTGCACGACGGCGTGGGCTCAAGCGCTGGGTCTTCTTCGCCTTGATCTGGCAGGCGATTGTGATAGCCGGCGTCTTCGTGTACGCGTTTGCCATCACCCGCAGCCATCGTGCTGGTTTGTCATGGGTCGCGCCGCCCGTAGCCGCCCTTATCGGGACGGCGCTGCCCTACCAGCTCGCGGTGACGCGGCTGGCTCGGGCCGCGCGGGTGTGACCGCAATGGAGCATCGCGTCCGCGCCCTCAACGAACCTGGCTCCCCGAACCTCGTGCACGACGATGAGTTCGCGCGCCGGCTCGGCTTCCGAAGCGGCCTGGTGCCGGGCGTGGCGGTGTACGGGTACATGGCAGTGGTGCCGGCTCGCCTGTGGGGTGATCGGTGGCTCGCCGGGGGTGCCATGTCGGCCCGGTTCCTCAAGCCGGTTTACGACGGCGAGCAGGTGATAGTCAGGGCTTCCGCGGCGGGAGAGGGGCTGGACCTCGAGCTTCGCAATCCGGCCGGCGAGCTCTGCGCGAGCGGCCACGCCCAGCCCACCGCCGGAGGGCCTTCTCCGCGTCTTGAGCGCTATCCCGCCGCACCGCTGCCCGTTCCGGCTCGACCGCCGCTGTTCGAAGAGCGGCAGCCTCTCGGCTCTCTGTCAACTTCAGTCCATCTCAGCGACCACGCCTGGCCGGCTCGCCTCGCCAACGAGGTGCTCATGGCCAACATCCAGCTGCCCCCCTGGCTTCACGTGGAGTCCCGCGCTCGCCACCTGGCGCAGGTCCGTGACGGCGAGCGGGCGGAGGTGCGGGCGGTGGTCGCAGCACTCTGGGAGCGCCGGGGCCATCGCTTTGTGGACCTGGACGTGCTGGTGCTCGGCGAGAACGCGAAACCCGTCGCTCAGCTCCGCCACGTGGCGATCTACGAAATGGCGCAGCTGCGCGCCGGCGGGCCCACTACAGACTGAGCGGTTGGCCGAGTTCACGGGCGAGGCTGCCCAGATCGCGGTCGAGCAGGGCCCACACGCGCTCGCGTGCGGTCTGCTCCGGCGCATATCGTTTGGTGTCCACCAGGGCGGACGCGAGCTCCGGCCTCTCGACCATCTCCGCGAACAGGAGGGTCCAGGCTCGGGGCACCACCTCCCGGATCGCGTACCCTCCACCTCCAGTCGCCACCCACCGCCCACCGCACAGCTCGTGTGCAAGCTCGTGAAACCGGCGACCCACGTGGGGCCACATGGCCGTCGAGCCCAGCAGGTGTGCCAGGGGGTCGAGGGCGTGGGTGTCGCAGCCGTCCTGGGTGACCAGTACAGTCGGCCGGAACTGGCGCAGCAGCGGCGGAACGACGGCATCGAAGGCGGCCAGCCAGGGTTCGTCCCAGGCGTACGGTGCCAGGGGTAGATTGGCCGAGGTACCCCTGGCCGCGCCGGTGCCTGTTTCATCCGGGAAGCCGGTGCCAGGGAAGAGGTAGCGGCCGCTCTCGTGCAGGCTGATCGTCAGCACCTCGGGGTCCGAGTAGAACAGGGCCTGGGTTCCGTCTCCGTGGTGGACGTCGACATCCACATACGCCACCCGATGACCCTCCCGGCGCAGCCAGGCCACGGCGATCGCGACATCGTTGTAGACGCAGAAGCCGGAGGCTCGTTCTCGCGCCGCGTGATGGAGGCCACCGGCCGGATTGAACGCGTGTAGAGCCGCGCCCGTGTGAACTGCTTCCGCCGCCTGGATGCTGGCGCCGACGATCGTCGCGCAGGCTTCATGCATACCGGCCGCGATCGGGTTGTCACGATTGTCGAACCCGGCCGCCAGAGCCCGGCCGTCGGCTGAGCGAGGATCGTCACTGAGCCGCTTGACGAGGTCGATGTAACCCCGGTGGTGGCAGAGGGCGAGCTCCTCGTCGGTCGCCCGCCGGGGTTCGACCGTCTCAGCAAATGTGTCCAGGCCAAGCTGCCGAATAAGCTCGACCGTGAGCTTGATTCGAAGCGGCTGCAGAGGGTGCTCCTCGCTGAGACGGTAAGCCATGAAGGCGTCGCCCCACAGAAGGCTGACAGAACCGGCCATTGGGCAACTACTCTATCGATCGATGTCGCGGTGATCGAGGCGGACCTGGTCGTTCACGGGATAGGCCAGCTTGTGACCTGCGAGCCGACTCAGGGTGAGGGACCGCTGGGTTTGCTCGAAAACGCAGCGGTGGCGTCCCGCCAGGGGCAGATCGTCTGGGTCGGCCCGACCACGCGTTGGCAGGGCCGGCTCGAGCTGCCGGCCCACGCAACCATCGTGGATGCGCGCGGCTGCTGCGGGCTGCCCGGCTTCGTCGACGCTCACTCGCACCTACTCTGGGCTGGGTCCCGTGCCGACGAATACGCGGCGCGAGTGCGCGGCCAGCCCTATTGGGGCGGCGGGATCATGCGCACCGTTCGTGTGACCAGAGAGGCTGGTTTTGACGAGCTCCTGCAGGCGGCACAGCGGCGCCTGCGGGGATATCTGCGACACGGGGTCACCGCCCTGGAGGTGAAGTCGGGCTTCGGTCTGGACGTCGAGACCGAGGAGCGGCTTCTCCGGGTGGGCGTGCGTCTGGCCGACGAGACGCCGCAGCGCATCGTGACCACCTTCTACGGCGCCCACGTCGTCCCTGACGGCGTGCCAACCGACGACTACATGGCCGAGCTCTTGAACGTCATGATCCCACGCTTCAGGCCGCTGGCGGCATTCTGCGACGCCTGGTGCGACCCTGGGGCGTTTACGGCGCCGCAGTGCCGGCGCATTCTGAACAAGGCGCACGGTTTCGGCTACCAGCTCAAGCTGCATGCGTCGCAGCTGGCACCGGGCGACGGCCCCCGGCTCGCGGTCGAGCTGGGAGCAACCTCGGTGGATCACCTCGACTATCTGCGCGACAGTGATGCTCGACTTCTTGCCGAGTCGTCGGTCGTGTGCGTGATCTGCCCGGGCACGACCGCCAACCTGCGCCTGGCCGGGGAAGGATCGGCTCGGGCTCTCGCGGCCGCGGGGTGTCAGCTGGCGATAGCCACGGACCACAACCCTGGCACGTGCTGCTCGGAGAACATGTGCTTGATGATCGGGCTGGCTTGCCAGGAGCTGGGGCTGTCGCCGGAGGAGGCCCTGCGGGGCGCGACGCTGGGCGGCGCGCGAGCGCTGCGGCTCCAGCGCCAGAACGGGTCGATACGGTTGGGCAAGCGCTGCGACCTGCTCCTGCTGGACGCGGAGAGCTATCTCGAGATCCCATACCGGCTGGGAGTGAACCTGGTGGAGACCACCATCTGCCAGGGCCGTGTGGTGAAGCTCTAAGAGGCTGTTGAGGAATGGCGCCGACGATCGGGGGCCAGGTGGTCCAAATGCGCCCGGGCCATCAACCCTTCGGTGCAACCCAACCAACACACGGGTCGGCGACCACAGATGAGCAGCGGTGGTAAGCGGTAAGCGCGCCTTCGAGGCTGTGCCCAACTTTTCGGAGGGCCGCGATCAAGCCCTGCTCCGGATGCTCGCGGCGGACCGCCACGTCGTGGACGTTCACGCCGACGCCGACCACCACCGCTCCGTCCTGACGCTGGCCGGTGCAGACCTGTCCAGCTTGTCAGACGCCCTGTTCGCGATGGTGACAATCGCCACAGAACGCATCGACATTCGCCCGCACTCTGGCCTTCACCCCCGCATGGGCGCCACCGACGTAGTCCCCTTCGTGCCCCTTGGTGATGCGGCTTTGTCGGATGCCGTCCAGGCGGCCCTGGCCCTGGGCGACCGCATCTGGCGTGAGCTCGGCGTGCCCGTCTACTTCTACGGGGACGCCGCTCGGGGCCGGCGGCTGGCAGACGTCAGGGCAGGCAGGGTGCAGCCTGACCTGGGCCGCGCCCACCATCCAACGGCGGGTGCCGTGTGCGTGGGCGCCCGCCAGGTGCTGGTCGCGTTCAACGTCGCCTTCAGCGGGCTGCCACTGGTTCGAGCTCGCCGGATCGCTTCCTTGATGCGGGAGCTTCCCGGGGTGCAGGCACTGGCATTTCAGCTCTCAGGCGGTCTGGCGCAGATCTCTATGAACCTCGCACGCCCGAACGAGACATCGGTGGCTGAGGCCTACAAGCGTGCCTGCGACCTGGCAGGACTTCCGGGAGAGCCCGAACTGGTCGGTCTTTGCCCAGCGGCTGCCGCCGGGCCTGGCTGCGACGGCGGACTGCTCGAGGCCCGTCTCGCAGCCGCCGCGGCTCGACGAGCAGCCGAGGCCGCCCAAAAGAGGCGCAGCGACGAGATGGCTCGAATCGCGGAGCGGCTGACTGCTGAGAGCCGTTCGCTGGCCGCGACTCCTGCCGGCCAGGAGGCCTTGCTCGCCGGGGCGGAGCGCGTGGCAGCCCTTGCTCGCGTGCTGGTGGCGGCTGGACTTTCCGCCCCTGAGCTCGATGCTTTGCTCGTTATGTCGGCGGCAGGCCTCCGAGGTGCCGTCTCCGCTGAGACGGCTGCGCGGTTCCGCCAGAGGGTAGCCTTGATGGACGCCTGGCTGGAATCGGCTGGCTGATCCTGCGACTCTCCCGTTCTACACTTGAGCCGTGCCCCGCACCGTCGAGGTCGACGAGTTCGCCGGCCAGGCCAGGGCCCTGCTTGACGCCGTGGCCGGGGGCGGCGAGCCTGTGATCGTGGTCCGTAAGGGAGCGCCGCTGGCAGTGCTCCAATCACACGGCGTATATCAAACCCAGGCTATGCTGGCGGACCTCCCGCGCTGGGAGGAGTGGGTCCACGAGGTGCGCGAGTCCTTTGTGGAGAGCGGCGCGAGGCCACTCGCCCCGCAAGTGGCGCTGCCTGACCCACCACAGATTGAGAAGGCGCTGCTCGGCTTCGACCCTGCCGCAGGCGTCATAGGCTCCGACGCCGGACGGGAATTCATGGCCTCCGAGCTTGAACGCCTGTTCGTCCCGGTTCGCGACGAGCGGCTCCTCAGCGACATCTACGCCGCCATCCTGCGGCTCTGTGAGGACAAGGAGTCCGTATACGAGACGGACTTGCGGGTCCTGGCTCAGGAGGCGATCTCCGAAGCACCCCAGCGGATGCGGCTCCTCTCCGTCACCGTGACGTCGAGCACGGGACTCCCGGCCACGGCCGAGGTCACCCTCGAAGTCGGCCAGGGTCCGGCCATGCGCCGGGAGCACGGTGACGGACCCCTGGACGCGGCCTTCAAGGCGATTCAGCGTCTGACGCAGCTCGAGCCCGAGGTGGAGAACTTCTCGGTGGTCTCGGCGACGAAGGGCAGCGACGCGATCGCCGAGGCGGTCATCGAGCTGACCCTTGAAGGGCGGAGGGCCGTCGGAGCGGGGGCTTCGACCAATGCCATCGAGGCCGGCATCCACGCATACGTCAACGCCCTCAACTTCCTCATGGAGGCTCGCGCGCCAGTTTGACGCCCGCTTCTGCTGGCGTTGCGACGGCCTTCCTGGCGATCCTGATCGCGGCCTGTGGGACCATTACGGCCGCGCCACATCAGAGTTCGGCGTCTGCCCATCCGCAGGGAGGGCAGCGCGCCAGCGGCAGCCAGGACTGGCCGACGTACCATGCTGACCTCGCCCGCAGCGGGGTCCTGACGGGGTCTCCCGGCAGCTACAGCCCAGCCAGCCGGGACTGGGCCACAGAATCGATGGATGGCGACGTCTACGCCTCTCCAATCGTGGCCGCCGGGCTGGTCCTAATGGCTACCGAAAACAACACGGTGTACGCCTTCGATTCATCGAGTGGCCAGAGGCGATGGTTCCGCCACCTCGGGCAGCCCGTTGATGCCTCCACGCTGCCGTGCGGGAACATCCGGCCGGTCAGCGGGATCACCGGGACGCCCGTGGCCGACCCGGCCGCCAGGGCCCTCTACGTCGTGGCCTTCGTTCAGCCGGGGCAGCACGTGCTGTTCAGGCTCGACCTGGCCGACGGACGGGTTCGAGGCCAGCGGCAGGTCGATCCGCCGCGTGACTCACCGCTCGTCGAGCAGCAGCGGGGCGCGCTGACACTCTCGGGCGGCGTCGTCTACGTCCCGTTCGGTGGACTCTTCGGCGATTGCGGCGCGTATCACGGATGGATCGTCGGCGCGCCGGCAGCAGGCGGCGACCTGATCAGCTACCAGGTACCTTGCGGGCGCGAATGCGGCCTGTGGGCCCCTGGAGGGCCGACGGTGGATGAGAAGGGGGACCTGTGGGTCGCCAGCGGCAACAGCGACAGCACCTCCACATTCGACTATGGCAACGCCGTCCTCAGACTGTCGCCGGAACTGAAGCTGCGGGATTGGTTCGCTCCCTCCAACTGGGCCGAGCTCAGCCGCTCCGACCAGGATCTGGGCTCGATCTCGCCGGCACTGTTAATGGGGGGGCTGGCCTGGATCTCGGGCAAGGACGGCGTCGGATATCTGCTGCGGCGCGACCGGCTAGGCCACATCAACGGTCAGGCGTTCTCCCGCTCAGTCTGCTCCACCTACGGCAGCAGCGCCTACGCAGCGCCCACCCTGTATCTCGCCTGCAGCGGCGAGGTAGTCGCCGTGCGTGTCGATCCGGACGCGACGTCGTTCTCCGTCGCCTGGCGTCGGAGCCGGGACGCGCCGGGTGGGCCGATCCTCGCCTTCGGAGCGCTCTGGGTGATCGACACCGGCAGCGGCACACTGGCAGCGCTCGATCCCGCAGACGGGCACAGGCTGTACTCATCGGCAGAGGGCAGCACCATGCATTTTGTGACGCCGGCGGCGGCTGGAAACCACGTGTACGCCGCTATGGGCAGGAAGCTGGTCGCGGTAGTGGTGTGAAGAGCAAGCGCGGACCATACCTTCGCCTGACCTGGACCGACACCGAAACCGGCCGGCGAGCATTCCTTGTGATCGACCGTCTCGTCCGGGGGCTGTCCGGCGGGGGGACGCGCATCCGCGACGGCTGCACTCTCGAGGAGGTGACCCGACTGGCCGCGGCCATGTCGCTCAAGAACGGCGTGCTCGGCATCCCGGCCGGTGGCGCCAAGTGCGGCATCGACTGCGATCCTCGCCACCCTGACGCGCTGCCGGTCCTCCGGCGGTTCGTCCGGGCGATGGCGCCTCTGTGGGATACGTACGTGGCTACGGGCGAGGACCTGGGCGTCCAGCAGTCGACACTCAACGAGGTGTTTGCTGAGCTTGGTCTCGGCAGCTCGATGCGAGCGGCACTTAGGGCGAGCGGGGATTTCGGAGGATCGCTGGCCGCCATGACCTCGGCGCTGTCGTACTCGCATGAGGGAACCCCGCTGGTTGACCTGGTGGGCGGTTTCGGCGTGGCCGCAGCCACAGCCGCCGCTCTGGAGCGGATGGGACGCAAAGTGGAGGGCGCGCGGGTCGTCATTCAGGGGTTCGGCTCCATGGGGGGAGCGACGGCTCGCTACCTCGCGCGTAAGGGCGCGGTCGTGATCGGGATCGCCGACGTGCGGGGCCTGCTCGTGAACCAGGACGGGCTGGACGTCGAGCGGCTGTTCAGCGCCCGGGACTCATTCGGTGTGATCGACCGTGATGCGCTGCAGAGCGATGACCGGGAACTGCCGCGAGACGAGTGGGTAGCTCTGGAATGCGACGTCCTGGTGCCGGCTGCGCTGGCCGACGCGATCAACCCGACCAACTGCGAGCGGGTTCGTGCTGAGCTGGTCGTCGAGGCGGCGAACCTGCCCACCGCCCCCGCCGCCGATGAATGGCTCGTCGGCCGTGGCGTGACTGTGATCCCGGACTTCGTTGCCAACTCTGCGACGAATGGCTGGGCCTGGTGGCTTGTACTGGGCGAGATCCGGCCCACACCGGAAGACGCCTTTCGCGGGATCGCAGAGGTCCTGCCGCGAGTGGTGGCCGAGGTTCTCGACAGGGCGGCGGTGGAGCACGTCAGCCCCCGCGACGCGGCCATGCAGATCGCACGGGAGCGCCTGGATCGCCTTACGGCCGAGCACGGCGCCGAAGGCCGCTTAGGCCTGACGATCCTGTAGCCGCCTGACCAGGTTCGCCATCTCTATGGCCGTCTCGGCGGCCTCGGCGCCTTTGTTGTTACTGGGCCCTGAGCGGGCAAGGGCTTGCTCTCGGTTCAGTGTGGTCAGGACTCCGAAGGAGCACGGCACTCCGGTGTCGAGGTTGACCTGCTGGACACCTGAGGAGACCTGCTCGCAGACGTACTGGAAGTGGGCGGTCTCGCCATTGATGACGCAGCCAAGGGCGACGATCGCGTCGATGGCTCCCGATTCAGCGAGGGTCAGCGCAGCCAGGGGGATCTCAACGGCTCCGGGCACCCAGACCACGTCGGGGTCGGGCGCCTCGTGCTGCTCGAGAGCCTGGAGGGCCCCGCGCAGCAGCCGCCTGGATATGTCCAGGTTGAAGCGCGAAACGACGACTGCGATTCGCAGGTCACTGGAGTCGAGGTCCTCTGGCCGCGGCCGTTCGTGGCTCCGCTCGCCCATTGCCAGCGCGTGATCTTAACCAAACAGGTCCAGGCACGGCCGACCTGCCGCACCCAGACCGCCCCCGGCAGGAGACTCCTCCCTCTACCAGCAACCGGACCGCAGGGTCAACGATCAGGTCAAGGCTGGTGAGGCGTTGCGGGTAGGCCCGGCTCCGCCGGGCCGGTTGAGTTGTGGCAAACGCGGCCGGACGCTGCCCGTCACCCACCACCGGTGGGAAGGCGCCTACCGTCTGCGCCAGCACGGAGGGGGTCAGGACCCACCCCCCGAAATCTTCGATTTCGCGGGGACCCCGACGGAGGGGGAGGCCTGCCTCCCCCTGCCAAAGCTAAAGATTGTGCCCCAGCTTTTCCTTCTTGGTGCGGAGGTAACGCTCGTTGTAGGAGTTTGGCTCGATTTTGATCGGAACCTGCTCGACGATCTCGAGACCGTATCCGCCCAACCCGTAGATCTTCTTGGGATTGTTGGTGAGCAGTCGCATCCCCCGCACCCCGAGGTCGTACAGGATCTGGGCTCCCACGCCATAGTCGCGCTTGTCCGCCGGATGGCCCAGCGCCTCGTTTGCCTCGACGGTGTCCATGCCCTCCTCGTCCTGGAGCCGGTACGCGTGCAGCTTCTCGGCCAGCCCGATGCCTCGCCCCTCGTGGTAACGGATGTACATGATCACGCCCGAACCCTCTTCCGCGATGAGCCGGCGGGCGGCCTGGAGCTGAGCCCCGCAGTCGCATCGCATGGATCCGAACACATCCCCGGTCAGGCACTCCGAGTGGGCTCGTACCAGCACCGGCCGGTCTGGGTCGATCTCACCCAGGACTACCGCCACGTGCTCCTCGTGGCTGGTGATGTCCTCATATACGTAAATCTTCCAGAGACGATCGTCGATTGGGACCTCCGCCACGCTCCGCTGCACGACCAGCTTCTCGTTGCGTCGCCGGTACACGATCAGGTCTTTGATCGTGACGATCTTGATTCCATGCTCAGCCGAAAAACGCTCCAGGTCAGGCATGCGCGCCATGGTTCCGTCGTCGTTCATGACCTCACAGATCACCCCGGCTGGATACAGCCCCGCAAGGCGGGTTAGATCGACGGCTGCTTCGGTCTGGCCGGCGCGCTTTAGCACACCACCATCGGCGGCACGCAGCGGAAAGGTGTGACCTGGCTTGGCGAAGTCCTGCGGCCTGGCGTCAGGGTTGATCAGGTGACGGATCGTGGCTGCACGGTCGTACGCGGAAATGCCGGTTGTGACGAGATCCCTGGCTTCTACGGAGACGCTGAACGCAGTTCCGTACCGGCTCGTATTCAGGTTGACCATCGGTTCGATCTGCAGCTCGTCCAGCCGGCCGGCGATCATCGCGGTGCACACCAACCCTCCGCCGTGCCTGGACATGAAGGTGATGTGCTGCGGCGTGATGAGCTGAGCAGCGACGCAGAGGTCGCCTTCGTTCTCGCGGTCCTCGTCGTCGACGATGATGATGGGCTTGCCATCCTCGAGGTCGGCGACCGCCTCTGATATTGTCGCGAGCGCCATCAGCGGTACTCCGCCAGGGACCGGAAGCCCATCAGCCGAGCAACGTACCGAGCCACCACGTCCACCTCAACGTTCACCAGCGTACCCGGAACGTACGAGTCCGCAATGGTGTGCTCCAGTGTATGCGGAATCAACGCCACGCTGAAGGTGCGGCTGGCGTCATCGACCGCTGTCACCGTCAAACTGGTGCCGTCGAGGGTGATCGAGCCCTTCTCGCTGACGTACGGGGCCAGTGCTTGAGGCAGCTCGAATCGGATCTCACGCCCCAGATCGACGTCGACGACGCCGACCACTCGCGCCACCGCATCGACGTGGCCCTGGACGATGTGACCGTCGAGGCCCTGGGCGAGGGTGAGCGGCAGCTCCAGGTTGACCTGGGCCCCCGGACCGAGGCGGCCGAGGTTCGTCCTGCTCCGCGTCTCGGGCACCACGTCCGCGAAGAACGTGCCCCCCTCGACCTCGACGACCGTCAAGCAGACCCCGTTGACGGCGATGCTGCCGCCGACGTCAAGCCTGCGTGCGACGTCAGGGTGAGCTACCCCCAGCCGCCCCGGACGCCACTCTACGACCTGACCGGTGGCACAGATGATGCCAGTGAACATGGCAGCTTCATATCAGGTTCAGCCTTCGCCCTGCCGGAGCGAGGCGCGGCGCCCTCAGTTGCGCGATCTGATCTGCTGAAAGCAGTCCTGGCAGTAGACGGGGCGCCCCTGGGTGGGAACGAACGGAACCTGGGTGGCCATCCCGCATACCGCGCAGGTGACCTCGTGCATGCTTCGAGCTCGACTGACGCCCCTGCCCTCGCGCCGAAGCGCTCGGCATTCGGGACAGCGGCCGGGTTCGTTGACCAGGCCCTTGGCCTGATAGAACTCCTGCTCGCCCGCCGTGAAGGTGAACTCGATGCCGCAGTCACGGCAGGTCAGCGTCTTGTCCACTAAGGTAGTC
>DATFWQ010000296.1:0-9264 GCA_035259145.1 Candidatus Dormiibacterota bacterium | reverse complement strand
CGAAGGCTAAGATCGGTGCCGCGCGTCCACTCCTGCCCCCAGCTTCGAAGCGCACCAACAACCAGGGCAAGTCCTTGCCCTTTCTCCGTGAGCAGGTACTCATGGCGCTCGGGCCGCTCCTGATATGGCTGTCGTTGGAAGATGCCCTCGTCGACGAGCTTCTTCAGCCGGGCCGACAGGATGTTGTCGGCAATCCCGGTGGCCTTGAAGTCCTCGAATCGGCGAGCACCGAGCAGGGCGTCGCGCACAATCAGCAGGGTCCACCACTCTCCGATCACGTCGAGCGTGCGTGCCACAGGGCAAGGGAGACTGGCGAGGCTTACATGCCGCATCGAACAGTAAGATACCTCAGCCCCTTGCAAGATGCAAGCCTAGCCTCTCCCCCGCGAAGTCGGGGGAGTACCCGGCGAAGCCGGGGGAGGGGGGTCCCGCGAAGTCGATCCGCGAAGCCGGGGGAGGGGGGTCGCTGTCCAACGGCCCGACAAACCTGTCAAGCCGGTCAGTCCTTGTGCTCCCGGCGGGACATCTCGTCTATGCAGACCGCAACAGCTAGCAGCAGCACATCGTCCTGGCCGGGTCCAATCGCCACGCCGTAGGTATCCCGAAGCGTGAACCACCGCTTCGAGATGGACGCCACCATCTCGCCGTCGGAATGGATCTCGTATTCGTGACCCGTGATGTCGCCCCGAGCCTCGAGTACCGGGCCGCCATCCACCTCGACGCTGTAATGCTCATAAAGGACGGTGAACAGGGCCTTCTTGACCGTCGCAATGACTTGCCCGCCACGCTCGACGGTCATCGTCGGTCGAATCGCAATGAGCTTCGCTTTGATCGTCGCCAGTTCTGAGCCGTAGCCATCTTCCATTACGAAGGTCTCGCGAATTCTCAGGAGCTTGCCGTCGACCCTGTATACCTGCTCGCCACGGTCGTTCTCGATCCAGAAGTCCTCGCCGATGGAGAACAGCTTCTGTCGCAGCTGATAACGCGTCCAGGAACCGTCAGTCATTGAGTTTGCCTCCGGGCCCACCTCGCGGATCGCCAGCCGGCGCGGGCCCACATTTCACTTCAGTCTGACTGTAGGGGAGCAAGATCCGTGAGGGCCACGATCGATCCTGGGCTCCGTGACTCGGGCGCCAGGACCGGCCGGGCAACCTCCTCTCTGCCCTTCACCAGGGCCCTCTGACTGTTGCACGCCAGTCGAGAGGATGTTGCGGCTTCCATAGGCTGGAAACCCTGGAGGACGAAGCTGCAGTGCACTGGCGGGGAATGCGTCAGACGGGTGTCGCCTCAGGGCCATGACGGGTTCTCCAGCCGCCGCGGCCGAGGCAGTGCGCGGTGAGCGCGAGGTGGCCACCACGCGCGCCTGTTGCATAGCCGGCGGTGGTCCCGCGGGATTGATGCTGGGTCTCCTGCTTGCTCGCGCGGGGGTCGACGTGACCATTCTCGAGAAGCATGCTGACTTCTTGCGGGACTTCCGGGGAGACACCGTCCATCCTTCAACGCTGCAGGTCCTCGATGACATCGGCTTGATAGAGGCCTTCCTTTCACTGCCCCACAGCGAAGTGAGGCGGGCGACATTACCGACTGGCACGGGGCCGCTGGATGTCGACTTGAGCAAGATCCGGACCAGGTACAAGTTCCTTGCCTTCGTGCCTCAGTGGGACTTCTTAGACCTCCTGGCCGGGGAAGGGCGAAAGCTTCCCAATTTCCAGCTGCTGATGCGGACCGAGGTTACCGACCTCGTCGTCTCCCACGGCCGTGTGGCAGGCGTCCGCTTCCACGGCCCGCAGGGCGACGGCGAGATCCACGCTCTGCTTACGGTCGGCGCGGACGGGCGTGATTCGGTGGTCCGCAAGCAAAGCGGGATCACCTTTGAGGAGACCTCGCCACCCATGGACGTCTTCTGGTTCCGGGTTACCCGCCGGGCGGACGAATCCGACGCCATCCAGGCTCGGATGCGTCAGGGGCGCCTTGCCGTTTTCATCAACCGGAACGATTACTGGCAGGTCGCCTACATCATCCCCAAGGGCTCCGGCGATTACATCAAGCCTGCCGGAATTGATTCATTCCGCGAGACCCTACTTCAGCTCGCTCCCGAGCTCGGTGAGCGTGTACGTGAGATCCGCGACTGGGACGACGTCAAGCTTCTTACGGTCCGGTCCAACCATGTGCACCGCTGGTGGCTACCCGGGCTGCTCTTGATCGGGGACGCCGCCCACGCGATGAGCCCGATCGGTGGTGTTGGCCTGAACATGGCCATCCAGGACGCGGTGGCCGCGTACAACATCCTGGTCGGCGCCCTCATGCGTGGTCAGGTCGCTGACCAGCTGCTGGCCAGGGTCGAGCGCCGCCGGCGGCTCCCAACTGCACTCACTCAACGCTTCCAGGCGCTGCTGCAGTCGACCATCGTCAAGCCGGTCCTGGCCGGGCGAACGGCGAAGCTGCCATTGCCGGCCAGGGTCCTGCTCCGGACGCCCTTCCTCGACCGTGTGCCGGGAAGGGTTATTGGTGTTGGCGTCCGGCCGGAAAGAGTCCGGCCGGGGGGCCGCTCGCCGGACGGCTAACGCCCCTACAATGTGGCCGCGCGTGAGCCCACACGAACGGCCCTTCAGGTTTGCGGTCCAGGCGTCCAGCGCGAGTGACGGCGCCGCCTGGATGGAGCTCGCCCGGCGCGTCGAGTCCATGGGCTACTCGACGTTGTCTATGCCTGATCACTTCGGCGCCCAGTTTGCACCTGTCCCCGCGATGGGCGCGGCGGCTGCGGCCACTACGACCCTTCGGATCGCCAGCCTGGTGTTCGACAACGACTACCGGCACCCCGTGGTGCTGGCCAAGGAGATGGCAACGCTCGATGTACTTTCCGGCGGGCGAACTGAGCTCGGCCTGGGCGCGGGCTGGCTCACGACGGACTACGAGCAGTCAGGTATCCAGCATGACCAGGCAGGCGTGCGCCTCGGGCGGATGGAGGAGGCTGTGCATGTGATCAAGGGCCTGATGGCAGATGGGCCCTTGACCTTCCAGGGCCGACACTACTCCATCTCGGAGCTGGAGGGGCACCCAAAACCTGTCCAGCGCCCGCATCCTCCTATCGTCATGGGTGGCGGTGGCCGCAGGATGCTGTCCATAGCGGGACGCGAGGCTGACGTCGTCGGCATCAACGCCAACCTGGGTGCCGGACGGGTCGGTCGCGAGATGGCCGCCGACGTGACTCCTGCCGCGTTCCATCGCAAGATCGGTTGGGTGAGAGAGGCTGCAGGCCCCCGCTTCGACGAGATCGAGCTTCAGGTCCAGACCTTCTTCCTGGCCGTCACAGATGACCGGGACGCTGCGGCAGCTGTTGTGGGTCAAGGCTTTGGACTCGGAGCGGCCGAGGTGCTCCAGATCCCGCTTGTGCTGATCGGCAGTGTCGGACAGATGGCAGACGAACTGCAGCGCCGTCGGGAGATGTTCGGGATCTCGTACATCACCGTGCAAGCCGACGCGATCGAGTCCTTCGCTCCCGTGGTGGCGCGCCTGGCTGGGAACTGACGGTAGTTGGCTTCAATGGCCGGCAGCTCTGGTTGGTGGTCGCGAGACCCCGAGCAGATGCCCGGTGAGCTTGTACGAGACGTAGGCGCCCTGACGCAGATGGTTACGCTTAGACGTTGAGGTCAACCTGATGCAGCTGGGAATGATCGGTCTAGGCAGAATGGGCGCCAACATGGTCCGTCGCCTGATGCGAGCGGGCCACGACTGCGTCGTCTACGACGTCCACCCCCAGGCAGTCGCGGCCCTGGCGGGTGAGGGTGCCGTCGGGTCGGCTTCGCTGGCCGACTTCGTCGCCAGCCTGCGCCGCCCGCGAGCTGTCTGGCTGATGGTCCCGGCCGCGATCGTCGACCGGGAGCTCTCCGAACTTACACCCCTGCTGAACGAGGGTGACATCGTGATAGACGGTGGCAACTCCTATTACCACGACGACCTCCGGCGCGCCGCGGCGCTGCGGGAGGAAGGGCTGAATTATCTGGACGTCGGTACCAGCGGTGGTGTGTGGGGACTCGAGCGCGGATACTGCCTGATGATCGGAGGCGACGCCGGGCCGGTGCAGCGCCTGGGGCCGATCTTCGCAGCTCTGGCGCCCGGTGTCGACGCTGCGCCCCGAACTCCGGGACGCGAGCAGGCGGGCACCACGGCTGAGCAAGGCTACTTGCACTGCGGTCCGTCCGGCGCCGGCCACTTCGTGAAGATGGTCCACAACGGCATCGAGTACGGGTTGATGGCGGCCTACGCCGAGGGGCTGAACATCTTGCACCACGCTGACGTGGGCAAGCAGGGCCTGGACGCAGATGCCGAGACGGCTCCACTTCGCAACCCCCAGCTGTATCAATACGACCTGAACCTCGCAGAGGTGGCGGAGCTCTGGCGGCGAGGGAGCGTCATCGGCTCATGGTTGCTCGACTTGACGGCAGCCGCGTTGCTCGAGAACCCCGGCCTCAGCAACTTTACGGGCCGAGTTTCGGATTCCGGTGAGGGGCGCTGGACCATCTCAGCGGCCATCGATGAGGCGGTGCCCACTCCTGTCCTCAGCGCGGCCCTGTACCAGCGATTCGCCTCTCGCGGCGAGGCCGAGTTCGCCGACCGGGTCCTCTCGGCGATGCGCTTCAAGTTCGGCGGCCACCTGGAGAAGTCGACCGCGTCTTGATGAGGCGCCGACTCGGCGACCGGCGACGATGTGACGCCGCCGAGCAGCAAGCGTCGTACCAGGCTGGACGGTTGTGCGGATCGAGATCCCCGAGCTGGCGCTACTGATCCTGGTCGGTCCCGCCGGCGCCGGGAAGACCACGTTCGCCCGAACGCGTTTCAAGCCGACCGAGGTCATCTCTTCCGACTTCTGCCGAGCGCTGATCGCAGACGATGAAGCTGACCAATCGGCCACTCCCGCGGCGTTCCAGGTTCTGCATCTGATCGCCGGGTTGCGCCTCCGGAGGCGGCGTCTGACCGTCATCGACGCAGTCAATGCGCGCCCCATTGACCGGCGCCCGCTTCTCACGCTGGCTGGAGCGCACGACACCGCGGCCGTCGCGCTCGTATTCGACCTCCCGGAGCAGGTGTGCGTTGCGCGCGACCGAGCGCGTCCCGGGCGTTCTGTGGGATCGCGGGTGATCCGTGCCCAGCGCGAGGCCATTCTGCGGTCTCTGCCGGCCCTGCCTGAAGAGGGCTTCGACGCCGTTCATGTGTTCGATTCCACTGAATCAATGGAGGCCGCGATCCTGCGCCGGGCGCCCCTCCCGGTCAACCGGCGATGGGAGAGGGGGCCATTCGACATCATCGGTGACGTCCACGGGCGGCTGCCTGACCTGGTGGAACTGCTCCGCCGCCTTGGCTACGAGGTGGGGATTGGGCCCTCCGGCGATGCCCAGGGTGTTTCGCATCCGGACGAGCGCAAGGTGCTGCTCGTGGGGGACCTGGTCGGCCCGGGCCGGGACAGCTCAGGGGTCGTGCGCCTCGTCATGGCCACCACCGCGGCTGGAAGGGCTCTGTGCGTGCGCGGCGACCAGGACGCACTCGCTGTGCGTGCAGGCACCGTGAAGCTGCCGGAAGGTGGCGCCGCCTTCCTTGAAGGCCTCCCCAGCCACTATGTGCTTGCGGGCGGCTCACTGGTCGTCACTCACGCCGGGATCCTGCCCGAGATGGTAGGCCGAGACACAGCGCGTATCCGTGCTTTCTGCCTTCACGGCCAGGCCGGCTGGCAGCAGAAATGGCGGGGAAGAGCGCTTGTCGTCCACGGTCACTCACCGGTGGCGTGTGTTCGCTGGCAAGGCCGGACGGTAGACCTGGATACCGGCGGCGCCGGCGGCGGCCGCCTCACTGCTCTCCGCTATCCGGAACTGGAGATCGTCTCCTAAAAAGAGAGCCGGCAGATGCGCCGGCAAGGTCGTGCGCCCGGCGCCCGATCATCTGTGAGAAAACGCGGGGTGTCCGACAGCGACCGATCACGCAGCAGCCTCCATTTGTCCCGGGCCACAACTCGTTGTCGGGCGGGCATCACGCGCTGCGACCAATCTGAGCTGACAGCAGAGGCTCCCAGTGAAGCATCCGCTGCAACGGCACCATCAGCTCTTCCTGGACCTCGAATAGACCGTCGAGCGCCTGCTGAACAGTGTTCGCACGGGGAAACCGACCTCGCGCTCGTGCCGTGAGCTCGCCCATCGTCCTCGCGATGTCACGCTGAGTGACGACATCGAGATCGCGCTGGCCACTCATGTTGAGCAGCTCCAGATGGCCGAGCAGCTTGTCGGTCAGCGCCAGCATCCGGCGGTATTCGTTCTCGCGGCGGGGCCGCTCGGACACTGCGGCCACGCTCTTCCAGGCGTTCTCCACACCAAAACCTCACAGAGTAGAGATCAGTAGAAGTAACCTCAATGATATCACGTAACCCTACAAACCATGTCAAATGGGCCCGGCGCGAGGACGCCTGAGCGGGGTATTGTCGCCTTGCTGCTGATGGCTGTTCGGGAGTTGCGAGCTCTTTATGGGGCGGTATACGCCGCGTGGGCTAACCCATGGCACCGCGGTGCCGCGAGCACCCTGGTCGGTGTGGTTGCGCTGGCGGTGCTGCTCCGAAGCATGCCGTTGAGCCTGGTGGCGCAGCATCTCCAGCCCCGCCACCTCACCCCGCTGCTGGCGATCGTGGCCCTCACGCTGCTCGGCCAGCTCGTGCGCGCGGCCCGCTGGGCGCTGCTGCTGCGCGGCCGCGCCCACGTCGGTCTCCTGGAGGCGCTGTGGGTCAACGCGGCGACAGGGTTGGCCAATTACGTTCTGCCGTTTCGGACCGGCGAGGGGCTCAGGCTGTGGTGGCTGGCAAAACGCCAGCGTCAGCCGGCCGCGGCTGCACTGGGCCTGATCGTGGCTGACCACGCCTTCGACCTGGGGGGCGTGACCGCCGTGCTCGGCGCCGGCACCATCCTGAAGGCCACCGCCACCGACAGCCAGCTGCCGGCACTTCCGGCGCTGGCGATCATCCTGGGCCTGGCCGCCGCAGGTCTGGTGGTCATCGCCGGTGGCGCCTATCTCGGTCCCCGGCTTGCGACGTGCGGCCCTGTACGCCGGAAGTTGCGCCGCTCCTGGACCGAGGCGCTGACGAGGCACAGCGTCGCCTTCTGGAGTGGACTCGGGTCGGTGTCACGCCGGCGCCTGGCTCTGTTGGTGGCCACGTCCGCAGTGGCGGTCAGCCTCGACGGACTCGCCTTCGCAATGCTCTTCTTTGCCCTGGGCCTTGCAGTGCCCATCACCTCGGCCATCGTGGCGCAGGTGACGCTCCTCTTCATGTACCTGCTGCCGGCGGCCCCTGGCTACGTCGGGAGCCTGGAAGCGGGGGGGACGCTCCTGCTGACTTCGATCGGCCTCGCACCGGGCGCGGCGGTCGGCGCCATCGTGCTCTGGCATGTGGTGGCTACCGCGAGCATCGTCGGCCTGGGAGTCGTCGCGCTCCACCGAGTCCTGAGAGCCTCTAAGACCGGGTGCGGTACTCGCGAGTAGGCTGCCCCTGAACGCCCGGCCGGCTGCGAAATATGCCACCGGCGAGCGGTTCTCGAGACCGCTGGTCCTCGGCCATTCCTTGCCAGGCGCTGGTGATGTACAGGTCCTGAAGGTCAGGCCCGCCGAAGCAACAACTGGTAACCCGCGATGCCGGCAGGTCGATCTCGTCGGAAAGGGTGGCGTCGGGGAGGAAGTGGAGGACCTTCCCAGCGCCCCAGACGGCCACCCAGAGTCCGCCACCGGCATCCACTGCCATTCCGTCCGGATCGCCACCGCCGACCCTCAAGAACGGGCGGCGGTTGGCGATGGCACCTGACGTCGCGTCAAAGTCGAAAACGTCTACTCGGCGCTCTGGCGAGTCGATGTAGTACATCAACCGGCTGTCTGGGCTCCACCCCAGACCATTGGAGACGCTGACACCAGGGACCATCAATTCGACGTTGCGCTTCGCGTCGAGCCGGTACAGAGCGCCTGCTCCCGCTCGCATGTCGAGTGCCATCGTGCCGGCCCAGAAGCGCCCCCCAGGGTCGGACTTGCCGTCGTTCATGCGGTTCCCGCTCAGCTCGCGCTCGACCTCGACGATCAGCTCGACGTGCGCGCTCTTCAGGTCGAGAAGCGCAAACCCATCGCTAACGGCCAGGGCCAGCCGGCCATCGTCGGTGGGGACGGCGGCGCCCACGGGCTGTCCGATCTCGACGGCACGATCGGCACCGGTCGCAGGGTCAAACAGATGCACCCGCCCAGCCATGATGTCGACCCAGGCGAGGAGGCCCCGGTCGGCAAGCCAGCAGGGACCCTCGGCCAGCTCCGCTTTGGCGTCGAGCACTAATTCTGCGTGTGTCATGTCGCTGCGTTCAAGAATTGGCGCGTGTGGCGGCCGACGCGGCGACGCGGTCGACGGTTCCTCCCTGGGATCGTACTGGTCGTGCTCGGGATGACTCTGGCGCACAGGCGCCGGCGCAAGCTCCATCCGCAGCCCGACGCCGCTGTCTCAGGCTGGCCACGTCACGGTGTCAGTCCGCTCGGCGCTGTGCTGCGCCCTGGGGGCGCACGTTCTCCAACGGCACGATGGCGACCGGCTTCAGGACCACCGCGTTTCCCTCGAGATGGACCTCAAAGAATGCCTCACCGCTCAAGCCCAAAGCGCGCCGGGCCTCGGCGGGCAGCGTGAGGCGCCCGGTCGAATTCATGGAAACGATGCTTCGCACGCAGTGCGGAGTATACGGGTCGTCCGTCATGCCAGCCAATTGGCAGTGTGGCGGTTGGCCGATTTGTGCTCGATCGGCTCTTCGGCAGTTGACGTAGGCGGTCCCCAGGCGTTCTATTGAGTAGCTATTACGTTGCTATGCCCAAAAGGAGATGCGATGGCAGTCTATGAGTTCGAGTGTCAGGACTGCGGCGAGCGCTTCGAGCTGAGCATGCCCATGAGCGACCACGAGAAGCTCAAGACGGAGCCCCCAACCTGCCCCAAGTGCGGGAAGACGGAGACACGGCAGCTCGTCTCGATCTTCAGCTGCAAGACGCCCAGCGGCTACTAACCCACACGAGAAAGGGGGGAGGGGGCACCGGAGGGGTCCGGAGGTGGAGGCTACCAACGGAAGGCCGGAGTCATGGTCGGCCGGGCCAAGCAGCAGCGTCGCGGCTAGGCTCGCCCGGTAGGTCGCCGGCCTGATCAGATCCGTCAGAAGCGCGTTGCGCGGTGGCACTCTCACTCCTCGAGCGACCCAGACGCCGGCCACGAGGCCATGA
>DATFWQ010000295.1:0-5946 GCA_035259145.1 Candidatus Dormiibacterota bacterium | reverse complement strand
CAGGCCATACGTGTTGATGAAGCGCTGGACCTTGGCGAGAGTCTCGCCTTCGATCTCGTCGGTGTGCGCAGCGATTCCGAGTATCGGCCAGTTCTGTGACACGATGTGGCTGGTCACGTCCGTCCGCAGAACCTTCAGGAGCTGCTCGCGCATCCAGTCGGTCACCTGCTCGTTGGTCTGAATGTTCTGGGTCCCCACCAGGTTGAGGATCAGCGATTGGGGCTCGACCACCTTCAGCGAGTACTCACCGAAGACGCGCAGACCAACGGCAAGGCTGGTCTCGGGATCGACCACGTTGTCGATCATCCCTCCGAAAGGAAGGTTGGGGAACTCCCGCGTCGAGACGAAGTAGATCTCGGTCTTGAACAGGTTGCCGCCAGATGCGGCGTCGACCAACCTGCCCAGGAATGGGATCTCAGAACTGTCGAGGGTGCACCGCCCGGGGTTGATGGTGCCCTGTACGAGGCCGTCGCGAAAGAAGACCGCCAGCTCGTCCTGCTGGACGGTGAGCTGGGTCAGCTTGCGGATGTTGGTATCCGGCCACTTGTAGAGGATCTGGTTCTTGGCCTGGTCAGGCCGCGCGATGAACTCGCGCCGTATCTCGCCACGAAAGATTCCCATGTATGTTTGCGCTCCCTGTTCGCTCTTTTTGTCAAAGGGATGACATGAAAGGCTAACGCCGCAGGGCGCGCGAGCGGTCGCACGGCCGGGTGGCCTTATGTCGTATAGCGTTCGTAGGTCAGCCAGCGCAGCCCGCCGTAGACCGCTCCTATGCCGAGCGCGAAGAGCAGCAGACCGAGGACGGCGAAGCGCTCGACGCCGGGGATGAGCGCGACGCACAACCCCGTGAGGCTGAGCGGCACCGCGATGATCAGGCTGCCCGACGACATGGCCGTGCGTAGATCCCTGGCCGTCAGTGCGAGCAGCAGGCTTGCGCCGACTGAGGCCGCCACCGAGCCAACGAGCAGAACGGCCGCCCAGCCCACGAAGGTCCAGCCGACGTGAGCGACGTTCATCAGCAGGATGGCGTCTACCCCGAACATTGGAAGGATTGTGGCCAGGGCCATCGAGACATTGGCGGCAAGCTTGGCGGTCACGATGTCGTTGACCAGGACAGGCAGCGCCATGAGGAGCTCCAGCGATCGACGCTCGCGCTCGCCGATAAGCGAGTGCAGTGCCGTCAACACCGGAGTCAGCAGGGCGGCCAGTACGAACAGCACGGGCAGCAGGATGTACAGAAAGTAGCCTTCAGCATCGGAGCGACCGGCCGTCACCTCTGCGACGGTGCGGTGGATCGAGCTGAAGCCGAGCAGGTTGCCCGCCTGCGGCGGCACTGCGACGCCCGCGTAGTGTGGTGGTGCCGGCGCGTAGTACTCCCTCTTGAAGTGCTCGGTTACGACCGCAAAGACGGGACCTATTACGACCAACGCGCCTGGGACGACGAAGCTGGTCAGCATCGCATACGGGCTTCGAGTGAGCTGCTGAACCTCTTTGTCCCAGAGCAGGCGGGTGTCGGAGCCGAGAAGGCTCAACGGCCTGCCTCCACGAACATGCCTTCGAGGGACGGCCGGACCGGCGCGCACTCGTAGACCTCCACTTTGGCCTCGTTGAGCAGTTTGCGCAGCAGCTCGGGCCCGTCGTTCCGTACGTTGGGGACTTCGACGAGCACAGAGCCCTGGTCGGCTTCGGCGTTGAAGCCGAACTTCTGGAGCTCGGCCAGCAACCGGTCGACGCCCTCGCGAGCAGCCACGCGCAGCCGCGGCAGAGAGCCCTCACGGATCTGGTCCCAGGTGCCCTCAGCCTCGACCCGGCCACCATGCAGCCTGATGACGTAGTTGCAGAGCCTTTGCGCCTCCTCCTGGTTGGCGGTGCAGAGGAGCGTGGTCCGGTTTCTCATCGCCAGCTCCAGGTAGTTGCGCAGGTCGTGGGCCGGAAGGGGTTCCATTCCAGCGGTCGGCTCGTCCAGAATCAGGACCTCCGGATCGGCGACGAGTGCTGCCGCAAGTGCCAGTCGGCGCTGGTAGTTGGTCGACAGGTAGTCCATCCGGGTGTGGCGATACTCGCTCAGGCCGAGCATCTCCTCGGCCTCGTCTGGCGTGATCACACGGTCCCGATCGGAGTACAGGCTGCAGGCAAGCGCCAGGTATTCGCCGGCAGTGCGGTCCGAATACATCCCCGGGTTTTGAGGAACGATGCCGACCCGCTTGCGGATGCTGCGGTAGCGACGCGGCTCCTGGGCGATGTTTACGCCCAGGAGGAGGACGGAGCCGCCGGTAGGCTCGAGCGACCCCTCCAGGATCCGGACCGCTGTCGTCTTGCCCGAACCCCGCCTACCGAGGAGGCACGCCCGGGCACCCTCTTCGATCGCCCAGCTGGCCTCCTGGAGGCCGAGTGTGGTGTCGGGAAAGCGCTTGGTGACCGCCTTGAAGTGGATCTGGATGAGCTTGTCCACGCGAGCTGTAGGGTAGTGTCAATCGACCAGGGCCTGGTATACCAGCTGCCGCAGCTGACCACGGATAGGGAGCGTGCTGGAGGGCAGCAGCTGCGTGAAGAACATCGCGGTGATCCTCTCAGCCGGGTCCACCCAGAAGGCGGTGCTCGCGGCGCCGCCCCAGGCGAATTCCCCAGGAGTCGAGAGGACCCTGTTGTGAACAGGGTTCTGCATCACCGAGAACCCGAGGCCAAATCCGACGCCATTGAACGTGGTCTCGGAAAAGAGCGGCCTACCGAACGACTCCAGGTCTACGCCGCCCGGCAGGTGATTGCATGTCATGTATCTGACCGTCCGGCTCCCGAGCAGCCGCACCCCGTCGAGCTCGCCTCCTCGCAGCAGCATCTGCGCAAAACGGTGATAGTCCCCGGCGGTGCCGACCAGGCCGCCGCCGCCGGAAAGACTGGTCGGAGGGCGGAGCGCCTCCCGGCCCATCGCGTCGTTTCGCGCTGCCCTGCCGTCCGAGTCGGGGATGTAGAGCGCGGCCAGCCGGTCGGCGTCTGGTGCGTCCACCCAGAAGCGAGTGTCGGTCATACCCAGGGGGTCGAAGATGCGCTCGGCGAAGAAGCGGTCGAGCGACTGGCCCGACGCGACCTCGATCACCCGCCCCAGCACATCTGTGGCGACTGAGTAGTTCCACTCCGTGCCTGGCTGGAACAGCAGCGGCAGGTGCGCCCACGCGTCGCAGCATGCAGCCAGGTCCATGCCCCTGGGAGAACCCCACTCGAAGCCGGCTGCACGATACATGGCGTCGACCGGGTGGGCGTGGTGGAAGCCGTAGGTCAGGCCCGCTGTGTGAGTCAGCAGGTGCCAGATCCGGACGGGCTCCGTGGCCGGCTCTGTCGCCGGGTTGAGCGCTGATCCGCGGGAGTAGACGCGCACGTCTGCGAACGCCGGCACGAACCGGCTGACCCGGTCCTGCAGCTCGAACGCCCCCTGTTCGTACAGCATCATCGCCGCCACCGAGGTGACGGGCTTGGTCATCGAGTAGATGCGGAACAGGGTGTCAAGCTCTACTGGCAGGCCAGCCTCCTTGTCCCTCTGGCCGCACGCCGCCAGATGTACGATTCTGCCCTGGCGGCTCACGACGACGAGCCAGCCCGGCAGCCGGCCGTCGTCGACGTACCGCCCAAAGTGCCGATCGATCCGCGCGAGCCGTCGCGCGTCGAACCCGACTTCACTCGCTTCGACCTGGACCTCGAGCTCTCCCACCGATCTGCTCCTCCTTCTTACCGGCTGCCTCTGAAGGCCTCCAGCTGCTGCCAGTTTGACGCAGCCCCCAGGCCGCACGCCATTTGGAGGCTGGTCGGGCGAGTGCTAGGATGTCGGTGGCCCACCGACTCCGGCGGGCACGGAAGCTGGGAGGTGGTCACCGATGGCCGACAGGCCCGAATACTTCTTCGACTTCGAGCGCAAGGACTGGGTCCCCTGGACCCGGCGCAAGTTCCTCGGCGCTGCCGGCGCCGTCGCAGCCGGGCTTGCCGCGGGACCGCTGCTGGAGGCGTGCGGTGGCGGCACCGCTCAGCCGGCAGCCACGCCCAAGGCGGCGATACCTACGCCGCGGTCAGGCGCGAGCATAAACCTGCTGCAGTGGGTTCATTTCGTGCCCGCCGCCGACACCGAATTCGTCCGGCAGGCCAGCGAGTTCGGCTCCAAGTTCGGCGTCAACGTCAAGGTGGAGCGGATCACCGCCGACCAGCTGCAGACCCGGACTGCCGCGGCCGTCGAGGCCAACAGCGGGCCCGACATCATCCAGATGCAGTATGGATGGCCGCACCTGTACACCACGGCCTGCGAGGACGTCACCAACGAGGTGAACCTCCTCAAGCAGAGGCTGGGCGGCGCGGTGGCGCCGGTCAACGACGCCTTCTGCAAGGTCGATGGCATCTACCGGGCCGTCCCCTACACGATAGTCCCGAACGCCTGGACGTGGCGGACCGACTACTTCCAGAAGGCAGGCATCACCGAGTTCCCCAAGACCTGGGACGAGTTCACGCAGGCAGCCAGCAAGATCAAAACGGCCAACCTCCCGCCGATCGCCCAGACCGTCGGCCATGCCTACGGTGACTCGCTGACGATGTGGAACCCGGTGCTCTGGAGCTTCGGTGGCAAGGAAGTCAACGCAGACGGCAAGACGGTCGCCATCAACTCCAAAGAGACGCGCAACGCCGTCCAGTGGGCCCAGAACGCAGTCAAGGCCGGGTTCGTCGTGCACCCCGAGTGGCTCGATCCGGACAACAACCAGGCGTATCACGCTGACCGCATAAGCGCCACCTTGAACGGGGCCAGCATCTACATCCGCGAGAAGGTGGAGTTCAAGAAGTTCGACAAGCTCAGCGACAACTCCGTCGTGCCGGCCGGACCAAAGGGCCTCTTCACGATGAACCTGATCTTCAACCACGCCGTGATGAAGTGGTCGCAGGAGAAGGACACCGCGAAGGCGCTGCTCCTCTACCTGATGGACAAGGACACCTACTTCAAGTACACGACCATCGCCGGTGGATACAATGCTGGGCCCTTCTCGGGGTTCGACAACGACCCGGTGTTCTTCAGTCCAAACGCCGACCCCAAGATGAAGGCGTTCCAGCAGGTCGTGAAGCCGGGCAAGTGGCCGGGCTGGCCAGCGCCGCCGAGCAAGCAGACCGCCCAGGCCCAGACCCAGTACATCGTGGCTGACATGTTCGCGAAGTCGCTGCAGGACAACGGCACCGGCGACATGGAGTCGTCCATCAAAGAGGCGGAGTCCCGGCTCAAGGCGATCTTCGAGCGGCCCACCTGAGGAGCTATCTGGTCCATGGCAACGGTCGCGCGGCGCGCGGAGAAGGCGGTAGAGGGCAGACCGCTGCACATTCGCCTTCTCTCAAGCGAGCGAGGGCTTGGCTACCTGCTTCTCATACCCACCCTGACGCTGCTCGTCGTCTTTCTGGCCTATCCGTTCCTTTTCGGTCTCTGGCTGTCGCTCAGCAGCGCCGAGCTGACCGACCTGGGCCATTTCATCGGGCTCTCCAACTACAAGTTCGAGCTCACGGTCGACAAGCCGTTCATGCAGGCGCTCACCAACACGTTCCTGTACACCGGCGTGACGACCGTGTTCAAGCTGACCCTCGGAATGTCTATGGCGCTGCTGCTGAACCAGGTCTTCCCATTTCAGCGCTTCGTCAGGGCTGCGCTGCTGCTGCCGTGGATCATCCCGACCGTGCTCTCAACCCTGGCCTGGAAGTGGATGTTCGATCCCACTTTCAGCGTCGTGAACTGGGCGGCAGTGCACCTCCACCTGGTGAGCTTTCCCGGCCCCAACTGGTTTGGTAACACCGGGACGGCACTGACCGCGCTGATGATCGTGAACACCTGGCGGGGCACTCCGTTCTACGCGATAGCGTTCCTGGCAGGCCTGCAGACCATCCCGGTTGATCTCTACGAGGCCGCACGCGTTGACGGCGCCCGGCGCTGGCATC
>DATFWQ010000294.1:0-12370 GCA_035259145.1 Candidatus Dormiibacterota bacterium | reverse complement strand
CATGAACAGCAGGATGAGCGAGTCGTCAGACTCCGATGCCGGCCTGTCGGCCGGGGGCGCCAGCCATTCTTCAGGCAGCATCCGCCGGGCGACGGCGTTCTCACGACGCTGGCGAGCCTGCTCACTGCGCAGCAGGTCTGTCAGTCTGCGGGCGGCGACCGTGACCAGCCAGGCGCGGGGATTCTCCGGGACGCCGTCGTTTGGCCACCCGAGAGCGGCCGCGATCAAGGCCTCCTGCACCGCGTCCTCGGCGGTATCGAAATGCCCGTAGCGCCGCACCACGGCGCCGAGGACCTGCGGCGCCAACTGGCGAAGCAGGCCCCCGACGTCGCTGTCAGCTACGGAGAGTGATCAGAGCTCGAGCTCGTTCCGGGACTCGACGATGGGCCGAACGTCGGCCACGGGCGAGGAGGCGGCCGCCGGTCCAGGGCAGCTCGACAGCCGGACGGCGATCGCGGTTGCCCGGTCGAAGCTCACACAATCCACGATCCAGTAGCCCGCGAGGACCTCCTGGGTCTCGGCGTAGGGCCCGTCCGTCACCACCGGAACGCCGTTCTGCAGCTGAAGTCGCCGGGCGTGGACCGGGGCGGCCAGGCCCCGCGTCTCAACGAGCTCGCCGGACTCGGCCAGCTGCTTGTTGAACGATTCCATGAACGCGCCCATCGCCGCGAAGTCCTCTGCAGACCAGGCCACATTGCCGCCGGGCTTCCCCGACAACGCGTCGTAATCCTGCTGCGAGGCGTAGGTCAGGATCATGTACTTCATGCGGTTCTCCTCCTTGCCGGCACCTCTGTAGTGCCTCTCGGGAGAGACGTCGAGGCCAGCGGCGCATTCCGGACATCAATACCGCAAAGAGTCGTGAAATTGATCGCCCCCCACCGCCGCCAGCGCAGCATCTGGACTGTTGTCAGGCCGGGCGCTTCGCCTGCTGCCGGGCAGCGAATTCGTCGCGGCAGCCCGTCGAGCAGAAGTAGTACCGGGTTCCGTCAACATCGAGCGTTGCCGCCGCTTGAGCCGGATCGACCTCCATGCCGCAAACCGGATCGTGCGCCATCGGCGGCGCCGCCGCACCGACTTCGACGACCGGCTCGCGGCCAACAGGTGTGAGCTGGGCGGCCGCTGGCAATGGCTTGAAGCCGCGCAGGCGGTTGGCGTTCGACACGACCGAGAGCGAGCTGAGAGCCATCGCCGCCGCGGCGATCATCGGGCTCAGCCGGAGCCCTATGACGGGGTACAGAACCCCAGCCGCGACCGGGATCCCGACGACGTTGTAGGCGAAGGCAAAAAACAGGTTCTGCCGGATGTTGCGCATCGTGGCGCGGCTGAGCCGGATAGCGGTCCCGATTCCCGTGAGAGCCCCCGAGATCAGGGTTATGTCGGACGACTCAATGGCGACATCGGTGCCCGCCCCGATTGCCATGCCGACGTCGGCCTGCGCGAGCGCGGGCGCGTCGTTGATTCCATCGCCAACCATCGCCACCCGCTGGCCCTCGGACTGAAGGCGCTGCACCTCCGCCGCCTTGCGGTCGGGCAGCACTTCGGCCAGCACCCGCTCGATGCCGACCTGGTGGGCGATCGCTGCGGCGGTGCGGCGGTTGTCGCCGGTGATCATCACTACCCTGAGGCCCATATCGCGCATATCGGCGACTGCGGGCGCTGACTCCTCTTTGACGGTGTCCGCGACTGCAAGGACGCCGGCCGCCTTGCCGTCGACGGCGACCAGGAGCGGAGTCTTGCCGCCGGCTGAAAGAGTCGTTGTGGCGCCCCTGAGCGGCGCGACGTCAATGCCTTCGCCCTCCAGCAGCGCGGGGTTGCCGATAAGGATCGCTCTGCCGTCGACGATGGCCCTCACACCCTTGCCGGTGATCGACTCGAAGCTCTGGGGTTGGGCGAGCATGAGCTCCCGCGACCGAGATCCAGCTACCACCGCGGTAGCCAGCGGGTGCTCCGACGGCCGCTCGGCTGAACCGGCGAGTCGCACGAGCTCCTCCTCGCCAATGCCGTCCACCGTGACAACGTCGGTCAGCGCCGGTGCACCACGGGTAATCGTGCCGGTCTTGTCCAGTACCACCGAGGTCAGCTTGTGGGCGGTCTCAAGGGCCTCGGCAGATCGGATGAGGATCCCGTGCTCGGCGCCCTTGCCGGTTCCCACCATCACCGACAGCGGGGTGGCCAGACCTAGCGCACACGGGCACGCGATGATCAGGACGGCGACCGCGCTGACCAGCGCCTGGGTGGTTGCGGGCTGCGGGCCCAGCACGAACCAGGCCACGAAGGTCCAGAGGGCGATCCCGATCACCGCCGGCACGAAGTAGCTCGACACCGTGTCCGCGAGCCGCTGGATTGGCGCCTTGGACCCCTGCGCGCGCCGCACCATGGCAATGATCTGGGCCAGCATGGTGTCGCGGCCAACTTTGGTGGCGCGGAAGCGGAAGGCGCCGGTCCCGTTGATGGTGGCGCCGATGACGGTGTCACCGGACCGTTTCGTGACCGGGATCGGCTCGCCGCTGACCATCGATTCGTCCACCGAAGACTCGCCGTCAACCACTTCGCCGTCGACCGGGATCTTCTCGCCCGGCCGCACAGTCACCATGTCGCCAGGGGCGACGTCCTCGACCGGGACCTCGACTTCGGTGCCGCCTCGAACAACGCGCGCGGTGCGCGCCTGGAGGCCGATCAGCTTGCGGATTGCTTCGCCGGTGCCGGCTTTGGCCCGAGCCTCGAAGAGCCGGCCGAGGAGGATCAGCGTGATGACGACCCCGACCGTCTCGTAGTACACGTCGCCAAGGCCAGATGGCAGGAGCCAGGGAGACACCGTAGCGAGGAGGCTGTAAGCGAAGGCGGCCGTGGTGCCGACCGTGATCAGGGAGTTCATCTCCGCGGAACGGTGCGCGAGGCTGAGCCAGCCGATCCTGTGGATGGGCCACCCCGAGTACAGCATCACGGGCGTGATCAGCGCGAGCTGCAGCCAGTGGTTATTGAGTGGTCCGACGTTGACGACGCCGCCGGCCGTCACCGCGAACAGCACGGGCGCGGTAAGCGCGGCGCCCACAAGCACACGGCGCGTGAGGTCTTTGATCTCGGTCCGGCGCTCGGCGGCCTCGGAGTCGTCGACCGGGCCGTCCGCAGTCGTCTCCTGAACAGCCACAGGTGCAGGCCGCTCAGCGTGGCCGTTGCCCGACGGTCCGGGCTCCACCACGAGCGTGCCGTGGACCATGTTCATGCCACAGGCGAAGCCAAACCGGCCCGCGCGGTCAGGTGTGAACTCCACAGCCGTCTTGGCGTAGGCGGGAAGCGATCGATTCTGGGCGAAGTCGGGAAACACCACGCGTGAGGTGCACTCGCCGCTCTCCTGACGGTCGAACAGCATCCGCAAGGGGACACCCTGGCGCACGCGGATCATGTCCGGCGAATAGCCGCCCTTGACGACAACCGTGACCTCCTGGAGCTTGCCCGTCATCTCCGCCGCCCTCGCCTTGCGGGGGCCGAAGAAGAACCATCCGAGCCCTGCGGTGATCACCGCAGCGGCCGCGATTGCCGCTAGATCTGTCATCCCCTCACCAGCCTTTCGACCGCGTCGTTCAGCTCCCGGACCTTCTCGGAGCCGTCGCCCGCCTCGATCGCCTCCACCACGCAGTTTTCGGTGTGGTCCTTGAGGAGCACCAGCGCAACCGCGTCGAGGGCCGCCTTCGCAGCGCTGACCTGCGTCAGTACGTCTATGCAGTAGCGATCCTCGTCGACCATCTTTTGCAGCCCGCGCACCTGGCCCTCGATCCGCCGTAGGCGGTCCTGGACCAGCTTCTTGTTCGATTGGTATCCTGGCACGTCCCAATTATACCCTGTAGGGGTATCTCGCACGACAGGTCGCAATGGTGATGATGGTCAGCTCACGAGCAGGTGTGCCGCCGCGTAGCCGGCGTATAGGGCGAGGAGGACGGCTCCCTGGCCGCGGCTCACACCGCCGCGCCAGAGGAACAGCGTGGCCAGCCACGTACCGGCCACGAGAAAGGGCCAATCGACAGTCCGCGTCAGCACAGGGACGCGGACCGGGGCGGCCAGCGCGATCAGTCCGAGGTTGAAGAGCACGAAGTAGAGAACGGTCCCGACCAGGTTGCCCGCGCTGACGTCGGGTCGTCCCTCACGCGCCGGGATCGCCTGCCGGATGACCTCCTCGAGCTCGATGGCAGCCGGCATCACGATCATTCCGATCAGCCCGGCGGGGAGAGAGAACCGGCTGATCATCCGCTGAGCGCCGAAGGTGACCAGCTCCGCCCCTATGGTGATGACGCCGACGCCGATCAACGTGAGCAAGACCGCCTGCCACCAGCGGCGCGCTCGCTCCGAGGCCTCCAGCATCTCGTCGGCCGCCAGGAAGCGGTGCGTGCGCGAGGCGATGACCACGCAGCCGAGGGCGAGGGCAAACGCCATCAGCAGGACGATCCCGGCCAGCCTGGAGGTGCGTCCACCGATCAGGGCGAGCCCGGCCAGGACGGGCGCGAGCGCGAAGCCTACGAGCACCCCCGGTGGCAGCTGAACTCGCAGTGGAAAGAGGACCGCCCCCAGTCCGAGCGCGACGCACACGATGAAGACGCCACCCCCGAAGACGGCGCCCAGCGCGAGGTCCGGCGCACCGGCGTGCGCGGCGACCAGGCCCACCGCAACGTTCTCCGCCTCCAGGCCGGAGAAGATGCCTGCGATGGCGAACGGAGCCAGGCGGAGCAACGTGGCGAGACCGACCATGCCGGTGAGCAGCCGGTCTGTCGACCAGACGACCGCGATGACGCCGAGCAGGAAGGCGCCGAGCGCGACGACGAGATCCCGGATCAAGGCGGGGTCTCCTCCTCCAGTCGAGCCGCACGCTCCGCAAAGCGCTGCAGGACGTCCGCGGCCTCACGCACGGACTGCTCGGCCGCGCTGCGTCCGGGCGCGCCGAACAGGTCGCGGCGGCCGATCGTCCCCAGCCAGCGCTTCAGCTTGTCCAGATCAGCCTCGTTCTCCTCGTCCTCGGCGAAAGTGAACTTGCCACGCCCTCCTTCGCGCTCCAGCTCCACCTTCAGTGCCTGGGCGCGCTCTATCACTTCGGAGTACTCCGCGTCCCGCGCCGAGTTGAAGCGGCCGGCCAGCAGCGCCTGCGTCTCCTCGGAAAACGCGTCTACGACGAGCATGTCGAAGGTGCCGCCAGCTGACCGCACGCCGTCGGCGATCTGGTCCAGGGCTTTTTGCTCGGTCAGCCCACGAGGGATGAGGCAAACCGATGGCCCGACGTAGAGAGCTCCCAGCCGGTGCAGCCGGCGCCAGGCCGCGACCCGAGCCGTGGAAGGTTCCTTCGGAGCCCGGTAGACGGCGATCACCCACGAGCGCTGGAGCGTGTCCGCGGCGATCTTGCCCTGGTCGATCGACATGACGCCCCTCCATGATGCAACCGGTGTTGCATCGATTGCAACTCCTGTTGCAGTGGCCCATGACCAGCGGTCGTCCAGGGTCGCTGCCGGGAACGTGGGCCCACCCTCAGGCGGGCTGAGTCAGTGCTTCGGTGAGAGATGGGCGCAGCAGGCGTCCGTGCAACCCGGACCGCAGACACACCGTTGATCCAGCATTGCCGGCGGGACGGCGCAGCAGTTCTCTCCTCGCCACACATGCAGGCCTTCCCTGACGGCGGCGGCCGCCACCGCCAGACCGGCGAGCGGGTCCAGCCACCACCATCCCCACAGGCTGTTGCCGACCAGCCCGGCCAGTACCGCAGCCGCCAGGTAGGCGCAAAGCAGGTTCTGAGCTCCCTCGCCGGCGGTGGCACCTGAACTCAAGCGCGCGCCGAGGCGCTGCTTCGCGATGCCGAGAGCCGGCATGATCAGCAGGCTGCTTACGGTCAGCGCGATCCCGAGCAGCGTGAACTCGGGGTGGTGACCCGTAACCAGGTTCCGAATGGACTCGACGGCGACGAGGGGCGCGAGCAGCCAGAAGCTGACACCCACCGCCTTCTGGGCTCTCTCCTCCGCCGTGTCCGACAATGTGCGGCCTCCGCTGAACCGCCAGATCACGATGACGCTGGCCAGCCCTTCGACGGCGGAAGAGAGAGCCCACCCGACGAGGGCGATCGACCCTGCGCTGACGCCGGCGGCCAGCCCGACCGCGCCCTCCATCGTCATCCACGCGAGGCTCGCCCAGGCCAGCCGGCGGGTCCACTGAGCGATCCGCAGCCACGACTCGTCGGGATTGGAGCCTCCTGCGGCCCCCGGGCCGTGGATTGTCCTGGCAGGTACATTTGCCCCCATGATGGTGCCTCTCGACTGCCCATGATCTCCCACCCAGCTTTCACAGTCGAGCCGTGGGCGGTGCGCGAGACGAGCCTCGACCTGGACCTGCTGGCGCAGACCGAGTCCGTGTTCGCGGTCGCCAACGGGCACATCGGCCTGCGAGCCAACCTGGACGAGGGAGAGCCTTACGGCATTCCGGGCACCTACCTCAACTCGTTCTATGAGCTGCGACCGCTGCCATACGCCGAGCCCGCTTATGGCAACCCGGAGTCAGGCCAGACCCTGGTGAACGTCACCAACGGCAAGATCATCCGGCTGCTTGTCGATGACGAGCCCTTCGACGTCCGGTATGGACGGGTGCTCGGTCACGAGCGCGTGCTCGACTTTCGCGCGGGCTGTCTTCAGCGCCGGACAGAGTGGGTGTCGCCGGCCGGAGCTGCCGTCCGAGTCCGCTCGACACGCATGGTGTCGCTCGTCCAGCGCTCGGCGGCAGCCATCCTCTATGAGGTGGAGCCACTCGAGGACAGTTTGCGTGTGGTCGTGCAATCCGAGCTGGTCGCCAATGAGCCTGGACCACCAATGTCGACCGATCCGCGCGCTGCAGCCGCGCTCGAGTCGCCGCTGCAATCCGAGGCGTTCTACCACCATGACACGCGGGTAGGACTTGTCCACTCAACCAGGGCCAGCAAGCTGCTCATGGCCGCAGGCATGGATCACATCGTGGAAGGGCCTGAAGGAACGGGGATCTCCGCTGAGAGCGGGCCCGAGGTGGGTAGGGTCACCGTTGCGGCAGATCTCTCGCCCGGGCAGCGCCTGCGCGTGACCAAGTTCCTGGCCTACGGGTGGTCAAGCCGGCGCTCGCTCTCGGCGGTGCGCGACCAGGTCGTGGCGGCGCTCGCCGAGGCCCGTCATACCGGCTGGGATGGGCTGGCCGCCGGTCAGCGCGAGTACCTGGATGACTTCTGGGAGCGCGCCGACGTGGAGCTGGAGGGCGATGCGGAGCTCCAGCAGGCCGTGCGCTTCGGGCTCTTTCACACCCTGCAGGCCGGCGCGCGCGCCGAGCAGCGCGCCATCGCAGCCAAGGGTTTGACGGGACCGGGGTACGACGGCCACACCTTCTGGGATACCGAACGTTTCGTTTTGCCTGTGCTCACCTATACGGTGCCCCACGCCGCCACCGACGCCCTCCGCTGGCGCCACTCGACGCTCGATCCGGCGCGGGGTCGCGCCCGGCAGCTGGGCCACGAGGGCGCCGCCTTCCCATGGCGAACGATTCGCGGAGAGGAAAGCTCGGGGTACTGGCCCGCCAGCACGGCGGCCTTCCACGTCGGCGCAGACATCGCCGACGCGGTGGCGCGTTGCCAGGCGGCGACAGAAGACGACGCGTTCGAACGCGAGGCCGGCCTCGAGCTGCTGGTTGAAACAGCGAGGTTGTGGCGGTCGCTCGGCCACCACGACCCGCAGAGCCGCTTTCGCATCGACGGAGTAACCGGCCCAGACGAATACAGCGCGCTCGCCGACAACAACGTCTACACAAACCTGATGGCGCAGCGGAATCTTCGAAGTGCGGCGGACGCCGTCGAACGCCACCCGGAGCTCGCGGCCCGGTTGGGAGCGGACGCTGAGGAAGCCGCCGCCTGGCGTGACGCAGCAGCTGCGATCCTGGTGCCATACGACGAGGTGCTTGGCGTCCACCCCCAGTCTGAGGGCTTTACACACCACCAACCCTGGGACTTTTCGAGGACGGGGCCGGACCAGTACCCGCTACTGCTCCACTTCCCCTACTTCGACATCTACCGCAAACAGGTCGTCAAGCAGGCAGACCTGGTTCTGGCGCTGCATACCCGGGGCGACGCGTTCACCAGCGAGGAGAAGGCGCGCGACTTTGCGTATTACGAGCCACTGACCGTTCGCGACTCGTCCCTATCGGCCGGCACACAGGCGGTGGTGGCTGCCGAGGTAGGCCATCTCGAGCTGGCCTACGACTACTTCGGCGAGGCCGCGCTGATGGACCTGGATGACCTCGAGCACAACGTGCGCGACGGGGTTCACATCGCCTCTCTGGCAAGCTCCTGGATGGTGGCCGTCGCCGGCTTCGGTGGCATGCGTGACCACGATGGCCAGCTGACCTTCGCCCCTCACCTTCCGGCGAGGCTCGATCGCCTCACCTTCCGCCTCACCTTCCGTGAGCGGCGGCTGAAAGTCGAGATCACAAAGTCGCACGCCACCTACACGCTCATCGACGGAGCCCCGCTCGAGGTCGGACACCACGGCGAGCTGGTGAAAATGACGACGGACGAACCTGTTACAAAGGCCATCCGTCCGCCTGTCCCACGGCCCGCTCCCAGCCAACCGCCGGGGCGCGCCCCAGCCCGCCGCGGCCCGCTGGATAGCAGTCAGTAGAGAAGCCGACGACCGCACCAGGGCTGGACGTCGAACGCCACGCGCGGAATTAAGCGCGGGTCTTCAACAGCTCATCCAGGTCGGAAACCACAACGTCCGCACCATGACGCTTCAGGGCCTCGGCCTGGCCGACCCGATCGACGCCGATGACATAAGCGAAGGCGCCCGCGCGGCCGGCTTCGACGCCGGCCAGGGCATCCTCGAAGACCGCGGCCTGGCCCGGCAGGACGTCAAGCAGGCGTGCTCCGGCCAGATACGTGTCCGGCGCGGGCTTGCCCGCCAGCTGCTCCCGCGCGGCCACGATGCCATCGACGCCCGCTTGAAAGAGCTCATCGATTCCAGCGGAGACCAGTACGTCATGGCAGTTGGCGCTTGAGGAGACGACGGCGCAGGGGAGGCCGGCCTCGCGTACAGCCCTCAGGTAGGTCACGGAGCCGGGGTACGGCAGAACGCCGCGCTCCCGGATCAGCTTCAAGACGAGCTCGTTCTTGCGATTGCCGAGCCCGTGCACAGTCTCGGCCGCTGGCGGATCGCTCGGGTCACCCTCAGGCAGGTTGATGCCGCGGGATGAGAGAAAGGAACGGACGCCGTCATATCGTGGCTTGCCGTCAACGTATTCGTCATAGTCCGAGACCGCGTCGAAGGCTACGAACCGCTGAAGCTCTTGCGCTGCTCGCTTCTGAAGGAAGGAGTCAAACATCTCCTTCCACGCCGCAGCGTGAAGCGTGGCTGTCTCCGTCAGCACGCCGTCAAGATCGAAGAGGCAGGCGCGTACGACTTCCGGGAGCCCCAGGGGCGTCAACGACGGTGATCCCGCCACGAATTGAATGTAGGCGGAGCAGAGCCCTCGCCGCCACCGGGCTACCGCGGATGCCCGTGCCCGTCCTTGATGAAGGTCTCGTCCTCGATCCGGCGTTGGAGCAGACTCAGTTCCGCCGGGTTGGACGTCAGCTTCGAGGCAAGGCGGTCCTCAGCCGCGGCTTCTGAGCTGCGGCCAATGCCTCGGAGCATCTGAGCTCTGGCCGCGTGAAACAGGTGGTATGAATCCAGGCTCCTGCCCATGGGATCGAGCTCTGCCAGGCCCGCCTCCGGTCCATCGCGGTACTGGATGGCTATCGCCCGGTTCAATGCCGCGATGGGGGAGTCGGCTATCGACAGAAGCTGGTCGTACAGCGTCACGATCAACTCCCAGTTGGTGTCCTCCCACCGCACCGCAACGGCATGGCAGCCGGCGATCGCCGCCTGAGCCTGATAGAAGCCCGGCTGCCCCATCCTGAGGGCGGAGGTGAGCAGCTCGATTGCCGCCGTGATGGCGGGGCGGTCCCAAACCGATCGATCTTGATCCTTCATCAGCACGATCCCGCCGCGGTCGTCAAAGCGCGCCCGGCGCCTCGCCTGGTGCAGCTGCATGAGCGCCAACAGGCCGGTTACCTCCGGCTCTTCCGGCAGCAGCTGCCTCAGAAGGCCGGCCAGCCATTCGGCATCGTTGGCCAGCTCCTCGCGCTGCGAGGTAGCCGGCCCCGCCGAAAGGTAGCCCTCGTTGAACATCACGTAGATCGAGGTAAGGACCTCAGAGAGCCGGCTGCGGATCTCATCGCCACTGGGTATGGCAAACGGGATTCCCGCTTCGACGATCTTGCGCTTTGCCCGGGCGATGCGCTTGGTCATCGTCGCCTCGCTCGTCAGGAAGGCTTTGGCCAGCTGGGCCGTTGTTACTCCCAACAGCGAGCGGAGTGTAAGAGCCACCTGCGCCTCTCGAGAAAGAGTCGGATGGCAGCACATAAAAATCAGGACAAGACGATCATCGATGACACCAGGTTGGTCAGGCTCGACAGCGCGCGCGAGGTTCTTCCCCAGCGCTTGAAGGCGATCGCGATACCGGACCTCGCGACGGAGGCGGTCGGTAGCTTTGCGCTTGGCGGTCACGCGGAGCCATGCCCCCGGCTCTTTTGGAACTCCCGAAGCAGGCCAGTGGCTGAGCGCTTCCAGGATCGCGTCGTGGACCGACTCCTCGGCCAGGTCGAAGTCCCCGAGCTGGCGAGTGAGACTGGCGACAAGCCGCGCTGATTCGTCACGGACGTATCGCTCGAGTGCCTGCGACGCCTCGTCCACTCAGCCCTCCAGGATGGGCCGTACCTCGATCCGGATCCCGACCCTGTTGGGGAAGGTGGTGGCAAGCTCGACGGCTTCCCGGGCAGAATCGACGTCCACCACGACGATCCCGCCCACCGTCTCCTTGGCCTCGACATAGGGTCCGTCGGTGACCACGGGCTGCTCGCCCCGCCAGGTCACAGTCGTCGACTGGTCGCGCGAACCAAGCCGGACGCTGGCTGTGACTTTTCCCTTCAGGCCGGCCCACCAGCCGGCTGTCAGCTCGAAGTCGAGCTGCTCAGGGTTGAGGGGTTGCCACTCCTCCTCGTCCCTCAGGATCACCATGGCGTACTTCATCGCTTCTCACGTGGCCCCGTCCGCCCATATCGCACGCCGACCCACGCTCGAAGAAGCCGGGTGCCAGACCTCAATGTAACCCGCCGGCGGCGACGACCTCGCTGGGGCCAGGGCCTTGTCGATCATTCATCACACTGTTGACGATCGGAGAGGGGGAATAAGGACGCAGTACGCGGCTGTCCATCTTCAAGGGGGAGTCAGGCGGATATGATCGCGGTTGAACCGCGATGGTCAGGAACGGCCGGGTCGCCGTCGTCGGGGGCTCACTGGGCGGGCTCACCGCTGCTCTGCTGCTGCGCGAGCTCGGCTACGAGGTGTCCGTGTTCGAGCGGTCCGGGGCCGAGCTCGAGCAGCGCGGTGCCGGCATTGGTTTCCTATCGGCCAGCTCCCGCTACCTCGTCGAACGGGCGCACCTCGACCTGGACGAGCTCAGCATCTCCACGAGGTACATCCGCTATCTCGACCGCCAGGGACGGGTCATCCACGAGCAGGCGCAGCCATACCGCTTCAGCAGCTGGAACACCGTTTACCGCGCACTCCTACGCTGCTTCGACAGGGACCGGTACCTGCTCGGCCATGAGTGCACCGGGATCCGGCGGGAGGATGGAAAGGTCCAGGTCCACAATTCCGGCGGGGACGATCTCGAGGTCGACCTGCTCGTCTGCGCCGATGGCGTCGCCTCGCGCGCTCGCGCCTGCCTGCTTCCGGGCGTTGGCCCACGGTACGCCGGTTACGTCGCCTGGCGTGGCCTGATCCCCGAAAACGAGCTGGGCGACAACGCGGCGGCCCTCGGCGACGCGATCACCTACTACGTCTGCGCGAACAGCCACATCCTCGTCTACCCGATCCCCGGCGTCGACGGGTCGGTTCGGCCCAACGACCGGCTGATCAACTTCGTCTGGTACCGCAACTACCTGCCCGGCGGTGAGCTGACAGACCTGATGACGGACTGCGACGGCAAGCTCCATGAGATCTCGCTGCCGCCAGGCACCCCTCGGCCTGTGCATATCGAAGAGATGCGGGCCACGGCAGCGGCGAGGCTGCCCGAACTGATCGCAGGCGTCGTCCTCGCCACAGAGGCGCCCTTTGTACAGGCGATCGTCGACCTGGAGGTGCCCCGGATGGCGTTTGGGCGCGTCTGCCTGGTGGGCGACGCTGCGTTCGTCGTGCGGCCGCACGCTGCCGCGGGAACAGCCAAAGCCGCGGCCGATGCCTGGGAGTTGGCACGGGCGCTGGAGGCGGAGCCCGACATCGAGTGCGCGCTC
>DATFWQ010000293.1:0-4357 GCA_035259145.1 Candidatus Dormiibacterota bacterium | reverse complement strand
GCTTCGCCCGAGAGGTCCTTGTCCTCCATCTCCCAGGCGTGGTCCATGACGTGGAAGGCGCTGTGGCGGATGAGGAACGGCAGCGTCCACGACCGCATCCGTTTCCCCTCGCCGCCGTTGTAGGTACGCATCGCTGCGATGTACGCCTCCCGATGGGCCACGAGGCCGTCCGGGGTAAGCGCGCCGCCCTGCGGGATCCGCAGCCCCACCTGCTTCGCGAACTCTTCGCTCTCGGTGCGGATGGTGTGGCGGATGATCCTGTCGCGGTCGCGCCCACCGCCGCGCGGCCCCTTGCGCATCTCCGAGGACACTCGCCCGGCCACGCTGTCGAAGTACGCCCAGGAGGCCCGCAGCAAGTTGATCTTGCGGTCGATCTCGGTGTCGCCCATCGGTCCCTGCTCCATGCCCGACGGCGAGAACGAGATGCCCCAGAAGTCGGTCGAGCCTGTGCCGACCCGGTCCTCGATCACGTCGAGGGGACCGGCGGCGTCGAACTCGTCCGCCATCCCGGCCGCGAGAGCGATCGGACGGTAGCGCTGGCGATACGACTCGAGCGTCGCGAGCGACAGGTCGGGCGTTTTCGCGCCCCGGCTCCAGCCAGGCCAGTCGATGGCGAAGGCCACTGCCTTCTTCCCCTTGGGACCGCGTTCGAGGACGGTGCGGACAGGCATGTCGGGCGATGGTAGCGCGCGATCAAGAGTGTCGCGAGAAGCCAGGACAACGTCAGGGATGGATCAGCTCGATGTGCCGTCCGTTCCATTGCTGCCTTTTCAGGTAGGCCACATCCAGTCAAGTGGTGTAAGAACGACGACCAGTCATCCACCAACATCACTGGCTGCTGCCAGCGTCCGCACCAACTCCTCGTCGCCAGTCACCCGCAGCTGAGCAACCTTGAGAGACTCGGCCCGGAGGTAGCGCCTGGAGGCCAATCCGCTCGTCGAGCTGCTCGGCGAGTACGGCACCCGGGAGCCTGACGGTGGCGGCGCGGTCAGGAAAGATGCCGACCACGTCGGTGCGGCGGCCGACCTCCGTGTTGAGTCGCTCCTGCGCGTTGTTGCTCCAGATCTGGCGCTAGTGCTTGCACGGGCGTCGCGACCGCCGACGACCGAGCGAAGCCTGGTCGAGGACTTGATCCCCGCTCAAGTAGCCAGACGATTGAGTTGAATCGCTGCTCGGACGGCATGGAGGTCGTGTAGCTCATCGCAGACGAACTGGCGCCATGAACCATCGTGTCCCTCGACCTTGACCCGGAAGTAAACCGTGCGCCGCACCACATCCGAGGTATTTCCGCCGGAGTTGTGGGAGAGGAGGTAGTGAGCGAAGATAACGTCGCCGACGTCCCCGACGACCGTCACCGGCTGGCCGTGGTGGATCGGCGGGTAGCCACGAGACTCGAGGATGGCGTCGGGACCGTTTTCACGCAGGTAAACGGCGAGGGGGCAGTGGGTGCCGGGCCAGACGATGAGGTTCCCCATCATCGGTTTGGTCTGGTCGGACAGGATCACGCCCATGAGCAACGTGAACGTTCCTGGTCTGCCGTCCGGCTCGGTGGGGGTAAGGCCATCGATGTGGCCGCGAGCGGGGATGTGCTGGTAGGGCGGGAAGGTGAGGGCAACTTGCAGAAAGCTCGGCCGGGCGATCCGGCGTGGGGAGGTCAGCCCCTCGGCCAGCGCGAGTGCTGGGCTGTCGGTCAGGAGGGCCCGGAGCTCCGGTTCGCTCTCCGTGTCGAGCCAATAGTTATGGCCGGGTTGCCCGGCCGGGGGCGGAGTGGCCTCGAGCAGCGCGTCTATGCGTGCGAGGGCCAAGTCGCACAATGAGGCAGGAACCACCTTGGCGACGACCACGTAACCGTCGCCGGCGAGGGCGCGGATCTGATCGACGGTCCACACGCCAACAACCTACCCTGAACGCCGTGGCAAAGCTCGCAATCAACGGCGGGGGATTCGTGGACCGCACCAGGTAAGAGACAAAAGGCCCCGGACTCGCCCCACGCCATCGACCCAGCGCCAAAGGAGCCTATCCGGGCTACAGTAACGCGGCTTCGCACCCCTCTCTCGGCAACTGACCTTCGTGTCCAGGCTTGTGTGCACGTGGCTTCACGAGCTGCCATCCCGGCGCGACGACACATAGCACGGGCCGGACGGCAGTCCGCTTCGGCCGCCACCTAAACCACCTCGGCGCCACCTTAGGTCCCTGCGGGGCTCTTCAGCTTCTGTCATGTCCCGAATGTGCCGAGGTGATCGCGCGGTGGCAGCCGATGGCGAGCACGATCACTTTGCTCAGACCGGCCTGAGCGTGGGAACGGGGCGAGTCTAGCTGTCCAGGGGCAGGACCCTGGTGTGCTCGATGCGGACGGCTTTGAGAGCGTTGGGGTCGAGGCCCAGCAGCTTCAGGATCGTGGGTGCGATCTGAGTGGTCTCCACACGGGTTCCGTTCACCTCAGAGTCACCACCGACGGGATCGCCCGAGACCACGAGCGGCACATCAAGGTCCTGGGGGTTGGCCCCACCGTGCTCGGCGATCTTGGCCTTCTTCCCCGTGTAGACCACGCCATACTGCGAGATCCCGAAAACGTCTGGAACTCTGGCGTCGCCGGGCGGAACCTTGAAGTAATCGGCGGCTGCCTCGCCGGCGAAGACCTGAAGCAGCCCCGACCGGGCATACGGCTTGGGGTTGCCGTTGATGTCGTTGCCCGTCCCGGAGTGGTTGAGCAGGAAGTCCTTGGCAAAGTCGGTGGCGGCAGTCGTGCGGTCATTGAGCCAGATCAGCATGCCGTCGTCATTGACCGAGAATGCGACCAGGTCGGCGGTGGCGCCGGGATGCGCCACCTTCCAGGCCGCGTTGAGGGCGTCGATGATCGGGCCATCGGGGATGCGCGTCAGCGCCGACGGGGTCTGCGGCGACTGGCCGTGCTTCGCCGAAAGGATGATGGCCGTGCTCTTCTCCAGGTGATGGTCCTGGATCGCCTCCAGCATGGCACCGACCTTCGTGTTGATGTAATCAAGGGCCCGTGTCAGCAGTGGGCCCGGCGTCTTGCCATCGGCCAGATATCCGCCGATCAGGCCGTCGGAGGCGGGCAGCTTCTGTGCCGTCGACACCGTCTGGAAGTTCATGCCGAAGATGGCCGGCGTCCCCACATGCCTGGCGCCGCTGTGGTCCCGGCCGTTGATCTCGTTGATGACCGCCTGGACCTTGAAGCCGTCGTACTGCATGGTCAGCGCATTGTCAGTGGTCCAGTCGTTCTTTGCGCCGGGAACGGGCGCGTCGCTGTTGATCTCAGGAGTGAACAGGTCCTGTACACCCCCGCCCGACGGACCGTCGAGGATCTCGTAGGCCGGATGCTTGTCTGACCAGGCCGTGCGCAGCCCAGCCGCGCGGGCCACCTCGAATATGGTGTTCACCTTCAGGTACGAGTGCGGGTAGACCGGCTTGCACGTGGCCGGATCGACCGGCAGCTGGCTGGGATCGATGACTGTGTCCGGGTTGCCCGTCATCTGCAGGATGCTGCCGGGGAGCCCGGCCAGGCCCTGACCGGCATCGAGCGCAAGGGGGTTCTTGTCCAGCTGTTCGAAGTAGGTCACCTCGACTCCGGGGGCCACGCCGGCGCAGTCCGTTGTGCCGGCAGGCAGCAGCGCGTGATTGAAGGTGTCGTCGTAGTAAACGCCTGTGCTGGACGGATTCCCGCCTGTCGCTTGCGCGATCAAGCCCGGAAACGAGTCAGATGGCACTGGCGTCTGCGCATGAGTGAACTCGACGCCCTTTCTCACGAGCTTTGAAAGGGCTGAGCCTGGATGATGCTCGATAAACCAGGCCAGGTCAGACTGGTGCAAGCCATCGACGGACAACAGCAACACATGCTTGGCTGGCTCGCGCTCGTTGGCCAGCGCAGGGCCCGCAGCGCTTGCAAGCATCAAACCCAAGCCGATGGCGCTCGCGAGGCTCAGGACACGTGAATGTGCTCGGAGCAAGATCCTCCTCCCAACCAGCCAGGACAGGCCCGGCCCTCCCAGCACGATGCGTGTGACGTAGCCAGGCTACTCGTCGCAGGTTATGGGATGAGTCGCAGGACCTTAAGAGACGAATCGCTGGATCTCGGTCATTGGACCTGGTGGCTACGCCGAACGATCAGCGTGTGCTCCGCTGGCCGCTTTGCCGGCTGCACCTGCTGGTGTCGGAGATCGCGCCGGGGACCCGTGCGAGCGATTGGTTGCCATTCGCAGAATATGTAGACTTTGCTCATGTCCCGGCAGCCCGACACCTCTCCGCAGACGCTCCTCGTGCTCGCGGCCCTGCTCGAGGCGCCCGACGCGTGGCACTACGGCTACGACCTCAGCCGGCGACTCCGACTCAGCTCCGG
>DATFWQ010000292.1:0-11887 GCA_035259145.1 Candidatus Dormiibacterota bacterium | reverse complement strand
CGCCGGCGTGGCGCTCGACTGTGTCGAAGGCGACGCCGTCGCCACCTGCGCGCTCTGCTGCTGGGGCGGCGCCGACGATGTCTCAGGGCTGCTCGAACCGCCGAACAGCTTCCCAATCGCGAAGCCGACCAGGAAGAGCCCGAGCAGGCCGGCAGCTGCGATGGCGACGAGACGCACCCAGCTCAGCTGCCGTCGAGCAGGTACGGGCGGCCAGTCCTCCAGCGCATACGGGTCTGCCAGCGTGCTGTAAGTCGCGTCCTGCTCGTTCGAGTAGCTGCGCGACGTGGACGCCTGATCACGGTCAGCGTATTGCTGCCCAGGGTACTCGGAGCCCTGCCCCGGATAGGGCTGCGAGTAGCCTTCCTCCGGGTAGCCACTTCCCGCGTAGCCCTGGTCCGGGTGGCTCTGGTCCGAGTAGCCCTGGTCCGGGTGGCTCTGGTCCGAGTAGCCCTGTTCGGGATAGCTCTGCTCGGGATAGCCCTGCTCGGGATAGCCCTGCTCGGGGTAGCCCTGGTCCGGGTAGCTCTGACCCGGATAACCGTGCTCGGTGCCGGCGGGCTCCCGGGAGGCGTACGTCTCATCCTCGGGTGTCTGCATGTGCTCCGAGACGTCGTACGCGTGGCCTTCCTCGGCGTACGCGTCGTGCTCTCCGGCGTAAGCGTCGTCATGCGCCTGATACGGCTGCTCCGGGTACTCCTGTGCCGGATAGGGCTGGCCGGCGTACGGCTGTTCGGGGAAGGGACGCTGGGCATACACCCTTTCGTCCGCGGGCTCGGGTTCCGCGACCTGATGCCCCCCTCCAGCCGGATACCAGCCCGGGTCCTCTCTGGGCTCCCGCTGTCCCGGTTGCGGCTCTGCCTGCTCTGGGTGCTGCTGCGATTGATCGGGGTGCTGTGGTTGATCGTCGAAAGACTGGCCGTCCTCGGGCGGCACCGCCGGTCCCGGCGGCTCGCTCCGAGGTCCGCTCCCAACCGCCCGCACCACCATCGACCGCTGCAATCGACCGCAGTCCGGGCAGTAGATGGCCTCCGGGTCCAGCTCGGCCCCACACTTGAAGCAGTAGGGCTTCATCTGGCTCATAGGAGGAGAGCCTACGCGAAAGTACCGTATGTTCCGAAGAGTCGCACCTCGTGGGTCGCCGCTTCGAGCTCACGGAGCCCGTTTTCGGCGACTGACGGCTCCCCGGTGAGGAAGTCGAGGAAGAATCGGTACTCGAACGGCTTGTCAGGAATGGGCCGCGCCTCCAGGCGAGTCAGGTTGATCCCGCGTGTCGAGAAGCACTGCAGGGCCGCTACCAGACTGCCCGGCACGTGCGCCGCGACGAAGCAAAGAGAGCATTTGCTGCCAGGTCCTGTCTCGCCCGGCCTTGCAGGCTCGCCCCGCTCTACGACCAGAAAGCGCGTCTGATTGCTGTCGTCGTCCTGGATGCCCTCGGCCAGTATCTCCAGCCCGTAGCGACGCGACGCCCTGGCGCTCGCCACCGCGGCCAGACCGGGCTCAGGGTGCTCTGCGAGCTGACGTGCCGCCCCGGCCGTGTCATGGTAGGGGATCGGCTCGATCTCTCGGGCTTCGAGGTAGCGCCGGACCTGCGCCAGCGCCTGAGGATGAGACAACGCCCGTTCCACGTGCTTGCCCGCGAACCCCAGCAGACAGTGCCGGATGGGGTGAACGTACTCGTGAACGATGCGGACGCCGCGACGTTCCCAGAGCAGGTCGTTCGACTCCTGCACGATGCCACCCAGCGTGTTCTCCACTGGAATGACTGCGAGCGCAACGTCCCCGCCGAGGAGCGCATCGAGCGCCGTCGTGAACGTGCGATGCCCGACCGGCTCCGCGTCGGGAAAGAGGGTTAGCAGGGCCTCCTCGGAATAGGCGCCCGGCTCGCCCTGGTAGGCCACTCGGACGGCTGTCCGGGTGGGATGTTCAACCTGGAGCATGGTCCTGGGCACTAGTCGTCCTCGGTCCGGGGCTGCAGCCACGACATCATGCCGCGCAGGTTGGCGCCCACCGTCTCCAGCTCGTGGTCGGCGTGCTCCTGCCGCATGCGCAGGAATGCGGTCCGTCCCCTGGTGTTCTCGTCTATCCAGCGTTCTGCAAAGCTCCCGTCCTGAATCTCACTGAGGATCTGTTTCATCGACTGCTTCACACGCCCGTCGATCACGCGCGGCCCAGAGACGTAGTCGCCATACTCGGCGGTGTCCGAGACCGAGTAGCGCATGAAGCCCAGGCCGCCGCGATACATCAGGTCCACGATCAGCTTCATCTCGTGCAGGCACTCGAAATACGCCAGCTCGGGCGGGTAGCCGGCCTCCACCAGCGTCTCGAACCCGGCGGTGATAAGGGCGCTGATGCCGCCGCACAGGACCGTCTGCTCACCGAACAGGTCCGTCTCAGTCTCGTCCTTGAAGGTGGTCTCCAGGACGCCCGCTTTGCCCGCACCCAGCGCGCGCGCGTACGCCAGAGTCCGCTCCTGGGCGCTCCCGGTCGCATCCTGGTGCACCGCCAGAAGCGCCGGCGTGCCGCTGCCTTCGAGGTAGGTGCTTCGTACGAGGTGGCCAGGAGCCTTGGGCGCGATCATCGTCACGTCGACGTCGGCCTGGGGCTGGATCTGACCGAAGTGGATGGAGAAGCCGTGGGCGAACGTCAGCATCATGCCGGGGCGCAGGTGTGGCTCGATCGACTGACGGTAGAGGCGAGCCTGGCCGACGTCGGGCGTCAGCACGACGACGACGTCGGCCTGCTTGACCGCCTCCGCCACGTCCTCGACGCGCAGCCCGTGGCGCTCGGCTTTAGGACGTGACTTGCTGCCCGGGTAGAGCCCCACACGCACGTCGACCCCGCTGTCTTTCAGGTTTTGGGCATGCGCGTGACCCTGCGAGCCATAGCCGAGGATGGCGACCTTCTCCCCCAGGCGGTCTGGGCAGTCGCCGTCGTAGTACATCTTCACGGTCATGTCGCGCATGCCTCCAACAAAAAAGCCGGAGCCCCCGCCCGAGGGCGAGGGCTCACGTCGCGAAGAGGGTGCTTTTCAAGGCCGATCTTATGGCTGCCGTACCTGGCTTGGTAGTAACCGACCGACAAGGACTGTCTCGTACTTCTGTGGTCGGAATACAGAGCGAGGAGCAAACGGGTGCGCAGCACTGATCGCGGCCTCCGATCCGCGCCTTCTCAGCGGATTGTGGGCCGGGGGCGCCTGATCAACAGTACGAACCCGGCGACGATGATCACGAGCGGCAGGACGACGCTGAGGACGAAGATCCACAAGGGGCCAGTCGGACGGCCGCTGACGTGCAGCACACGCTCGAAGAAGACGAGCCCGGCCAGGAAGAAGACGAGCCCGACCCCCATGGTATGCGCGCCGGTAGCACGCAGGCCCGCCGACCCGTAGACGACCCCCTGCAGCCACATGCCAAGGCCCATCCCGCCCGGGGCGACCAGCGCCCAGGCGTACGTCCATGTCCCGAAGATGTTCCAGAGGTTCTGGATCATGAGCACGGTGCCCGCGACGCTGACGATGGCACCGGGGATGCACAGCGAATCGACCTCTCTCACCGACATCCCGATCACCGTGAGCACCAGGCCGGGAAACGCGACGAGCACGGGCCAGCCGTAGTGGAGGAGCTGGCCCACGCTGATGTGGATGAGCTCGAGCAGAAAGTAGAGGATCCCGAGGGCGATCAGAATCGCACCCATCACGATCACCGGGCCGCTGGGCGTTCGCTCCATATCAGGTGCGGCAGTGAGAGGGGCCGGCGCGCCGGCCGCAGCCCCTCGCCGTCTTCATCCTCGCTGCACTCTAGCCGATTGGGTTCCGATTGCCGTCGGATCGTCGGCGCCCATTCAGCCCATCCCACGAGCCTCGGCACCCGGCACCCCGTGCTCTCAGTGGCTCAGCCGCTTCGCTTGAGCAGACCGAACCGCTTTGCGCGACGCTCTGCCCAACCGAAGACGGCCAGGCCCAGCGGAACCAGCACAAAGCCCATCAGCACCAGCGGCGCCAACTCTGGCCAGACCGACCCCACCCCACGCCCGCCGATCAGAGCGGCCCGCATCCCCTCCAGGGTGTACGTCAGCGGGTTGACGCTTGCCAGCGCTTGCAGAGGGCCCGGCAGTACGGAGACCGGGTAGTAGACCCCTGAGGCCAGGAGCAGCACGCCCTGGACGGCCACCGTCATCTGCTCGCCGCGCTCAGGCGACAGCAGCGGCAGCACCGAGGTCAGAATGCCCAGGCCCATCAAGGGGAAGGTCGAGACGGCCAGGACGATCACAGCCGTCACCACGTTGGCGTGGGTAAGGTCGAGATGAAACAGCAGCATGGCGATCAGCAGCACGACGACGGTGCGGACCAGCCCGTACAGGAGGGCGAACGCGCAGATGCCGAACAGATGGGTCAGGCGCCTCACCGGCGCCATGAACGTGTACTCGATCGTCCCCTCCCAGCGTTCCCACATCACCGAGAACGAGATCTCGATGAACACGACCGAGAGATAGGCCCAGAGCAGGGCACCCACCAGCAGATAGAGCTGGGCTTGACGCAAGTCGAATGTGCTCGCGCCGAGGGACTGCAGGCCCGCGGCCAGGTAGCCGATGCTGAGAACGCTGACCAGGCTGTAGATCAGCCACACGGCCTCCCACAGCCAGTAGCGCTTGATCAGGTTCTTCTGGCGCTCGACGAAGCCGGCGAACGCCTGGGCTTCGCCGCGCAGCGCGGGCATCAACATACCGATCCCTCCACCACCTGTTCCGCTTCGACGTCGGCTTCCTCCATCCCACGCCCCGACAGCCCGAAGAACAGGTCCTCGAGGCGCCCCAGCTGGCTGGGCCGGCCATCCGCCAGCACGCGGCCGTAGTCCATCAGGAGCACGCGGTCACATAGCGACTCTGCTTCGTCCATGTCGTGCGTGCAGAGCAGCGTGGTCACTGAGTCCTCCCGCAGATCGGCCACCATCCGCTGGACCTCACGCTTGCTCCGAGGGTCGAGCCCTGTCGTGGGCTCGTCCATGAGCAAGAGCGAGGGAGTGGTCAGCACGCTGCGTGCGATCGCCACCTTCTGCTGCTGTCCACGCGAGAGGTGCCGCAGCGGTCTGTCGAGCACGTCGCGAGGCAGCCCGAACCGAGCGAGCACGCCCTCGACGCGGAGCCGAAGGCTCCGGTCTGCGACGCCGTAGATCCTCGATGCGTAGAGCAGGTTCTCCCACGCGCTGAGCTCCTTGAAAAACGCCGCCTCGACTGATACGCGATTGATGTGGCGCTTGACGCGAAACGAATCGGTGACCACGTCATGACCGAAGACGCGAGCCCATCCGGCGTCCGGGAGCACCAGGGTGGCCAGGACGCGGACGAGCGTCGACTTGCCACTGCCGTTGGGCCCGATCACGCCGGTGGTGCTGCCCCGCTCCAGGGTCAGATCGAGCGGGTGTAGAGCGACTACTTCGGAGCCCGCCTGCCGCCAGGGCCACGCCCTCCGTCCTCCGCCCTGGCGGCGGAATCGTTTTGTCAAGCCGCACGTCTCAACGGCTGGCTGACTCACCTGGCTCATGACCGTTCTCCTCTTCAGCGCGCAAAAAGAAAGGACCGTGCGGGAGACCGCACGGTCCGGGAACTCTTGTTTGGTGGGAGCTAGATGAAGCTAATCAATGTGCGGTCTCCAGACAGGCAGACTTCACCCTCTCGGCAGGGCGAAGTGAACCGCACGTGTTCATCACTGAGGCAAGGCTACCGGTCCAAACTGCGGCCGGTCAAGTGACCCGCGCTGGTGCTACGTTGCCATGCGATGGCACAGGTGACGACTCGGACGCGCCACCGCCGGGCGTGGGTCAGGATCTTCTTCGGCGGCCTGGTCCTCTGGCTGGCCAGCGTGCTGGTCACGTTCGTGACCGAAAACTCCAACCTGGTCCCTACGGTCATCCTGGTGGGCAGCTTCCTGGTCCCAGTCACCTTCGTTGCGTACGCATTCGAGCACCGCGCCTCCGACACGCTGACCGAGCACACCATCTTCGTCGGCTTCGTCTACGGTGGCATTCTGGGAGTGCTGGGCGCCTCACTCCTGGAGGCGGCGCTGCTTGGCAAAGAGCCCCTGCAGGCCTACGTCGCCGTCGGCCTGATCGAGGAAGGCTGCAAGCTGGCGGCGCTGTGGTTCATCGCGCGCCGTCTGACCGCCTACTTCACGCGCGACGGCGTCGTGCTGGGAGCCGCGGTCGGCTTCGGCTTCGCCGCCTTCGAGAGCGCCGGCTACGCCTTCAATGCGCTGTTCACGATCAAGGGCCTGTCGCTGACCAATCTCGTCGCGACGGAACTGCTGCGCGGCATCCTGACCCCGATCGGCCACGGGCTCTGGACGGGCATCCTGGGCGGAGTGCTCTTCCACACCGCTCGCCGCGGCCGGCTCCATCTCAGCCTTGGCCTGGTCCTCTGGTACGTGCTGGTATCGCTGCTGCACGCGTTCTGGGATGCGTCCGGCGGCATCGCGGCCCTGCTGGTGCTGCTCCTGACCGCCAACAGCATGCAGCAGGACCTGGTCGCGGTTGGCCGGGTGCCCGGACCCACCCCCGAGCAGGTCACCCTGTTCACGCTTCTCAACTGGTCGCTCCTCGCCCTCAATGCGATCATCGGGATCAGCCTGCTGATCGGTCGCTGGCGGACGCGCGACCCCGTGCCGGCGGCGACCTGACCATGCTCGTTGCCTATCCGGTATGGTTCCTGCGCCTGGTGGGATGGTGGCTCCGCTCGGCCTGGCGCAGGCTGCGGCGGCCACCCACATACGTCTCCTTCCTGATCGAAGCGCCCCCGCCCGAGCCGGCCACGCTCCCGCCCCCCTTCTGGCAGCGCTTCCTCGGGCGGCCACCGCTGAGCGTCCAGGCCCTCGCCGCGCAGCTTCGCCGCGTCACCGCAGAGCCGCGTGTCAAGGGCGTGGTCCTTCACCTGCGCCCGCTGGCGCTCACGCAGGGTCAGGTCGGCGCGCTCCGCGACCTGATCGACGAGGTTCGCGCCAGCGAGGTCCGGGTGATCTGCTGGGCTCCGAGCTACACCGCCGCCACCTACCAGGTTGCCTGTGCGGCTCACGAGGTGCTTATGCAGCCAGGCGGGATGATCGCACCGCTCGGCATTGCCCGCGAATACCTGTTTCTGGCCGAGGCCCTGGAGAGCGTCGGCTTGAAGGCCGACCTGCTGCAGGTCTCGCCTTACAAGTCGGCGGGCGACATTCTGACCCGACGCGAGTTCTCGCCGGAAGCACGAGAGATGGCCGAGTGGCTTGCAGACAGCACTTTCGCCGACACTGTTGCAGCCGTGGCGGCGGGACGCGGCCAGGACGAACCTGCCGCAAGGGCCCTCGTCGAGGCCTCGCCCTTCACCGACGAGCAGGCGCTGGCGGCCGGCGCCGTCGATGCCGTGCTGGCCGAAGAGGCCCTGCCGGCCCGACTCGGCGGGGAGGTCGCTTCCTGGGGCGCGGCGCGCCGCCGGCTGCCGTCTCAACGGCCGGCCAGGCCGGGCCGGATGGTCGGGATGTTGAGAATCGAGGGGCTCATCGTGGATGGACGCAGCCGGCGCGCTCCGCTCCGTCCGCCGATGGGTCTGCCGCTCCTCCTCCAGGACCAGTGCGGCGACCTGACCGTGGTCGAGCAGGCACGGGCGCTGGCCACGGACCGGCGCGTAGGTGCCGTCGTCGTGTGGGTGGACTCGAGCGGTGGTTCGGCCAGTGCCTCGGAGGCGATTGCGGCGGCGCTGTCAGGGCTGGCTCGCCGTAAACCGGTGGTGGCCGTGATGGGTGCGGTAGCCGGCTCGGGCGGCTACTACGTGACAACCCCCGCCCAGAAGGTCCTCGCCCACCCGGGCACAATCACGGGCTCCATCGGCGTGGTTGCGGGCAAGCTGGTGACGGCCGGCCTGATGGAGCGCTTGCTCCTCCACCGCGAGCACGTCACCCGCGGGCAGCACTCAGCCATGTGGAGCTCGGACCAGGCGTTCAGCGACGTCGAGCGCGGCAAGCTGGGCGAGCTTGTCGACCGCTCCTACCGCCTTTTCCTCGAACGCGTGGCCGCCGCCCGCGGCCGGTCCGTGGCTGAGGTCCAGCCCGTAGCAGGGGGCCGCGTCTGGACCGGCCGCCAGGCGCTGGAGCACGGGCTCGTTGACGAGTTGGGAGGTCTGGACCGCGGGATCGCCGCGGCACGCCGGCTCGGCGGCCTGCCGGCCAGCGCCCCGGTCCATGAACGGCGCCGTGGCCGCCGGGAGCTTGAACCTGTTCGAACCACCGCCGCAGCGGTGCTGGAACACGGGCTGCGGGCTCTGGCTGCGCTCAACCAGGCCGGCGTCTGGTGGCTGTGCCCGATCCTCAGCCGGGGCGGAAGCTGAGCGCAGAGTAGATCGCACCCAGGTAGCGGCTAGGCCGGCGACCAAGGAGCCGGGTGTCGATGAAGCCACTGGCGGCGGAGGCCTGCTGCCAGCTCGCGAACGATAGCGGGTGCGGTACCCAGAGGTTGCCGCGATCCGCGTCGTACTCGACCAGCACCAGACGCCCGCCGGGCTTCAGGTAGCCGTAAACGAGCTGGAGCACGGGCTCCTTCCCGCGAACGAAGTGGAGGGAGTTCGCCATCACGATTCCCTCGAGCCCACCTAGATCCAGCGCTCTGGTGAAGTCCCCGCGGATGTAGTCGACGATGGCCGTGGGGAAGCGGGTCTCCATCGACTCCCGCTGCCGGCGCAGGGCGCCGCCGTCGCGGTCGACGGAGACGATGCGAGCATCCTGGCCGAGAAGGTCGGCCAGCGCCAGGGTGAACGCGCCCGAACCAGAACCCAGCTCGGCCCAAACACCGGGAACGACCGCGTCCCGGATCAGGTCCACGTGGTCGGCATGCTCCATCGGCTACGCCGCTGCCAGGCGGGGCTAAGGCCGCGGGCCGCGCGGGCCGGGTCCCAGATCTGACCCCGCCACGCGATACGCGTCGACCACCCACTCGGCCAGCAGCCGTCGCGTGTCGGCCGGGTCGATGATCTTCTCCACCCCGAAGGACTCTGCAGTTCGGAACGGCGAGCGCAGCGCGTTGAGACGGGCGGTGATCTCGGCCTCGAGCGACGCTGGGTCCTCCGCCGCCTCCAGGTCCCGCCGGTAGGCCGCCTGGACACCGCCTTCGAGCGGCAGCGAGCCCCAGTCCCCGCTGGGCCACGCGAAGCGAAGGTTGAGCGCCTGAGCGTTGCCGTGGCCCGCGCCCGCGACTCCGAAGACCTTACGGACCAGGATGGAGACCCAGGGCACTCGCGCCTGGTAGACAGCAGCGAGCGCACGGGCGCCCCGGCGGATGGTGCCGGCACGCTCGGCCTCGACACCGATGACGAACCCAGGCTGGTCGACGAAGTTGACCACGGGGAGGTGGAAAGTGTCCGCGAAGTCGACAAATCGGGCCAGTTTGTCCGAGGCCGCCGCGGTCAGCCCGCCGCCATAGAGCCGCGGATCGGAGGCCACGATCGCTGTGGGGTAGCCGTCCAGACGCGAAAGGGCCGTGATGACAGAGCCGCCATAGCCGCGGCTCAGCTCGAACAGAGAGTCCCGGTCAACGACCAGTCCCACCAGCCTGCGCATGTCGTAGACCTGGCGGCGGCTGCGGGGGACGATGCTGCGGAGCGCAGGTTCGGCCCTTCGCGGGTCGTCGCCGCACGGCTGCCGGGCCGGCTGCTCCCACACGCTCTGGGGCAGGTAAGAGAGGAAGCGTGTCACCTGAGTCAGCGCGACGTCCTCACTCTCGGCGACGTTGTCGACCGCGCCCGACTCCCGTGCGTGGATCTCCCAGCCGCCCAGGTCCTCTTTGGTCACCTCGCGGCCCATGCCGTAGCGCACCACGGGCGGCCCGGCCACGAAGAGCTGCGAGCTGTCCCGCACCATCACCGAGAAGTGGGCGCTGACCACTCTTGCAGCCCCGAGTCCTGCCACCGGCCCCAGGCAGGCGGCGACGACGGGGACCTTGCCGAGGTTGTCGACCACGATGTCCCAGCCCGGATTGGCCGGGACGTACGTCCGCCCCGTCTTCTCGTACGACTTGACGCTGCCGCCGCCCCCGGTGCCGTCGACCAGCCGTACGATGGGCAGGCGAAGCTCGTTGGCCAGCCGCTCCGCGTAGACCTGCTTCTGGTGGATGGCTGCATCGGCCGCGCCACCGCGCACGGTGAAGTCGTCGCCGCAAACCACGACCCGCCGGCCGGCGATCCGGCCCGTTCCTACGACGCAGTTGGCGGGCACGAAGCTTGCCAGCCGACCGTCTTCGTACGCCGCGAAACCGGCCAGCGCGCCGTACTCTTCGAAGCTGCCGGGGTCCAGCAGGCGGTCGATCCGCTCGCGGACTGTCAACCGCCCAGCCGCATGCTGGCGGGCGACGCGGTCTGGACCGCCCATCTGGCGCGCAAGCTGTTCGCGGTGGCGCAGCTCATCCAGCTCCGGCTGCCAGGTCACAGAGTGGATTATCGGGGACGCTCTCGAACATGGCTGGGCGGTTGTGTCGCGCAAGCGACCTCCGGGACTGTATCGTGCGTTCGTACCCTGGAGTCGCCAGACGGCATCGCAGATGGGAGTGGAGCATGGAGATCCTTCGGAACCTGGCCCGGCGCAAGCTGCGCAGCACCTTGACGATCCTCGGGATCGTAATCGGCATCTTCGCGCTGACCACAATGGGCGCGCTGGCCGAGCACTTCAACGCCCTCATCGACGGCGGGGTCAAGTACTTCGGCTCGAGCATCCAGGTGGGACCGCCCGACGGTCAGGCCGCGATCCTGCCTCTCTCGAAGCTGGACGAGCTGACACAGGTTGATGGGGTCGACGCGGTCTTTCCCTCGTACGGGTTCCTCGCCAACCCGGGAGCGGTGAACGTCGTGAACTTCAACATTCCCGACGAAATCGTCGGCAGCGATCCAGATGAGTCGAAGTACGACGTGCTGAAAATCCACACGGCGAAGGGCCGAGGCTTGACCAGCGATTCGCGGGCTGAGGTGGTGCTCGGCTCGAGCATGGCTGTCGAGTTCAAGAAGAATGTAGGCGACTCGATCGACCTGCCGATAAAGCCGAAGGACGCCAAGCCGGACTTTGTCAACCACACCTTCACCGTTGTCGGCATCCTTGCTCCCACCCGAACCGCTCCCGACAACTTCGCGTACGTCAGCATCGCCGACGCCCAGATGCTGTTCAGGGACAGCCTTCCGGTGGCCATCCGGAACACCGTTGAGGCCAGCCAGGTGGCGTCCGCGTTCACGGTCTACGGCAAGCCCGGCACCTCGCTGTCCGAGCTGGACGCCATCGCCGCCCGGATCAACGAGCAGGTGTCCGGTGTCAAGGCCACCAAGCCCAGTGTCATTGTTACAAGCTTCAAGTCCGGCGGTGCTACGTTCACCGCGATCACCACTGCCGCGGCCATCCTGGCGCTGGTCATCGGGGGCCTCTCGGTGGTGAACACGATGATCATGGCGGTCACGGAGCGCTTCCGTGAGATCGGCCTCAAAAAGGCGGTCGGCGCGCATACCGGCCACGTGCTGCGCGAGTACCTGGCCGAGTCGACGTTGATCGGGTTGCTTGGAGGAGGCATCGGCTACTTGCTGGGAGTGGCGCTGACCAACCTTCTCAACTTCGCCGGCAGGGCCTCCAATTTCGAGCTCTTCCTGGTCACACCCACCCTGACGGCGATCGCGCTCGGCTTTGCTGTAGCCCTGGGTGCGCTCTCCGGCGTGATCCCGGCCTTCAGAGCGGCGCGCCTGGACCCTGTGCTGGCACTGCGCACGACGAATTAGGAGCGGACCTACATGGCACACATCGAACTGGTCGAGCTGGCGAAGCACTATCGCCAGGGCCGCAACGTGGTGCGGGCGCTGGACGGGGTCACGCTGCAGATAGGGAGGGGAGAGTTCGTCTCGG
>DATFWQ010000291.1:0-9184 GCA_035259145.1 Candidatus Dormiibacterota bacterium | reverse complement strand
GCCCGCCTCTAGCGTGGACTCCGCAGCAACGCAGCAAGGAGGTCCGCCGTCGATGCCCACTGACACCATCCAACCGATACAGGAGATTCTCAACCGCTGGATCCTCATCGGTCAGGCGCTCGTCGGATCGATAGGTGCCCTAACCTTCGTGGTCGCGTTTCTGTGGACGAAGATCGGACGGTTCAAAGCGCAAACGTGTGTTTGGGACGTGCTGACTTCCTAACAAATCGAGTGGTCTGCCTCAAAGCCGGCATGAGACGTGTAGGGTTCCAGCCTGTGCCTCACAGTCGCAGGTGGTGGCCTGACAGCCGCGTGCTGAGCATGGTGGACTCGACTTGTACTCGTGTAATGGCACAAGTAGAGCGGCGATTGCCCCGCCCGCCGGCAGAGCACCGGCCCGCGTCGGGCGGCGAACTGGTGCGCGAGGATCGGCTCGGCGCCGTGATCCACCAGTACCGCTGAGCCGCCTGACGAGGTGACGCAGAAGGTGTAACCGCACACCCCGCCGGAGACACGCGCACCCCCTTTGCCATTCACAGTAGGTCGCCTTCCTTTGTGGTTGGACGCGAACACCAGGCGCAATGTAGAAGCCGGCGCAGCATTGGTGGATCGCGATCACCAGCATCGCCGACCAGGGACCGAGACAGGCCACTCACCTTTTGGTTCGAAGCCTGACAGCACCTTTGGCTCGCTCTACTATGACGGCCTTACGACGATTCGCATGTGCTGCCCATGCCATCAAGCCGAGCCTCTGACCGCCTTGGATATGGTCCAACAGACGAATGCGCGACCTCGTGTGGCAGCCGGGTGAAGTAATTGGAACGCTTGCCCGCGGTCACGTCGTCAGGAAGCGGTCGAGCAGGCGGATGGCGATCGGCGTGAGGAGCGCCGTCACCAGGAGCAGGTAGGCGGCGTCGACCCAGAGCCACCCGGAGACCTGGCCGAGCGTCAGCCCGCGCGCGATCTGGACCATGTGGTAGAGGGGCGTGATCCAGATCGGCGCCTGCAGGTACTGGGGCAGGCGGTCGACGGGGAAGAAGGCACCGGAGAAGAAGAACATCGGCGAGATCACGAGCTCGGTGTAGTAGAAGAGGTTGTTGAAGGACTTGCCGGTCACGATCGCCCAGGCGACCGCGGGCGCCGCAAAGAGCGGCCCAGCGGTCGCCAGGAGCACCGGCAGCAGCACCGCCCACGGCGAGCGCAGCAGGCCCAGCAGCAGCATCACGAGCATGAACACGCCGCCGTACATGAGGGAGCGCGTGGACTCCCAGAGGAAGGTGCCGAATACGATCTCACGCGGGCTGACAGGGGTCGTCGAGACGGCCTCGTAGACGCCCCACTCGTGCAGCTTGACCCAGGTCCCGAACATCGTGTCGAACGTGACGATGTTCATCGACGTGATGGCGAGCAGGCCGGGCGCCACGAAGGCCAGGTAGGAGCCGGGGCGGCCGAGCGTGATGTAGGAGCCGAGGGCGAACCCGAAGGCGACGAGCCACATGACAGGCTGGCCGAAGTTGAGCAGGACCGACGTCCGCCAGAGGTGGCGCCAGACCAACGCCTCCCGCCTCCAAATGCTGGCGCTCCGGGCCAGGCTCGCGACCATCACTCACCCTCCTCGAGAAGGCGACCGGTCAGGTGGATGAAGACGTCCTCTAGCGTCGCGGGCCGCACGATCGTGGTCTCGCTGTCGACGCGCCCGCGCACGAGGCCGAGGGCTGCGGCCGGGTTGTCGGCGAACAGCAGGAGCCGGTCGCCGAGCAGGTCGACGCGCCGTACCTCGGGCCCGCCGGGTGGAGCCGGCGTCCCCAGCGGCCAGCGCACCTCGACCACCTGCTCGCCGGCGTGGCGCAGGATCAGGTCCCGCGGGGCGCCTCGCTCCACGATCCGGCCCTGGTCCATCACGACGACCTCGTCGCAGAGGCGGGCGGCCTCCTCCATGTAGTGGGTGGTCAGCACGACGGTCACGCCGCGCTGGCGCAGCTCGGCGATCCGCTGCCACACCAGGATGCGCGCCTGCGGGTCGAGGCCCGTCGTCGGCTCGTCGAGCACCAGGAGCTCCGGATCGTGCATCAGCGAGCGCGCGATCAGCAGGCGGCGCTGCAGGCCGCCCGACAGGTCCCGCACGTGGGAGGTGGCCCGCCCGCCCAGGTCGAAGAACTCGAGCAGCTCCCGCGCCCGCTCCCGCACCTCGCGGCCGTGCAGGCCGAAGTGGCCGGCGAAGACGACTAAGTTCTCGCGCACGTCCAGGTCCTGGTCGAGGTCGTTGGCCTGGGTGACGACTCCCAGCCGCTGGCGCACCTGGCGCCGGCAGCGGTCGGGATCGAGGCCCAGCACGTCGAGTCGGCCGGAGTCCCGGCGCAGGCGGCCGTAGAGCATCCGCATGGTCGTCGTCTTGCCGGCGCCGTTGGGACCGAGGAAGCCGAAGCAAACGCCGTCGCGCACCTCGAAGTCGATGCGGTCGACGGCTCGACGATCGCCATAGGTCTTGACCAGGCCCTCGGCCGCGACGGGTGGGGAGGGCCGGGAGGGGAAGTCGGTCACTGCTGCTCCTAGAGTCTCGCTGCGGGAGTCCAGTCCCGCAGGGCTGCCCGTTTCGCGAGGTGGCTCGGAACGACCTAGAGCAGCATCGGCTCGAATCATACGGCTGCCGGCGCCGCAGGCCCGCGCCCTCGAGGCTCCACGGCACCATAGAGGCGAATCGATGGCGTATAGCAGGACGGACATGCTGAGGGTGCCCGGTGGGAGCCTCCACTACGAGGTGAGGGGGTACACGGGTGCCGTTCAAGAAAGTGGATCGTCCCTGTAACTCGGCGACCGATAATCGCGTCAACACCGGGAAAGCCGACATCCGCCCCGACCCGGTCGCCATGATCCCTGCCCATGATCTTGGGCCTCCGATCTGCGAAAGGTTCGTCGGCACATGCCGGCGAGGGGTGCTCGATCACCTACTCATCTTCAGCGCCCGCCACCTGGAGGCTGTGATCAAGGAGTTCCTGGTCCACTATCACCAGGCGCGCCCCCACCAAGGCCTCGACCAGGGCTGCCCGGCTCCCGCTGAGCACAACGTCGTTCCGCTCCCAATGTATGGCCAAATCGTTCGCCACGACCGCCTGGGAGGGTTACTGCACGGTGCGCCGGGATAAACCGGCATGAAGGAGGAGATGAAAGAGCTCTACAGACAGCGCAGGGATAAACCCACATGGAGAATGGGATGAGAGAGCCCCACGCCGAAGGAGGTAGCGATTCCACGCTGACCCCGAGTGATGGGCTGGCGGCCCGTGAGGGCCGCAGCCAAGCGTTCACAGGGGTACGGGCAGGCCGGCTATTGAGCCGCGAAAATCTTATCGATCGGGGTGCCGACATGGTTGTAGACATGGAAGGCAACATCGCGAGCGGCGCTAGCGCGAGCCGTTCGGGGACCCCGCGTGGTCGGAGAGAACCTGTGCATGCTCGGAATCTCGATGTCGGAGAACCTGGAGACCCCATGTTCGCCCGGCCGCATGATCACCGGGCCGGGACGCCCAGGGAAGGCAGAAGCCGCACGCCTGGGATGGACGTCATGGGGAGTCGTATCGGCTCGTAGTACGAGGGAAGCTGCCGAACAAATCAGCGTCCCGGGATGACAGCGGACAGCTAGAAATCCCGGTAGACGGACACCAATTCTCCCGGTACCTGGCTCAGGTTACGAACAACCAGGCGAGGATGATCCACTCGGGCATGCCGGCCCCCGCCGTTGCGAGCCCCTCGTAGTCACCGAGGAAGAACCCGCCGGCTGTGGGGGCGGCCAGCATGTCGAAAGACCCCGCCAAGTGCGTCTCGCTTGGGAAGGTTGCTGCGTGGTCCGTGGACGTCTTCAGCCAGTAGTCGGTGGGCAGCGTCGTCGTGTTCCCAGCGGCCAGGTTGCGGAGATCGTAGAACGTCACTCCCACCGTCCCGCCGGAGTTGACGGCCACCGTGGGCGTGAACGACGGCAGTGAAGTGGAAGTGCTGACGACCGCCGGGGCCGACCAGGTCGTGCTGCCATCCGTGGAGGTCGAAATCACGACCTGGTTGAACTTCCCACCGTTGAAGCGGGAGTCAGTCCAAGTGACGTAAAGCTGCCCGGTCGCTGGATCGATGGCTGCCGAAGGGAGCCCCTCACCGGTGCGCAGGCGCTGGGTGGTGTTGTTGGGGTTGACGTCCGTCAAGTCCTCCTTATTGGCGACCTGTGCCGTTAGCCCCTGGTGCGTCGCTTCGGAAGAGCCCGTGCCGTCTACCCTGGATTAACAGGAGAAGGAGTCCCAGCGGCCCGCCGGCCGGCCTGCGATACTCCCCGGGTCGTGCTTTGCTCCCTCCTCTACGACCTGCTCCGGCTCTTGATCGAGATCCTAGTAGTCCGCGGTCGCGGCGACGCCCAGCTCCGCGCCGAGGTGCTGGCGCTGCGCCACCAGCTTGGGGTACTCGAACGCCAGGTCGGGCGCCCGCGCTGGCAAGCCACTGATCGTCTGTTACTGGCAGCGATCAGCCGGGCGCTGCCCAGGCCGGCCTGGCGATCATTGCTGCCCAGCCCGGAGACGCTGCTGCGCTGGCATCGGGAGCTGGTCCGCCGCAGGTGGGCCGCTTACGGGCGCCGGCCGCGCCGCCAGCGACCGGTCCTCCACAGCGAGTTGCATGACCTCATCGTGAAGCTGGCCGAGCAGAACCCTCGCTGGGGTTACCGGCGCATCCAGGGCGAGCTGCGCAAGCTGGGCCATCGCTGCTCCCACTGGACCGTCCGCAAAGTGCTCCGCCGCCACGGTCTGCCGCCCGCCCCTCGTCGAAGTCAGCGGTCCTGGCGCGAGTTCGTGCACCAGCACGCCGATCAGATCCTGGCCTGCGACTTCTTCGCCGTGGACACAGTCTGGCTGGCCCGGCTCTACGTCCTCTTCTTTATCGAGATCGGCAGCCGGCGCGTTCACCTGGCGGGCTGTACCGGCCACCCGACCGGCGCCTGGGTGGCCCAACATGCACGGAACCTGGCGTGGAGGCTGCAGGATGGGGGACTGAAGGTCAAGTTCCTGCTCCGAGATCGAGACACCAAGTTCAGCGCCGCCTTCGATGAGGTCTTCCGCTCCGAGGGGCTGAGAGTCATCCACCTGCCCTACCGGCGGCCAGTGGCGAAGGATCACGCATCAGACTGCACTCCTTCGGCACGTTTCGACGGGAATGACGGCGCTCGACGTTGGAGGCGCTGCCAATGGTACTTGCCGGGCGGCCGGTCACCAGGATGTTCGAAGAGCCGCTCGCCTTTGTCATTGAAGACGTGCGCCCGCAGGCGACCTTCGCGCTCCCAGGCCTTTGCCGTTTGATGATGCAGGTCGAGCAGTGACGTCACCTCACTCAGGGTGAGCAAGCCAGCCTGGCGGAGCCGGGCGAACCGGTCTGGGAGGCCGTAGTGGCGCCGGAGCTTGGCCACGATGCGGGAGTCGAAGGCGGAGGCGACGCCAGGCTGGAAGCCGCGCTGGTTCAAGATCGCGGCCACCTCGCCATCGGTGTGCTGATCGAGGAGCCGGTCAATCTCCTGGACGACTTCCGGTCTGGTCTGGCGCAGCTGAGGAGCAGGAAGCGGCAACGGTAGGGTCAGGGTCCTGGTGGCGCCGCCCTTGAAGCGGATGTGGGCGGTGATGTGGTCGTGCCTGAGCAGGGTGATGTCCTCCAGCAGAAGGCGAACCATGCGCTTGCGTTCGCGGTCTGGGGTGAGGGGGTCCTGCCAGAGGCGGGGGAAGTCGGTGGCGAGGGCGAGAACGCGAGCTCGTTGCTCGTCGTCGAGGAGCAGCCGGTCGGCCTCACGTTGGCGCTCATACTCCACCTGGGAGGCGGCCAGAGCGCGCAGTTTCTGGTTCCAGTCCGCCTCCAGGGAGTCGGCCACCAGCCGGTTGTCGGGGTCGACGCGCAGGTAGCGTCGCTGGGCCAACTCGGCCTCGTAGCGGGCGCGCTCCACCTGTTGGTGGCGGAGCCGGTCGACCTCCTCGGCGCGTGAGTTGAGCTCGTCTTGGACGGCGAGCGCGACCTCCAGGGCGAGCGGGGTGACCGTCTCCACCAGGAGCGCGCCAACCGCTCGGTCGAGTTCCCATCCGAGCACGTGCTGGCAGATCGGCCGGGCGTTGGCGATACCGTCTTTCTGGCACAGGTAGGCGGGCACGGTGCGGCCGCTACGGCTGTAGTAGCGGACGGTCATGCGCTCCCCGCAGCGAGCGCAGACGACCAGGCCCTGAAGAAGGGCTGGACCTTCACGGGGTGGGCTCTGGCGACGATCTTCGCCTTGGGCTCGGGCATTCCCACGCAGCCGGCCCAGGTTGTCCTCGTACTCCTCCCAGCTGACATAACCGGGATGGGCACCGGGGAGCAGGCTGTGCCACTCTGCGCGCGGCAACTCATGCACGCGCTCGCGTCCTTCTTGAGTCCATCGGGTGTGGCGGCGGCCGTAGACGAAGGCTCCGGCGTAACGCGGGTTCTGGAGCACGCGCAGGGCGCTCCAGTGTCGAAGCGGGCCCCAGGCCAACTCGCCCTTGTGAGGGCCCGAGCGCAACCGGCGCGGGAAGAGCAGGCCTTGTTCACGGAAGCTGCGCACGGTTGCCGAGGCGGACCCAGTGTGCCGAAAGGTGTCGAAGAATAGGCGCATGGCCTGCTGCACCTGCTGGTCGGGGTCCAGGACGACCTGCTCCTGGAGGTTATAGGCCAGCCCTACGGGCAAGGGTGTCTTGAGCTCCCCGCGGCGGGCCTTGGCCCGAATGCCACCTTGCAGTCGCGCCCGCAGCACGTGCAACTCGGCTTCGCTCATAGTCCCCTTCAAGCCGAGCAGCAAGCGGTCGTTGAAGTGGCCAGGATCGTAGAGCCCATCCTCATCCAGGATCAGGGTCTCGGTCAGCGCGCAGATCTCGAGCAGGCGATGCCACTCCGCCGAATTGCGGGCCAGCCTCGACACCTCCAAGCCAAGCACGATGCCGACCTGGCCCATGCCGACCGCGGCCACCAGCTTCTGGAAGCCCTCGCGGTCGGGAGCAGCCCCCGACTGGCCGAGGTCAGTGTCGATCACCACCACCCGGTCCAGGGGCCAGCCCAGGGCCACCGCCCGCTCCTTGAGTGCGTACTGGCGCTTGGTGCTCTCGGTGTTCTCGAAGACCTGGCGCAGGGTGCTCTGACGGACGTAGAGGTAGGCCTCGCGTTTGAGGTGGCCGGCGGTCACCTTCTGGTGCTGCTCAATGTTCACGGCACTGACCTCCTCTGCCAGCTCAGGGCCATCTCGGTTAGCACGACCGCCAGCTCCGGACCGAGCCGAAAAGTGGTCGCCCGCAGCTCGCACGAGCGGCCAGGCGGTGGGCTCCACGAGGCAGCCACCAGCTGGCGCCAGGCGGTCATCCAGGCTGCCAGACCGGAGCGCAAGAACAGGGCCAGGCCTCGGGCTATGGTCGGCGCCAGGCCGGCGCCGGTGGCCTGGGCGCGCAGCGCTTCGTAGCCCTCGGTCATGGCGCTGGCGGAAGTAGGCTGGCTGTCCGAGTCGACGACCGGAGCCCCTTTTTTCGGCGCCGCTCCAGGGCCCGCTCGATGCTGCGGGGATGAACCGAGAGCGAGAAGCGCTCCTCCAGCAGCTGAACCAGTTGCGAGGAACGCAGCGAGGAGTCCTCGGCCAGGCACTGCTCCAGGAAGTCGACCACCGCCTCGGAGAGCTTGTGGGCCCGCCGCGGTCCCGGCCGCTGGGGCACCAGGCCGGGCAGCCCGGCCTGCTCGAAGAGCGTCCGGGCTGCATAGAAAGAAGGACGGGAGAAGCCGAAAGCGGCCGCCACCTGGCTGACTGGCTGCCCTTCCTGGCGGGCTCGACGCAGCATCTCGTACTTGACCTGGACCAGGTCGCGGGCGTCGAAGAAGGGGTGGCCGGAGGTGAAGGCGGGGTCGCTGACAGCCTGGGCTCTGGGGTTGAGTGAGTGGTGGAGACGGAGGGCGGCGAGCTTGTCGTCGCCGGAGCTGGGTTGGTTCAAGGTGGCCCCTCCTTTGGTGATAGCTACATTATGCCGTACCCTGGTCACCTTGTCAACCCAAGCCGTGGTATTTCTGAACTCGATTCGTATCTGACAACTACCCTCTTCCCGTCCTAAGCACTCCGCTTCATCCGGCAGAATCTGCCTTACACTCACGGCAGAATCTCGCTTACAGCATTCCCCCTCAGTTGCTTCACCAGCAACACCAGCGAAAGCAGCTCCTGGACCCGGAAGAGCGAGCGGCCCTCGGCCAAGACGAGGAAGGGGTCGGCCCCGACTACGTCAGTCCAAGCAGCTGGCAGCGAACGTGTCCGCTCGCTCCCAGCTTCTCGATAGAGCACACGCTGTTGCTGGCCCCAGGCGTGGATGTAGCCGAGCAGCTCGAACTCTCGACCAGCCAGCGGATGGAACGGATGGACGACTCGAAATCGCCCCCGATCGTTCCTATGAGCTGTAGTTGAAAGCTGACTCCAACTCAATCGCTGAGAGGTTCGTCGGTACGTGCCGGCGGGAGGTGCTCGACCACCTGCTCATCTTCGGGCGAGGGCACCTGGAGATGGTGTTGGGCGAGTTCATCGAGCACTACCACCACGCCCGGCCGCACCAAGGGCTGGAGCAGCGCCGACCCTACGAGCCGGCCGAGGTGGTCCCGCTCGGGACCGGGCGGGTGGAGTGCCGCGACCGCCTTGGAGGCGTGCTCCACGAGTACTTCCGGGCGGGCTGAGCGAGGTGACTGAGCAGGGGCTAACGCCACAGGTTGCTCATCCGCGCATATAGCCAATCGTGCGCAAGAGGGGTCGCCACAGGGTGACCAGCGGCGTCATACAAGAGGCATTGGCCAAGGGTGATGCGGTGACTGTGCGGCTGGTCGACCGCGCTGTGTGGGGTCTGGGCATCGCGCTCGTAAACGCTTAGAACCTGCTCGATCTGGCAGCGATCATTGTCGGCGGCGGGCTGGGAGATCGGCTCGGCGCACCCTTCGTGACGCGGATAGAAGACCACGCAATGAAGCACCTGCGCCTCCCTGACCAGCCGCCCAAGTTTCTAACCACCGAGCTAGGGGACCTTCAAGCGCCGTAGGTGCGGCCGTGCTCGCCGGCGGCTAACCCTTCGTCAAGGCGACCGCGCGCGCTATCCGACTGAGCCCAGCGTGGGATGATCCCGCCAGCACCGTGCTCGAAACATTGACG
>DATFWQ010000290.1:0-7073 GCA_035259145.1 Candidatus Dormiibacterota bacterium | reverse complement strand
GCGAAGCGGCGAAGCCGGCGACCGGTTTCGCGGACTCACAAGAGGTAAGAGGATCTTGGCGAAGAAGTCAGCAATCGAGCGCTGGAAGCGAACGCCGAAGTTCGCGGTGCGGGCTCACAACCGCTGCCGGATCTGCGGCCGACCCCGGGCCTACATGAGGAAGTTCGGCATGTGCCGCATCTGCTTCCGGACTCACGCCGCCGAGGGCCGCATCCCCGGCGTCACTAAGTCGAGTTGGTGATGACGAAAAGCATCGGCGTCACCCCAGACCCGATTGCAGACATGCTGACCCGCATTCGCAACGCGAACGCGGCGAGGCACGCGGAGGTGCGCGTTCCCGCATCAAAGGTCAAGCTGGAGATGGCGAGGGTTCTCAGGGACGAGGGCTACATCGCAGGCTACGAGGTCGAGCCCGTGGCGGACCATGCGGGAGCGTTCTTGAAGATCATCTTCAAGGCGCGCTCGGACCGCAAGCGCGTAATCTCCGGTGTGAAGCGCATAAGCCGCCCGGGCCTGCGCGTTTACGCCCGCAAGACGGAGATCCCGCGCGTGCTGGGCGGCCTCGGCATCGCCATCATGTCCACCAGCCAGGGCGTGATGAGCGGCAGCCAGGCGCTGCACGCGGGCGTGGGCGGCGAAGTGCTGGCTTACGTCTGGTGAGGCGATAGACGGATGTCGAGAATCGGAAGACTCCCAATTCCAGTGCCGAGCGGCGTGAACGTGACGGTGGACAAGAACCACGTGACGGTGGTGGGGCCGAAGGGGCGGCTCGAGCGCAGCCTGCCCGCGCAGATCGCGATCAGGCTCGATGACGGAAGAGTGCTGTGCGAGCGCCCATCCGACGGCCGCGAACACCGCTCCCTGCACGGCCTGACGAGAACGCTGGTCGCCAACATGGTCACAGGCGTCTCGGCCGGCTTCCGAAAGGAGCTGGAGCTGGTCGGCGTCGGCTACCGGGCCCAGAAGCAGGGCGAGGATCTGGTGCTGACTCTTGGGTTCTCACACCCCATCCGCGTCCGGCCGCCTGAAGGTGTCGCCGTCGAGGTGGCCGACCCGACGCACTTCGCGGTCACCGGCATATCGAAGGAGAAGGTGGGCCAGGTGGCTGCGGATCTCCGCAAGCTCCGCCCGCCAGAGCCCTACAAGGGCAAGGGCGTGATGTACCGGGGCGAACGAATCCGCCGCAAGCCGGGCAAGTCGGGCAAGGGGGCGAAATAGGACATCTGTACCTTGAAGGACCTGAATCAGTGCTGAAGCAATTCGATCGTAAGGCGGCCAATCGCGGGGCAACCGCTTGCGCGGTTTCCCCACGGACCCCTTCCCTGGGCGCGACGGCTGAATTTTCGATCCAACATGTCATTCGGCCCGGCAAAGCCGGGCCTACGCGCACCGTCTGTACCTTGAAGGACCTGAATCAGTGCTGAAGCAATTCGATCGTAAGGCGGCGCGAGCGCGGCGTCATCGGCGCGTGCGGGTCAAGGTCGCCGGCACGGGCGAGCGGCCGCGGCTCAGCGTCTACCGCAGTTTGCACCACGTGTACGCGCAGCTGATAGATGACGAGACAGGCCGGACAGTGGCCGCGGCGTCGACCACCCGGCTCAAGACCGGCAAGAATGACACCGAAGCAGCTGCCGCCGTCGGCCGTTCAATCGCGGAGAACGCGAAGGCTGTAGGCGTGACCGCTGTGGTCTTCGATCGGGGCGGCTTCCTGTACCACGGCCGGGTCAAAGCGCTCGCGGAGGCCGCCCGCGAGGCCGGACTGGAGTTTTAGTCCTATGGCATCACGGTATCCGACTTATGGCGACCGCAGCGACGTTGCCGAGCGTGTGGTCAGCCTGAACCGCGTCGCAAAGGTGGAACAGGGCGGCCGCCGGTTCTCCTTCTCCGCGCTCATCGTCGTAGGCGATCAGAATGGCCGCGTCGGCGCCGGCCTTGGCAAAGCCAGGGAGGTGCCAGAGGCGATTCGCAAGGGTGTCGAGATCGCCAAGCGCAGCATGGTCAGCGTGCCGATTGTCGGGACCACCATCCCACACGAGGTCCGCTACAAGTGGGGTGCGGCGAAGATCCTGCTCAAACCAGCCGCGCCCGGTACAGGAGTGATCTCCGGCGGCGCCATGCGCGCCGTTATCGAGCTGGCGGGGATCAAGGACATCCTCACCAAGTCGCTGGGCACAAACAACCCGATCAACACCGTTCGGGCGACGATGGCGGCTCTGCAGTCCCTTCGTACAGCCCAGGAGGTGGCAGAGCTGAGGGGCAAGGAGATCGACGAGGTCGTCGGCAAGACGCTCGCGGCTGCCTACCGATCAGCTGCCGCAGAAGGGCGGCTGGGAGCAGCGAACGTGCCCCCGAGCAGCGCCGCCGCGGTCGGCGCGCCGACGCCCGCCGACGCCGCTGCGCGACCAGCCAGGACCGCGCCGGCCGAGCCTCCTCCCGTACGCGAGGCGGCAACCGCGCCCACGCCCCCAGCCGAGCCCCAGCCGGCGCCCGAGCGAGCCAGGCCTGAGGAGAGGCCGTCATGAGCGCCGGCTCTGAGGCCGTGTCCATACGTGCTACGTGGAAGAAGAGCGCTATCGGGTACTCCGAGGACATGAAGGCTACGATCCAATCCCTGGGCTTCCGTAAGCTGCAGCAGACCCGGGATCTGCCAGACACCCCGGCCGTCCGTGGCATGCTGAAGAAGGTGGGGTTTCTGGTCTCAGTCGAGGGCGAGCCCTGGCAGCCGCCAAGGCGTGGGCGCTACAAGACGCCGCGGGCACGCTCTGCGAAGAAGCACGCGAGAGGTAGGTAGTGAAGTTGCACGAACTGCGGCCGCCCGAAGGCGCCCGCACCAGCAGGCGGAGGATCGGTCGCGGCACGGGGTCAGGCCGCGGCAAGACTTCGGGGCGTGGCCAGAAGGGCCAGCTGGCGCGCAGCCAGGGATTCCGGCTCGGGTTCGAGGGCGGCCAGCTGCCACTCGCCGAGCGTCTGCCCAAACTGGGCGGATTCAAGAACCCGTTCAAGAAGGTCTACGCGGTGATCAACCTCAGCAAGCTGAACCGCTTCAAGGATGGCGCCACCGTAGAGGCCAGGGATTTCTACGAGGCTGGGTTAGCCCGTCCTGGTCTGGATGTGAAGCTGCTGGGCGCGGGCACGCTGCGGCGCAAGCTGACGATCACCGCGCATGCGGCCAGTGAGACCGCTCGCACGGCAATCGAGGCGAGGGGCGGCAGGCTCACAATTATCGACGATGTAAGCTTTCCTACCCCGGGTGCCTCCCGCAGCGCGGAGCTTCCCACCTCGACCCCTCCCCGGGATTCCGGGGTCCCCCGGGGTGGCGATGGGCCGGGGACCTCTCAAGGGCAGGCAGGAACCGACGAGGTGCGTGGAGAGACCTCCCAGGCGCGGCGCGCGCCCTCAAAGGCCAGGCAAGCACGCTCCAAGGATGTGGCGCCGGCCGAGGAGTAGCCGCGAATGAACATGATCGAGGCGCTTTACAACGCCCTGAGGCTGCCCGAGCTCAGGAACAAGATTCTTTTCACGGGCGGCATGCTGGTCATCTTCCGGCTCTTCGCCAACGTCACAATCCCGAACGTCAACACGACCGCACTGAGCAATCTGTTCAACAGTCAGGCACTGCTCGGCCTGCTCGACCTCTTCTCCGGCGGCGGCCTCGCGCGGTTCAGCATCGTCGCGATGGGCGTCAACCCCTACATCAACGCCAGCATCATCATGCAGCTGATGACGGTGATCTCCGTGCGGGTCAAGGAGATCCAGAAGGAGGGCGAACAGGGAAGGCGGCGCATTACGCGCTGGACGCGCTGGCTGACGGTAGCGCTGGCCCTTGGCCAGGCCTATGGCTACACCGTCCTCTTTCAAAACGCCAACGTTTTGCAGGCCAACATGGACTGGTTCCAGAGGCTGAGCATCATGCTCACGCTGACAGCGGGGACGATCCTGGCGATGTGGCTCGGTGAGCTGATCACCGAGCACGGCATCGGCAACGGCATCTCGTTGATCATCTTCGCGGGCATCATCGGCCGCTTCCCGGCCTCCATCTACTCCACCATCGTGGGCCACACAGGGTCGGGCGGCATCGCCGACTATCTGCCGTTCATCGTGCTCGCAGTCGTGGCCTTGCTGGCGATCGCCTTCGTCATCGAGGTTCAACAGGCCGTCCGCAAGATCCCAATCCAGTCGGCGCAACGCCTGACGGGTGGGCGCACGGTTCAGGGGCGGCAGAGCTTCTTGCCCCTGCGTGTGAACCAGGCCGGCGTCATTCCGATCATCTTCGCGCTCTCGATCATGACTTTCCCAGGCATCGTCGCCGGGTACCTGATCGGCACACCCACCGGCACTGTGTGGCATAGCTGGGCCCAGTGGGTGCAGGCGAACTTCGTAGGCAGCAGCGCGAACGTGACGTCCGCCGTGATCTACAACGTGCTCTACTTCCTGTTCATCTTCGGGTTCACCTACTTCTACACCTCCGTCACCTTCGACGTGAACGACGTCGCAGACAACCTGCGGCGCTGGTCCAGCTTCATTCCCGGCATCCGTCCCGGTCGTCCGACGGCAGAGTACCTGGCGGCCGTGATGAATCGGGTCACGTTCGCGGGCGCCATCTTCCTGGGGCTGATCACCGTGGTGCTGCCACTGGTCGCGGCGCGCCTGACAAACATCTCCACCACCAACCTGTACCTCGGCGGCACGGCCCTCCTGATCGTTGTCGGCGTAGCGCTGGACACGATGAAGCAGCTGGAGACCCAGCTCGTCATGCGCCAATACCGTGGGTTCATCCGTTGAACCTGGCCCTGTTCGGACCACCGGGCAGCGGCAAAGGCACCCAGGCCAAATTTCTCGTCGAGCATTTTGGGATCCCGCAGGTTTCCACGGGTGATCTGTTCAGAGCGGAAATCAAGGCGGGCAGCGACCTCGGCCGGAGGGCGCAGGCCGATATGGACCGGGGCGACCTGGTGCCGGACGACGTCACGCTCCAGATCGCCCGACGACGGCTGTCGGTGCCGGACACCGCGGGCGGTGTGCTCTTCGACGGCTTTCCACGCACTGTGCTCCAGGCGGTCGAGCTGGACAGGATGCTCGGCGGCATGGGCAGGCAGATGGACCGCGTCATCTTCATGCAGGTGCCGACTGAGGTCCTCGTCGACCGGCTGGCAGGTCGTCTCACCTGCCCGAAATGTGGTCGAACGTACCATCCCAAACTGGCGCCTCCGCGCAAGGAGGCGCTCTGCAACGATGACGGGACTGAGCTGATCATGCGTGAGGACGACCGGCCCGAGACGGCTCGCAAGCGGATCAGCGTTTACCTGGAGCAAACACTCCCTGTGCTGGCGCACTACCGTCAGCAGCACGTGGTGAACGACATCGACGGCACCGGAAGCATCGACGAGGTCTGGCAGCGTATCCTGCGCGCCGTCCGCCCCTCCAGCGCAGGGCCTGCCGCAGGAGTACGTGTGGCGGCGGATCCAGGGGGGAATGATTCTTCTAAGGGAAGACTTGACAGCAGGTGATCAACCTCAAGACCGAGCACGAGATCGACATGATGGCCAGGGCCGGCCAGCTCCTGTCGGCTGTCGTCGATGAGCTCAAAGGGGCGTGCCGAGAAGGATTGCGCACCATCGAGCTTGACCGCCTGGCCGAGCGCCGCATCCGCGCGGCAGGCGCGCGGCCGGGCTTCCTGGGCTATCACGGCTTTCCGAAGTCGATCTGCGTTTCAATCAACGACGAGGCCGTCCACGGGATTCCGGGCAAGCGAAAGATCGAGGACGGCGACATAGTCAGCCTCGATCTGGGCCTGGTTCTGGATGGGTTTTGGGCCGACATGGGCTGCACTGTCGCGGTAGGCAAGGTGAGCCCTGAGGCGAGGCGGTTGACGCGTGTCACAGAGGAGTGTCTGGAGGTCGCCATCCAGCACGCTCAGCCCGGCGGTCACCTCGGTGATATATCCTCCGCGGTTCAAAGGCACGCAGAGGGCGCCGGCTTCTCAGTCATCAGGCAGTTCGTCGGGCATGGAATCGGGCGCGCGATGCACGAGGACCCGCAGCTCCCGAACTTCGGTGTGCCGGGCACTGGACCTGAGTTGAAGCCCGGGATGACTCTCGCGATCGAGCCGATGGTCAACCAGGGTTCGCCTGATGTGTACATCAAACCTGACGGGTGGACGGTCTGCACAACGGACGGGTCGCTTTCGGCGTACTTCGAGCACACAGTGGCGATTACCAAGGGTGGTCCGCGCATACTTACCAGCCCGAATGGCGTAGTGCCGAAGCGAGTCGCGGTGTGACGAATCAGGTGAGTTGGAATGGCGACGCTCTAGGTACAGTGTCAATACGGCGTTGCGGTATAATCGCCGCTCGTGCCCCGGCCCCCCGCGCTCGTCGACGGTCGGGTTCTCGAGCCTCTCCCAAACGGCATGTACAGAGTTGAGCTGGAGAACGGGGTCAGGGTCCTCGCCCACGTCGCTGATCGTCTCAGCACCCACTTCGTCCGGCTGGTTGCCGGCGACCAGGTGGGGATTGAGCTCTCGGAGAGCGACCGGTCGCGAGGCAGGATTCGGAAGGTAAGAACGAGATAGAAATGAAGGTTCGTCCATCGGTCAAGCGAATGTGCTCGAAGTGCAAGGTGATCAGGCGTGAGGGCGTGGTACGCGTTCTCTGCTCGAATCCCAAGCACAAGCAGAGGCAGGGCTGAGTCGTGGCGCGCCTGGCGGGCGTTGACATCCCGCGCGACAAGCGCGTCGCGGTATCGCTCACGTACATCCACGGCATCGGCCGGACGACGTCTGCGAAGCTCCTCAAGATGGCTAACGTCAGCCCCGATACGCGGGTCAAAGAGCTGAGCGACGAAGAGGTCGGGCGCCTCCGGCAGATCATCGAGCGGCTCTCCAGCGATAAGGAGATCCTGGTCGAGGGTGATCTCCGCCGCGAGGTGGCAATGAACATCAAGCGGCTGCAGGAGATCGGCACCTATCGCGGAATGCGACATCGCCGCGGCCTGCCGACGCGTGGCCAGCGCACACGCACCAATGGGCGCGCAAGGCGTGGTCCGAAGCGCGCTGTCGCTGGGCGCAAGAAGAA
>DATFWQ010000289.1:0-4166 GCA_035259145.1 Candidatus Dormiibacterota bacterium | reverse complement strand
GTATCCGGTGCTGACAGCTGCTTTCATAGCTCCGGCCGCGGCCCTCACGCCCAGTGCCGCTGGATCAACTCGATCACCTCGCCCAGCGTGCGGATGTGCTCGTGCGAGCGGTCTGGACAGAGATCGAACGGGTCCATGTGCAAGGGCCGGATCCCGGCGGCCATAGCCCCGGCGACGTCCGTCCGCCGGCTGTCGCCGACGTGCACCGCGGCCTCGGGCAGGACACCGCACGCGGTCAGAGCCAGCTCGAAGATCCGCGGGTCGGGCTTCTCGATGCCGACGACGCCAGAGTCGATCAGGGCCTGCAGGGCGATGCCGGGCCCGGGGCCGACCTGGGCCACGCCCGCCCGGAACAGTCGCTCCTCGACCGTGCCGTCCGAATTCGACACGATCGCCAGCCGCACGCCCGTCGCGGCCAGCGCCGGGAGCGCCTCCAGCGAGGACCGGATTGTGGTCTGCCAGCCGGCGGGGCGGATTGCCGCATCGAACGCTTCAACCAGGTCAGCGCTGAGCCCGGCCGCCTCCAGGAAGCCCGTCAGGTAGGGCCGCCCGGATCTCGCGGAGCCGGCCGCGTCGTCGTGGGCCAGCATGCCGTGGTAGTGAAGGCGCTCGACCTCCTCCGGGGTGCCCTCGGCGCCGTGCGCAGTCAGGAAGCGGGACGCCTCCGCGACAGCGGGCAGCGTCAGCACTCCGCCGACGTCAAGGAAGACCGCGTCAATGCTCGTCATTGCGGGCAACGTACCGCAGGTGCCGCGCCCGCGGATGTGGGGACGGGAGCGAGGAATGGCCGCCTGCGGCCGAACGAACGAGTCCGAGGTCCACCTCGGGCAGTGAGGTTAGCCGTCAATCGGCGCGCGATGGCGCCCCATGCGACGGCTGTCGCAACCGGATCCCAACGGCCGGTGCCGATAATGCCGGCACGGCCCATGCGCAATCATCGTGAGCTCCCCTCGTACGCCATCGTCGTCGACAGTCACCACGACACTGTGCTGACGCCGGCCCGGACCACGGAGACGCTGCATGCGAGCACGCCGGGGCGGCAAGGCCGCGGTCTTTTAAGGCGGCGGCGGGGAGGGCGACGCCGGCTGTGAGCGGACCTGTCTCCTGGGGGAGCCGCGTCGCCTTCCTGGCCGGGGTCCATCCCGACCGTGCCGCACTCGTCGTTGCCCACCGAGACGGAAGCGAGCAGGCGGTCAGCTGGTCCGAGCTGGACCGCCGCTCGACGCAGGCCGCGCACCGGCTGAAAGCGCTGGGCGCCGGCTCGGGCACGATGGTCGTGATCGCGCTCCCCAACAGCCCGGAGCACTACTACGCCGCGCTCGGTGCGTGGAAGGTGGGCGCCTGCGCCCTCCCGATCAGTCCAGCCATGCCGCCCGCGGAGCGGGAGAAGATGCTGGCGCTGGCCGGCCCCACCGTGCTGGTCGACGATCGGGAGGGATTCGCCCTGGCGATCAACGGCGAGAGCCTGGAGCCTCTCCCTGACGTCATCTCGCACCCGGGCAAGGCGATCGGCTCGGGCGGGTCAACGGGCCTTCCGAAGATCATCGTCGACCCCAATCCGTGGGCGCGCGACCCGGATGGCTTCGGGCGCACCGCCTATGGCATGCGGCCCCGCCAGGTCCAGCTGGTGGCCGGCCCCCTCTACCACAACAGCCCCTTCGGGCTTGGCCACCTGGGCCTCTTCGCCGACCACACCCTCGTGGTGATGGAGCGCTTCGACGCCCATCTGGCGGTCGACCTGATCGAGCGTCACCGCGTCCAGTGGGCCTTCCTGGTTCCGACCATGATGGCCAGGATCGCCCGCCTGCCAGAGCTGGAGCCGTCGCGCCTGAGGAGCCTGGAGGCGATCATGCACACGGCCGCGCCATGTCCACCCTGGGTCAAGCGAGCCTGGATCGACCTGATCGGCCCCGAGAAAGTGTTCGAACTGTTCGGGGCAGCGGAGGCAGTCGGCTCCACAATGATCCGGGGGGACGAGTGGCTGGCCCACCCGGGCAGCCTGGGTAAGCCGTACTTTTGCGAGATGAAGATCCTGGACGAGGAACAGAAAGAGCTCCCCGCCGGCGAGGTCGGCGAGATCTTCATGCGCTCGACGCTGCCCGGGCCTACCTACGAGTACCGGGGGGCCCAGGCGAAGCGGACCCAGGACGGCTTCGAAAGCGTCGGCGACCTTGGCTGGGTCGACGCCGACGGCTACCTGTATCTCGCCGATCGCCGGGTCGACCTCATCATCACGGGCGGCGCCAACATCTACCCGGCCGAGGTTGAGGCGGCGCTCAGCGAGCACCCGGCGGTGGCCGACGTGGCCGTCACAGGCATCCCGCACGCCGACCTGGGAAAGACCGCGCACGCCATCGTGGAGATTCGCGCCGGTCACGCGCGGCCCAGCCCGGACGAGCTCGCCGCTTATTGCGCCGCGCGCCTGGCGCGCTACAAGGTGCCAAGGAGCTTTGAGTTCATCGCTCGCCTCCCGCGAAACGAGGCGGGAAAGATCCGGCGTTCCCAGCTCGCCGAGGAAAGAGCCTCAGCAGGGCGTGTGGGGCAGGACGTTCGAGATGCGAACGACGAATCCCGACCAGACCTCAGGCTGCGGGCTGCGATTCCGCCCAACCGGCTCGGTCTGACCGGCGTAGACCATATCGCCCTGCCCGTCAGCGACGCCGAGCGGCTGGGCCGCTTCTACGTTGACGTGCTGGGAGCCTCGGTCTTCTACGTATCGCGGCTCTCGCCGGAGGCGGTCGCCGCGGGCCGCAAGCCCTACTGGATGGTGCACATGGGTGCCCAGGTCATCCAGTTCCTGCCGCCCGTCGACGGAGCGGATCTCCCGCGGCGCGACCACCCGAGCATGTTCCCTCACTACGCATTCGGCTGCACGGCGCGGGAGCTGGACGCCGCCAGTCGACGTCTGGCGGAGGCCGGCGTCCCGTTCGCCGGGCCAATGGGCCACTACGCGGCCGACGCCACGTCGATCTACTTCCGCGACCCCGAGGGCAACACCCTGGAGCTCTGCACCTGGGAGCCGTTCGGCCGGGAGGTGCCGATGCTGACGGGGCCCATCGCCTGGCAGGACATGCTCTACGAGTGGGAGCCATCGGGTCCGGCCACGGCGGAGAGCTAACTGCTCTGAGCCTGGCGCAGGCTCATGCCTGATCTTCATTGCCAGTTGTCAGCTGCTCCAGCAGCTCCTGCTCCTGTCGCGGGGTGATTCCCGCCTTGAGCGCCGGCAGCCCTCGCGCCACGTCCCAGGCCAGTGTGTCCAGTACCGTCTGCTGCAGCGGTCGCATCGAAAGGCCGGCCGCTTCGGCCGCCGAGCAGTCGACCATCAGGAAGCCGCGGTCCTCGTCCGTCTCGGGACGCCAGATCGGCATGTCGACCCAGGGCCGCAGTCCCGCGCTCAGCAGGAACTGGTCGTCGGCCCAGACCAGGTGCGGGTCGCGGCCCAGGGCCGCTGCAGTCTCACTGAGAAGGCGGCCCATGGTCAGCCATCCTGCCTGGCTGCCGGCGTTAAAGACGCCGTTGAGCCCTACCCGAGCCGCCTTCAGCACCCAGGCCGCGAGGTCGCGGGCGTCCAGCAGCTGCACCGGCCGTTCGGGGCGCCCCGGCGCCAGCACGGTCTCAGCCTCGCGAATCCGCCTGATCCAGTAGGGCAGCCGGTCCGCGGTCTCGTACGGCCCGACCTCCAGGCTGGCGCGCACAATCAAGGCGCGAGCGCCCATGACACCCAGAACCACCCTCTCGCTCTCCGCCTTGAGGTGCGGATAGGTGGCGGCCGTGAGCTCGTGTGCCGGCGTGCCCTCGAGCGTCGGCGCAGACTCCGTCAACCCGGGCCGGCTCTTGTCCGCATAGACCAGCGTGCTCGAGATGTGCACGTAGAGCCCGACCGTGTTCTTCAAGGCTTCCACCGAGCGCCGAACCCAGTCGGGAAACTGACCGCTGCAGTCGATGGCGACATCCCAGCCTCGGCCGCGCAGAGCAGATACGTCAGAAGACCGGTCGCCGGTGAGGTGCCTTGCTGCCGGGAAGAGGCCTGGATTGGTCCGGCCGCGGTTGAACAGGGTCAGGTCGCGTTCGGGGATCGCCTCCGCAAAGTGGCGCCCGACGAAGTCGGTGCCGCCCAGGATCAGCACACGCATCTGATAGCCTCGGGACCATCGCCGCCAGCGCCA
>DATFWQ010000288.1:0-5565 GCA_035259145.1 Candidatus Dormiibacterota bacterium | reverse complement strand
GTGCGCGACCTCTTCGACCAGGCCAAGAAGAACAGCCCCTGCATCGTCTTCGTGGACGAGATCGACGCCGTGGGCCGCCAGCGAGGCGCCGGCCTGGGCGGTGGTCACGACGAGCGGGAGCAGACGCTGAACCAGCTCCTGGTGGAGATGGACGGCTTCGACACCAACACCCACGTCATCGTGATCGCGGCCACCAACCGGCCCGACGTGCTCGACCCGGCCCTGCTTCGGCCCGGCCGCTTCGACCGTCACGTGACTCTGGACCGGCCCGACATCCGGGGCCGCCGCCAGATCCTGGACGTACACGCCCGCAACAAGCCGCTGGAGGCGGCGGTGGACCTGGACGTGCTGGCGCGGCAAACGCCGGGCTTCAGCGGCGCCGACCTGGCCAACCTGATCAACGAGGCCGCCATCCTGGCCGCACGGGCCAACCGCAAGGTGATCGGGATGGAGGAGATGGAGGAGGCCATCGCGCGAGTGATCGCGGGCCCGGAGAAGAAGAGCCGCCGGATCTCTGAGCGGGAGAAGGAGGTCATCGCCTATCACGAGGTCGGGCACGCGCTGGTGATGAAGGCGCTGCCGCTCTGCGACCCCGTGCACAAGGTCTCCATCATCAGCCGGGGCATGGCGCTGGGCTGGACTCTGAGCCTCCCGGAGGAGGACAAGTATCTCGTCAGCAAGGAAGAGCTGAAGCAGCAGATCGCGGGCATCATGGGTGGTCGCGCGGCTGAGGAGATCGTCTTCGGTGACGTGACCAGCGGCGCCGAGAACGACATCCAGCACGCCACGCAGATGGCCCGCAGGATGATCACGCGCTGGGGCATGGGCGACAAGGTGGGCATAGTGCAGATGGGCCAACGTGAGGAGCTCGTCTTTCTCGGTCGCGACCTGGGCGAGCAGCGCAACTATTCGGAAGAGGTGGCGGCTCGGATCGACGGCGAGATCAAGGACCTGATTGCCGGCGGATTCGACAAGGCCAAGAGCATCCTCTCAGAGCGGCGTGCCAAGATGGACAAGATCGTCGAGCGGCTGAAGGTTCAGGAGACGATCGATGGCGCCGAGCTTGACGAGCTCCTGGGCAGCGCGAGTGGTCCGGCCAGGTGGCAGGATCACGAACCAGCATCCGCCACGCTGGCCTGAGTCGGACCACCCCTACGAACACAACTCGTGGCCGCCGGAGCTACGTCGAATAGGTGGCGAACCTCGCCGTTCGAGCGCGTGCGGCGGCATCCGTCACCACGTTTACTACAGCCGGCCCGCCGCTCTGGGCGGCCCGAGTAAGTGCCGGGCTGATTTCGTCCGGGTGCTCGACGTGCTCGCCATGGCAGCCGAGCGCCTTGGCGACGAGGTCGAAGCGGGTGTAGCCGAGGTCGCGGCCCGCCTTGGGCCGGTCGGAAGCGGTCCAGCCCCCGTTGTTGCTCACGACCGTCACGACGTTGATCCGGTGTCTCACGGCCGTGTCCAGCTCCATCGCATTGAGGCCCATCGAGCCGTCGCCGTGGAGCACGAGGACCTGACTGTCAGGGCGCGCCACCTTGGCGCCCAGGCCGAACGGCAGGCCGACACCCATAGTGCCGAACGGACCGGAGTTCAGACGGTGTCCGGGAAAGTACGTGGGAATCGACTGGCGGCCAAAATTCAGGATTTCCTGGCCGTCTACGCACAGGATGGCGTCTCGCTCCAGGAAGTCGCGCACCTCCCTGCACAGGCGCAGCGGGTGGATAGGCAGCTGATCCGTGCTCATCGCGCGCTCGGCGTCGAGCCGCTTCTCCTCGTTGATGTCCGCGAGATACGCGACCCACCGGTCGTAGCGGCCCGCGAGCCGGCGATCGACGGCGTCCAGGAGCTGGCCCAGCACGGCCCGGGCGTCGCCCGCGATGCCCACGTCCACGTGACGCGTCCTACCCAGCTCGGCGGGATCTAGGTCGATCTGGATCATGCGCGCCTCTGCGGCGAGCCGGGGCGGCCGGCCGAAGTCGATCACGTAGTTGAGGCGGGTGCCAACCACCAGGACCAGGTCCGCCTCGCGGAAGGCGGTGGCCCGCGCGCTCAAGAAGCAGAGCGGGTGGTCCTCGGGGATGACTCCGCGGCCCTGAGGGGTCGTCCAGAAGGGCATCGTCGACCGCTCGACCCAGGCCTGGAGCTCGCCGGCGGCAGCAGACCACAGAATCCCACTGCCGGCGATCAGGACAGGGCGCTCGGCCTGTTCCAGCAGTGCAATAGCGCGATCCACGAGCTGGGGGTCGCCCAGAGGCCGCTGGCGCGTTAGGTCCGGCTCGACCCAGCGAACGTCCGACGGGTCGACATCGCGATAGAGCACGTCGCCGGGCATGTCCAGATAGACCGGCCCGGGCTGAGCCGCGAAGGCGTGCCGGAAGGCGGCCGACAGGAGCTCGGGAATCCGTCGCGCGTCGTACGCCCGTTCGGCCCAGCGCGTGATCGGCCTCATCATCGCCACCTGGTCCATTTCCTGGAAGGCGCCCATGCCGAACTGGCTTACCGGGCTGGAGCCTCCGATGGCGATGACCGGAGCACAGTCGACAGAGGCGTGGGCCACGCCGGTCACCAGGTTGGTCGTGCCTGGCCCGGATGCGGCCATGCACACGCTCGGCCGGCTGAGGACGCGACTGTAAGCGGTGGCCATCATCGCAGCAGCCTGCTCATGACGGACGTCGATCATGCGGACGCCCGCATCCAGGCAGGCGTTCTCAGCGTCGATCATGGGGCCACCCATCAAGAAGAAGACGTGATCGACCCCGTGCTGGCGGAGCGCCCTGGCCAGAATCTCGTTGCCCGTCACTCAGATCACTCCTTCATTCGCGAGCCGGATGAGCTCGGGTTCGCTCAACCCGAGGATGCCGCAGTACACGTCGCGATTGTGCTGACCCAGCAGTGGAGCCGGAGCCACATCGACGTGCGAGCAGGACATCCTCACCGGCCAGCCTGGCATCGTGAAATCACCACGCTCGGGGTGTCGAACGGTGACGAACATGCCGCGCTGTCGTAGATAGGGGTCCTCGGAGAGCTCGAGTGTGTCGAAGACCGCGCCCGCTGGGACGCCGGCACTGCCTAGCGCCTGCATCGCCTCCTGCTTGGTCCGCCGCCGCGTCCAGGCCGAGATGACCTCACCGACCGCATCGGCGTGTGCGGCTCGGGTCGCCGGGCTGGCGAACCGGGGGTCCTCTTTGAGCTCGGGCCGGCCGATGACATCCAGCAGGGCAAGCCAGTGCTGATTGTGGGCGCGCGCCGTGTAGATGAACACGTAGTCGTTGGAGCCGCCGGGGCGGCAGGGGAAGATGTCCAGCGGTGCGGTCATGCCGAGCTGACCCTGGTTCCCACTTCGTTCGGCGGCACGCCCGGTTCGCGCCTGCACCGCATAAGAGACGCGGCAGTAGTTGATCACGGCCTCCTGCATCGCGACCTCCACGCGCTGTCCCACGCCTGTCTGCTGGCGTTGGAGGAGGGCTGCCAGGATGCCGACCGCGCAATGCAGGCCGGTGCCGGTGTCGGCGATCGTCGGCCCCGGCTTGAGCGGCGGACCGTCGCGCGCGCCGGTGACGCTGACTGCGCCGCCCACCGCCTGGCCGATGTGGTCGAAGCTCAGGAAGTTGCCGTAAGGGCCGTCCGGGGGAAAGCCCTTGATCTGCGCGTAGACGATGCGCGGGTTGATCGCGCTGACGCTCTCGTAGTCGAAACCGAGCCGCTCCACGCTGCCGGGACCAAGGTTCTCGATGAAGACGTCGGCGCCTTTCAGCAGCCGCACGAGGATCGCGGCACCATCGGCGTGGCGCAGGTTGAGGGTGACGCTCCGCTTGTTGGCGTTGAGGAGCAGGAAGTAGTGCGAGTCCAGACCGGGCCGGTCTGTGGACGCACCGCGGGCCTGCTCACCACCACCAGGCGGTTCGATCTTGATCACGTCGGCACCGAGCCAGGCCAGTGCTTCGGTGCAGGACGGGCCTGCCTCGAACTGAGTCAGGTCTATGACGCGGATTCCGCTCAGGGCGGCGTTTTGCATCACGGCTTGTGACGCTGGCGCCGGCGGCCCGCCGGGCGCGAGAGAGACAGGAGATTGGTCATCCCGCCGTCCAGGAGGTCGTTGTTGAAGCCGTCCGCTTCAGCTGACGGAGTGGTCACTTGGCCGTTCCCTCCAGAAGTGATGATTCGACAGTATCCGGACTGGGCGGGTTCGTGGGAGACTGGCCGGGATGACGATCGAACTGAACACGGTGGCCGAAGCCGTCGCGGCGATCCCCGATGGCGCGAGCGTAGCACTGGGCCGGCCGGATGCGATTGGGCTGGTCGAGGAGCTGATCCGGCAGGGCCGCCGCAATCTGCACCTGGTGGGAGTGCCGACCGGCGGCCGGGCGGTCGAGATGCTGATCGCCGCCGGCTGCGCGGGATCTCTGGAGTCGAGCGGCGTCGATCTCGGCGAGGACGGCTTCGCCCCCGCATTCACACGTTCGGTCGAATCCGGGGCGCTGCGCGTGCTGGACTCCACGTGACCGGCCATGCTCATGGCGCTCCAGGCTGGGGCGTCCGGCGTCTCATTCACCCCGGTCCCGGGGCTGCTCGCCAGCGACCTGCTGCGGTGGCGTCCTGATTTCCGCGTCATCGACGACCCTTACCGGCCCGGGCAAAGGGTGGTGCTCGTGCCGGCCATCAGACCCGAGTTCGCGCTGCTGCACGGCAGCCGCGCCGACTTCGCGGGTAACGTGGTGATAAGCACCGTGTACGACGATCGCCTCGTGGCCCAGGCCTCGCGGCACGTCATCTACTCGGTGGACGCGGTGCACCAGCAGGCGGCGTGCAGCCTGGCACCTGACGAACAGATGATCCCGGCGGCATTTGTAGACACGCTGGTCCTTGTACGCGGTTGAGGAGGTCATGGCCTGCGCCATTGCGCGGGCCATTCGTGACCGTGAGCGGGTGGGGATCGGGGTCAACTCGCCTATTCCGGCTGCGGGGGTGGTTCTGGCCCAGCGCAGCCATGCTCCCCGCCTCCGTTTCCGGCTCCCAGGCCTGGAGGGTGGGGTGCCGTTCATTGGGTCAAAGGAGTTCTTCGACTTCGCCCAGCGCGGCGAGCTCGACGTCTTCTTCCTGTCCGGCGTCCAGATCGACATGAGCGGGCGCATCAACCTGCACGTGCTGGGCGACTACGGGCGGCCTCGGCGTCGCTTCCCCGGCGCGTTCGGGTCGGCCGTACTCTACCCCGCGGTAAGGCGTGTCATCCTTTTCAGGACAGAGCACACTCCGCGGGTGTTCGTCCCTCGCGTCGACTTCGTCACGGCCGCCGGGACCCCCGACCGCGTTGTGACCTCACGGGCCGTGCTTGGATTCGACAACTCGGCCGGCCGGCTGGTCCTGGACTCCTACCATCCCGGGCAGTCCGTGGAGAGCGTCCGGGCCGCCACCGGGTTCGAGCTACCAAGCCGCGCCGACGTCGGAGAGACGCCGGCGCCCACGGCCGACGAGCTCCGTGTCCTGCGGGAGGAGGTCTACCCGCTGCTGGCCGGGGTGTATCCGAGCTTTGTGAAGCAGATGCGATCTGCTGCCGCCTCGGACAAG
>DATFWQ010000287.1:0-7442 GCA_035259145.1 Candidatus Dormiibacterota bacterium | reverse complement strand
CGGGCAACCGACATCGGCGACTCCTAGTTTGACTCAGCCCACCGCCGGCGTGGGAAGCTGTCGCAGCCTGTATTTGCTGTCCTGCTTGCCCCACTGGTACATGAGCATCGCGCTCTGGCTCACCGCGTGGTGATCGGCTGGCGAAAGCCGTTCGTGAACGCCCAGCACGGTCTCGCTGCGGTCGAGGTCGAGGTTTTCCCAGGCTTTGACCACGTTCACACCTCGGAAGCTGCCAGCTCGTGTTACCGCCCGAGACCACTGCAGCAGACAGTCGGCGGCAGCCAGGTCGCCATTCAGGTCCACTCCGTTGGTCGCGTATCCGTACTGGCGCGTGAGGCTGTGCACGAATGTGCGATACCCGGCAGGCCATGAAGAATCCGGACCGTCCGTGAGATAGGCCTCGGTCGTGTCGGCGAACACCGAGTTGACGGCGACGTCCCCGCTCAGGCTCGGGAACTCGTAGCCGGACAGCCCGTGAAACCCGAGGAGGAGCGGCCTGGCGCTCCCAGCCAGCTGCTGGACGGCCTGAGCGATCCGGGCGGCGGCGCCAGGCTGGGCGGAGAGCGCCACCGCCTGTGGCCCCTGGGCCAGCATCTTTTGTGCGGCAGGCCCAGGATCAGATTCGTTCGCGGTGGCGTGCCCTACGTACGCCAGACCGTAGTGGGCTGACTGATCGGCAAGCTGGCGGTCATAGCTTTGAGCAGTCTCGTCGCCGTCATCGAGCAGCGCAACCTTCTTGACGTCGGGCTGGGATTGATGAAGGTAAGCGAGCAGGGTCATCACGCCGGCTCGCTCGCCGGCGTCGCTGCGAAAGCTGAACGTGGCACCGGTCAGCGCCTCGTCGGCGACAGCGGTCACACAGTTCGGCATCCCTGCCTGTGTGATGTCGACCTTCACCGCCAGGTAGCCGGCAGTGAAGCTCGGGCCGACCAGCAACTTGACGTCGTTGTCAGCGAGCTCCTGTCTGACCAGCTCCGCCGTCTTCCCAGGGTTCAGCTCGCTGTCAGCGGCAACGATCTCAACGCGATTGTTCAGCACGCCGCCCTTCGCGTTGAGCTGATCAGCCTCGAGCTGCAAGCTGTTTCGCACGTCGCGCCCAAGTGTGGCCAAGGGCCCGCTGAAGACGCCCACCACGGCAACCTTGACCGTCCGTTGCAGGGCGAGCTTCTGCGCGGGGGTCATCAGCCCTCCCGGCAGGGCGCCGCAACCGGCGGCCACCAGCAGGCAGAGTGACCCGGCCAGCAGCTTCAGCGGCAGCTCACTTGTACGTTGGAGGATGGCCGGTCCCGGGCAGCTTCGCTTTGGGCGCTGCGGGCGGCATTCCGAATCGCACCTCCCACGTCTGTGTCGGATAGACGGGTGCGGCCGAAGCAACCTCAGAGGGCCAGACGGTCTGAGTCTGGCCGTTCTGAACCTGCACGACCAGGATGTTCTTGAACGTGTTCTGGCCCTGCGAGTCGAACTTGATGCGCCCGAAGAAGGTGTTTATGTCCAGATTGATCAGCGCCTCTCGCACCGCGTCCGGATCGAGGCTGTTGGCGTTCTCAATAGCCTTCTGGAGGGCGACCCCGGCCGCGGTCGCGTTTGCCACCAGCGAGCTCGGCTCGAGCTGAGTGTTGTATTTCTTACGGTAGGCGGCCACATATTCCGCACTCGAGAGGAAGTACGAAGCCTTGAATCGCGCCTGGGGTGTCCACGTAGACGCGGTGATGGTGAAGTCGGCGCTGGGGCCGAGCGCCTGGACGAACTCAGGCTGCCCCGGTCCGACCGCATAGACGAATACCTTGGCATCGAGGAGGAGGTCCTTGGCGGCCTTGTGCGCGGCGACCGCCTCGAGCAGATGGCCCGAGTCGACGAAGATGTCAGGATTCTTCGCCTTCGCCTGCTGAACGAGTGGGGCCAGGTTGGTCGACCCGGCGGGGTATTTGGCGCTGAACACCACCTGCTGACCCTTCGAGGTCGCGTAGGCGGTGAGCGCCTGGGTAACCGCAAGCGAGAAGAGGTCGTCGGCTGAGATGACGGCGAGTGTGACCGGCTTCGGATTCATGCTCGCCAGCATGTCGGTGACGGCCTGCGTGTACGACTCCGCCGATGCAACCACACCGAATACGTACTTGTAGCCCTGCATGAAGATCGTGCGCCCGATCGCGTTGGAGGCGACCATGGGCATGTGATGCTTGTCTGCAACCCCGGCGGCCGTCACGGCATTCGTCGTGCCGAAAGGCGCCAGTAGGAACTTCGCGCCCTCCTCGGTTATCAGCTTCTCCGTTACTTGAGCGGCCTGCTGAGCCTGGCTTGCGTCGTCCTCGTAGGCGATCTTGACCGGATGCCTGACGTTCTGGACGAGGATCCCGCCATCCCGGTTCGCCCAGTCAGCCCACAGCTCGTAGCCCTGCTTGGTAAGCCCTCCCTCCTGAACGAAAGTGCCGGACGCCGCGAGCGGCGCACCGATCACGATCGGATCGCCGACCTTCGGAGTCGGCTGCGGGTTGTTGCCGATCGGGCTGTTGCAAGCGGCGCCAATCAGGACCGCCGCCACGACAGGTATGAACTTCTGGTTCAGGAAATGACGCTGTCCCCCCATGGACCGGCAATCGTACCAATCGGGCTTGGGAATCTCAATCGCTTACGCGCACGGTGACGCCGCGGGCCAATCCGATCCTAGAGACGGTCCTTTGACTGACGGCCATCTAGAGCACGAGGTAGGCGTGAACCACCAGGCGCTGCAGGTACGTTCCCCGCTGGCGGTCCCACGTTCCCGCGCAGGTGATCAGTGTCAGCGCGGGTGGGCCGCTCTTGGTAAAGAGTCCGTCGGTGGAGGCATCGTATGGCATCACGGACGTCGCGTCCACGACAAACTTCGCCTGTGTGCCATCCTCGCGAAGGACCATGATCTGATCGCCCACTTTCATCTTGCCGAGCCGCCAGAATACGGCTGGGCCGTCGTACCAGTCGAGATGACCGTCCATCACCGCGTCACCGGCGTCCCCCGGCGCCGTCCCCAGCCTGTACCAGCCGACGTTGTCGGTTCTGGTCGGGGCTGCGACGCGCCCCTGGGAGTCGACCCCGACCTGCTCGACGGCAGCATCGACGTTGATGGTGGGGATCTTCAGCCGCACAGGCGGCTTGGCGGGAGCCACGATGGCCAGCGCCTGCCGGAGGAGGTCGTTGGGACTCGCAGTCGGCGCCGGCGACGGTGTTGCGGTGGCGCGGGCGGTCGGGCTGCCGACCGTGGCTATGGCAGGCCACGGCAGGCTGACGCCGGGCCACGTCCCGCGGGTCGCAACTGCCACTCCGAAGACCGTTGCCAGCAGGAGTCCAAGAGCCACCGTCCCTCCCCGGCGCCGGCGTGGAGTACGCCGTTCACGGGCTCTCAAGGCGGCGCAAAGGCTAGCAGAGCCGCGAAGCCGATGGCTAGCGCCGGTCGGTCTGCACGGGCGATGCCTGGCGATCGCCGTCCGCGGGCGGGTAGCCTGGCAACGGTCGTGCGTTTGTCGGAGAATTGGTGGTCGGCAGGTTGACGGCGACGTGCTGGGGTTGTGCCGGTGGGCTCTGCCTGGCGGCACCGGCAAAGGGGATCGTCGCCCCCCGGGAGAGACGGCCGTCGCGTCATACCAAGGAGGGATCATGAGCCCCGCGGCTTGGGGGTCAGGGCTGTGCGGGTGAGCCCTTACCTTCTGTGGTGGAGGGGCGAGTGAACGCGGTCCGCGCCGAGGCGAACCGCGCACGCGACGCGCGCGTGGCCGAGGCTCCCGGCCTGACCCGGGCAAAGCTGGCCTGGCTGCTGGCTACCCGCCGTCCAGGTTGGGCTGTGGCGCTGTGGCTCTGTCTCGCGGGCGCCATCGCCATGCCGGCCCTGCTCCCTCTCCTTGACGCGATGGCGGTTCGATCCGGACTGGCGCAGACGCTCGCCCGGGACGGTGCGCTGACGGTGGAGCAGAACGTGAGCGACCTCAACACGTTCAACAAGTTCGAGCGCGACGTCGACGGCCGTGTCGCCGGCCGCACCGGCAGCGCCCTGGTACCCCTCGCCGCCAACGCGACGGTAGGGCCGTTGCACGTCGTCACCGTGGGAGGTGCTCCGGCCGGCCCGGCACCGGCCCAGCAAGCACTGACCGCCGCATACCTGGACCACCTCGCTTCGCACGTCACTGTGGACGCCGGCTCACTGCCTCCGGACGCTCTTGGCGGTGGAGAGACCGCCGTGACCATGCCCCAGGCAGCCGCCGACCGGCTGGGCCTCCGGCTGAGCGATCGCGTGTGCTTCGACTTCACAGGCGGTGCGGCCACTCCCCGCTGGTGTGCAAGGATCGTCGGCTTCTGGCAGCCGCTCGACCTCAAGGACCCTTACTGGGGTCAGCCGCCAAACAGCCTGCAGCTTACGATGGGCCGCTTCGACTTCTTCGAACTCGTGAAGCAGCACCCACCGCAGGGCCCGACGGCCCGGCTGCGCTACTGGGCCAGTTCAGATGCGGTCGATCCCGGAAAGGCTGCGGTGGTTGCGGACCAGGTACGGCGACTCACAGCCGAACTCAAGACCCCCGACCGGCGCCTGACCACGTCGCTGGCGCCCAGCCTTGAGAGCTTCCACACCTTGCAGGTCCAGGTTTCGACGGCAATACACCTGTTCGCCGCAGCCATGACGCTTCTCGGACTGTTCGTGGTGGCGCTGGTCGGGGCTCGATTCCTTGACCGCGAGGCGCATGAGCTGGCGGTGCTGCGAGCCCGAGGGTGGCCCAGCGGACGGGTATGGCGCACTGCCTTTTCGGGGCTGGCAGCGCTGACGTTGTGCGCTCTGCCCGTCGGTGTGGCCGGTGGCCTGCTCTTCGTCGCGGTTCTGAGCCTGATCGGATCAGGGATCTCGCCAGGATGGCTGCACCAGGAGGATGTCACCGGAGTGGCGGCGGCAATGGTTGCCAATCTTGTCGGGCTGCTTGCGCTGCTCGGCCTACTCGCGGCTGGGGCTGCGCGCCGCGAGCTGGACCCCTCTCTGGAGGCTCCGTTCCGAAGCGCCCGGGCCTGGTGGCGGCGAGCCGGCACAGCTCTGATCCTGGGTTTGGCAGGAATGACCGAACTCGCGCTGCCCAGGCTGCCATGGACAAGCGGCCTGGTTCAGCACGCTCCGGACCCGTTGCCCGCCCTGCTGGGCCTGGCCCCAACCGTCGGCCTCATCCTGCTTACCGCCGCTATCGTGCAGCTCTGGCCGCTTGGCTGGGCGGTGCAGCCGAGCAGCGTGGCCGGCGCGCTGGCGGGGTGGCAGCTCAAGCGATCGCCCGAGCAGCACGCGGCGGCGACCTTCGTCATGATCCTCGCGGTCGCAATCGGCGTCTTCGCCGCCATCGGCCTTGGGCTCGGTCCGGAGCCCCAGGTGACGAGCCATCAGCCGGCCCTTGGAGCGGGCCTGGGGGCAGGACTGCTGGTTGGGACCGTAATCGCGCTCGCCCTCGCCCTGGCCGCATTCGGGCTGCACTTCCGATCCGCAGCCCGCCGTCGTTTCCAGGAGTACAGCGGCATGCTGGCTCACGGTTTGGCAATCGCCGACCTGACACGCAGCGTGGCCAAAGAGCAGGCCTCCGTAACGATGTCAGCGCTGGTTGTCGGCAGCCTTCTTGGGCTGGCGCTTGCCGTGGCCGGACTGCCCCTGGCCAGGCCGACGGGACTGGCCCTCCAGCTGGCCGCGGCCAGCCTCGCCTCGGCTCTCGTCTGCCTCTTGCTCGCCATGCTCATCGCCGGTTCGGTGGCACGCCGGCTTCCGATCCACGCCAACCCGTTCGACTCACAGGGCCAGCCATGACAGACGTGTTCGGCCAGCCTGCTTTTCCGGGAGCCATGCCCGGCGCACTCGCAGAGATCAGGGAGCTCTCCCACTCCTACGGCAACGGTCCCAACCAGGTCGAGGCCTTGAGACACGTCGACCTCGACGTGCTGATTGGCGAGCGCCTCGCGGTCATGGGCCGGAGCGGCAGCGGGAAGACGACCCTTCTGAACATCCTGGCCGGCCTGGAGAAACCGACATCTGGTCGGGTGGTCGTTGCCGGGCACGATCTGACCCGCATCGGGCGGCGCAGCCGGGAGGCGTACCGGCGGCGGACCATCGGCTACGTCTGGCAGCAGTCGGAGGCGGGGCTGTTGATGGGCCTCACCGCGCTTCAGAACGTCCTGGTCCCGATGTTGGGCGACGGGAGCTCTCAGCTGGCCCGGATCGACGCAGCGGTTGGACTCCTGGACGCGCTGCGGCTGGGCGACTGGCTGTACTACACCCCGGACCAGCTGACGCCGGCCGAGATGCAGCGGCTGGCGGTCGCTGTGGCGCTGGCCAACCGGCCGAACCTGCTTCTGGCGGACGAGTTGACTGCGCGCCTGGACTGGCCGACCGCTCGCGAACTGCTTGGGGATATGGGGGCGCTTCTGGGCAACCTGGGCACGGCGGCGATCATCGTCACCCACGACCCGCGCGTCGCGCGCTACGTCGACCGCACCATCGTCATCCGCGACGGAATCGCGACTGCCGCTGCCGGCGAGCTGGCCCCAGGGCCACAGGGACGCCAGTGGTAACCGACGTCCTGGTGGCAGAAGAGCTGAGCCGCTCATACGTCGTGGCGGGCCAGCAGATCTTCGTCGTGCGGCGGGCAAGCCTGCGAGTCGCACGCAACGAGATGGTGGCGATCCTTGGCCGCTCAGGCTCAGGCAAGTCGACCCTACTTTCAATCTGCGGTGGCCTCGACACCCCGGACACGGGATGGGTGCTCGTGGACGGGACGGACGTCACCCAGCTGTCGGAGGAGCAGCGTCGTTGGTTCCTGCAGAGCACCGTGGGCTGGGTTTTTCAGGCCCCCCGGCTGGTGCCCCTCTTGAGCGCGGCCGAGAACGTGGCGCTGGCCATGCGCATCGCCGGAGAGCGGGAGGAGGAGGCGATGCGAATGACCGCAGCCGCGTTGGAAGCGGTCGCGCTCGACGGACGTGCACACCTTCGAGCTGACCAGCTGTCGCGTGGCGAGCGCCAGCGCGTCGCGCTGGCCCGCGCCCTGGTCAAGGCGCCATCGCTCGTCATCGCTGACGAGCCGACTGCTCAGCTCGACACGGCCACCGCCGGGGAGATCGTGAGCCTGCTGCACGACGCCGCGCGAAGCGACGTGGCTGTCGTGTTCACGACTCACGACGAAGCTGAAGCGGCGCAGGCCGACAGGACGCTGGTGATGGAGGACGGAATCCTCCACGAGGCGGGCTACTAAAGCAAGAGGCCAAACTCGTCAGCGACGCCGGGGGAGTTACCCGGCCAGCCCGGTTGCGCACATCGCCGCGAAGGTGTAGCCTCTGTCCGGCTCTCCGCCGCCCCCGTCAACGTTCCGCTCAACATTCACGGAGAGAAATGGATCTTCTGGCTGTGCTGGCCCCACTGGCTCAATCGCCGGTGAACGTCAACATCCCTCCAGTTGACCTGA
>DATFWQ010000286.1:0-5242 GCA_035259145.1 Candidatus Dormiibacterota bacterium | reverse complement strand
CGCGTTGCGCGAGGCGCTGTACGGGTTCGTGACCCAGACTCAGCGGCACGTGTCGGGCCAGGTGCGTCTGAAGCTCTACCGCGGCTCATCCCAGGTGGTCGGACGCAAGGCGCCAGAGCAGCTCTACCGGATCGAGCTGGCAACCTATGGCCACGGGGACCGGTTCGACCAGAGTGCTGCGGCGGGTTTTATCAAGCTGTTCGGGATGGGTGTTCGGACCGCGGCCGAAGTCCAGGGCAGACTCTCCAGCATGGACCTGGACAGCCTCTTGCCGCCCGACGTAAAGAAGCTGACATCGTGACTCCTGCAACCTCGTCTTTCGCGTATTCCGGCGTTCCGGGGTGACGGGGAAGGCCAGGAAAGGGGGAACCGGGTCGGGGCCCACGGGAAAGCTGTACAGCGGGCGCTTTGATGAGGGCCTGCTGCCAGAGCTGGAGCGGTTCTCATCGTCGCTGGCTGTCGACGTACGGCTGGCGCCCTTCGACGTGGCCGGCTCAATTGCGCACGCCCGTGGCCTGCACTCATGCGGACTGCTCACCGCCGGCCAGCTCGCGGGCATCGAGGCTGGACTGAACAGCATCGCCCAGGAGATCGCGAGCGGCTCATTCGACTTCATGGATTCGGATGAGGACATCCACACTGCCGTCGAGCGCCGGCTGACCGAGCTATTTCCCGAGGGCGGCGCCCGCTTGCACGCGGGCCGCTCCCGAAACGATCAGGTTGCACTGGACCTGCGGCTCTGGTGCCGTGACGCCTGCTCTCGGTTGACGCTCGCCGTCGCGGAGCTGGCGAGCCTGCTTGGCAAGAAGGCCCTTGCCTACGGGAGCCTGCCCATGCCGGGCTACACCCACCTGCAGCGGGCGCAGCCGGTCACGGCCGGCCACCACCTGCTCGCGCACGCCGAGCCGCTACTTCGCGACGCAGAGCGCCTCCGCCATGCGTACGAGGCGGCTGACTGGATGCCTCTCGGCTCGGGCGCACTGGCCGGCAGCACACTGGCGACCGGGCGCGAGCGGATAGCGCGGGAGCTCGGATTCGAGCACCTGACGGGGAACACGATGGACGCGGTCTCAGATCGGGACTTCGCGCTCGACCTGGTGTATGCATGCGTGCAGATCGGCCTGCACCTGAGCCGCCTCGGCGAAGACCTCGTGCTCTGGGCCACCGCCGAGTTCGGCTTCGTCAGACTCCCCGAACGTGTCGCGACCGGCTCGAGCCTCATGCCCCAGAAGAAAAACCCCGACATCGCAGAGCTGGTGCGTGGCCGCAGCGGCCGGGCGCTCGGCAGCTTCAACGCACTGGCGACCGTTGTGAAGGGCCTGCCCCTCACATACAACCGCGACCTGCAAGAGGACAAGGTGGCGCTGTTCGCGGCCGTCGACAATGCCCGCGACTGCCTGCGGGCGGCCGGCTTGCTCGTGGAGAACCTTGAGTTCGACGGAGAGCGCATGGCTGAGGCTCTGAACGACCCGGGTCTGCTGGCCACCGACACCGCGGAACAGCTGGTCAGTGAGGGGACACCTTTCCGGGAGGCTCATCACAAGGTTGCCGGCCTCGTGCGCGAGGGCCGCCACCAGCCGCCCTGGGAGGTCCCGCGGGCTATCGAGCTCCGCCGCTTTGGCGTCGACGATCGAGCCCACGAGCTCGGGCAGCGTGTGGAGGGGTTGCGTGCCTGGGCGAGCTCACATCCGCCGCCACTACCGACCTGACAGCATTAATGTGATGTCAGGTTAAGGGCCGATGGTAGAATCGCGGGCTTCGTGATGGAAGAAAGACCCGTTCTGCTCACCAAGGAGGGGCTGCGCCAGTTAGAGGAGGAGCTCGACCAGCTCGTTCAGGTGCGCCGCGGCGAGGTCGCTGAACGGATCCGTCAGTCACGTGACTTCGGGGACATCGCGGAGAACGCCGAGTACGCAGAGGCGAAGAACGAGCAGAGCCTGCTCGAGGGTCGCATCCAGACGCTGGAGTCGATGATCCGCAACGCCGTTGTGATCGAGGACGAGCCCCGCGAGAAGGGCGTGGTCGGGGTCGGGGCCAAGGTTACGCTCAGCATGGAAGAGGGTCAGGAGACCTACGACATCGTGGGCCCCGCAGAGGCGGACCCGCGGCGTGGGCGGATCTCGAACGAGAGTCCCCTGGGGCGGGCGCTGCTGGGCCACCGCGCCGGCGACGAGGTCGACTGGACTTCACCGAGCGGCACCAGTCGGGTAAAGGTGGTAGCGGTCTCCTGAGGGGGTCTCTCCCCCGCCTGGTCGGGGGAGTACCCGGCGGAGCCGGGGGAGGGGGTCCATACGCCGCGCCGCCGGTGAAGCTCAGCGGGCGGGCACCCTACGGACGCGCCACCGTACCCTTGTCCGCTACGTGACAGACCAGGAGCCGCCTATCGACCTGCCGGCGACGCTGCGTGACCGGCGCGAGAAGCTCGAGCGCCTGGTTGCCGAAGGGGTCGATCCTTACGCAGCCCACTTCCACCGCACGCACACGACGGCTGAGGCGCTCGAGCTTCTGGATGGTGCCCTAGACGGCCGGGCCGGGCCCGTCACGGTGGCAGGCCGGCTCATGGTGAGGCGGGGCCAGGGCGGGATGGCTTTCGGGGAGCTGCAAGATGGCACAGGTCGGATCCAGCTCGTCGCCCAGCGGGACGTGCTGGGCGAGGGTCAGCACGAGCGGTTCCTGCGGCTGGATCCAGGCGATCTGATCGGCGCGACCGGCCGGGTGGGCCCTACAAAGCGAGGCGAGCCCAGCCTATGGATCGAGAAGTTCTGCCTGCTGAGCAAGTCGCTCCGGCCTCTGCCTGAGAAGTGGCATGGCCTGCGCGACGTGGAGTTGCGCTACCGGCAGCGCTACCTGGACCTGATCGCCAATCCCGAGGTTCGCGACGTGTTCGCAGCCCGGGCACGTGTCATCTCGGCAGTCCGTGCACTGCTCGACGGCCTGGGTTTCCTGGAGGTAGAGACCCCCATGCTGCAAGAGGTCCCAGGCGGGGGGACCGCGAAGCCTTTCGCGACCCATTACAACGTGCTCCACCGTGACTTCTATCTGCGCATCGCTCTGGAGCTGCACTTGAAGCGGCTTGTGGTGGGCGGTCTCGAGCGCGTGTACGAGATCGGGCGTGTGTTTCGCAACGAAGGCCTTTCGCCCAAGTACAACCCCGAGTTCACGATGCTCGAGTGCTATCAGGCCTACGCGGACTACGGCGACATGATGGAGCTGACCGAGAAGATCGTTGTTGCATCGGCTGAGGCGGCCGGGCGGCCGCTGGAGACGAGCTACCAGGGGCGGCCCATCGACCTTCGCCGGCCCTACAGGCGGGCGCGAATGGTCGATCTTGTTCGCGAGGCGACAGGTGAGGAGCTCACAGGGCTGGAGCTGGCGAATGCGTACGACGAACGCGTCGAGCCTCGTCTCTGGGAACCGACGTTCGTGACCGATTACCCCGTCGAGATCTCGCCCCTGGCACGGCGACGGGCGGACAACCCCGAGTTTGTGGAGAGGTTCGAGCTGATCGCTGCCGGCCGGGAGATCGGCAATGCCTTCACAGAGCTGACCGATCCATTGGACCAGCGCCGGCGGTTCGAGCAGCAGGCCGTGCAGCGCGAGGCTGGGGACCAGGAAGCGCACCCATTCGACGAGGACTTCGTGCTGGCCCTGGAGTACGGGATGCCGCCGGCCGGTGGCCTGGGCATCGGAATCGACCGCCTTGTGATGCTGCTGACAGACCAGGCAGCGATCCGCGACGTGATCTTGTTCCCGCAGATGAAGGAGAGGCCCTAAGTAGGTGCTCGCCCTGGACTTCATTCGAAAGCGTCCTGACGAGGTCAAGCGGGCGGCCGAGCTCAAAGGTGAGCCGGCGCCCGTCGACGAGATACTGGGGATCGACCAGCGCTGGCGCGAGGCGACTGCGCGTGCCGAAACGGCCAGAGCGGAGCAGAACGTGCTGTCGCGGGAGTTCGCGAAGTCTCACGACCCATCGCTGCTTACACGGACCCGGGAGCTGGCTGACGCAGCCAAGGGCCTCACGGCGGAGGCGGACCGGCTGCGCTCTCAGCTGGACGACCTGCTGCTCCGTGTACCCAACGTGTTTCACGAGAGCGTCCCAGTGGGAGAGTCGTACGACGACAACGTCGTGGTCAGGGAGGGGGGGACGAAGCCGACGTTCCAGTTCCAGCCGCGACCGCACTACGACATCGGCGAAGCGCTCGGGATCATGGATTTCGAGCGGGCCGCCCGGGTGGCCGGCTCGCGCTTCGCCTTCCTTAAAGGGCCGGGCGCGCGACTGGAGCGGGCACTGGCGCAGTTCATGATCGACCTGCACACGACCGAACACGGCTATACCGAGGTGTTCGCTCCCCTGCTGGTCAACAGCGCGTCGATGACCGGTACGGGCAACCTCCCAAAGTTCGGGGAGGAGGCGTTCCGGATCGAGGGCCGCGATCTCTGGCTGATTCCGACCTCGGAGGTCCCGGTGACCAACCTGCACCGCGAGGAGATGCTGGACGGATCGGTGCTTCCGCTGAGCTATGTCTGCTACTCGCCCTGCTTCCGCTCAGAGGCGGGGGCGGCGGGACAGGACACCCGAGGCTACATCCGGATGCACCAGTTCTCGAAGGTCGAGCTGGTCAAGCTGGTGCAGCCGGACCGCTCACTGCAGGCTCTGGAGGAGCTGACCACACACGCAGAGGAGGTGCTGCGGCGGCTGGGCCTGCAGTACCGGGTGCTGGTGATGTGCACCGGCGACATGGGCTTCTCGCAGTACAAGAAGTACGACCTGGAGGCTTGGGCGCCCGGGTTGGGGCGGTACCTGGAGGTGTCCTCTTGCTCGCTGTTCAATGACTTCCAGGCGCGGCGCGCGCACCTGCGGTTCCGGCCCGGGCGGGGTGCACCGCCGGAGTTCGTGCATACCCTGAACGGCAGCGGCCTGGCCCTGCCCCGGACGATCGACGCGCTGATCGAGACCTACCAGCAGGCTGATGGGACGATCGCGGTGCCTGCGGTGCTGCGGCCTTACATGGCAGGGATGGAGGTGATCGGCGGCCCCGGCTGCGGGTCGTAAGCCGAGCCGGGTGGGTGGGACCCCCAGGCCGTTCGCTCAATCGTAGCCTCCATCACGAGATCCCGGAGGAGCAACGAGGGTTGGTCGAGTCACATATGAGGCTGGGCGGCACGCCGGTAAACTCACTCAGCGCGAGGCGGAGGGATGGCCGAGTCCGGTTGATGGCAGCTGTCTTGAAAACAGCCGAGG
>DATFWQ010000285.1:0-8151 GCA_035259145.1 Candidatus Dormiibacterota bacterium | reverse complement strand
CAGAAGTCGCCCTGGGTCAGGCCGGCGGTGAGCTCGTCTGGCGATCGGTGGTCGACCTCATACCGCAGGCCATCTTTGTCCTCGACCGCACAGGTCGCGTCGTGGAGGCCAACGCGGCGGCGGCTCAAGTGCTCGCGTTTCCGCTCGAGCGAATGGTCGGCAGAAGGCTGATCGACTTTGTGGAGCCCGGAGCTCGCAAGCGCGTCCGGGACCTCCTGCAGGCGGCGTTCGGTCAGCCCCAGGGATTCGAGGCCTGCCTTCGGCAACCGCGTCAGGACCATCGGTGCTGGTTTGTATGCCGCCCCTTCCTGCACGACCGCCAGGTCTGGGTCGCGGTCTTCGCCGGTCATGTTCAGCTGATGCCGGTTGAACCCACCCTCGCCCATGTGGGCGCCTCGGACGTCCGCTGACCCACGACGCGAGGCGAGCCGGCGCAGGCGGGCAGGATCGTCCGCTTACGTGCGACCATGCGGACACGCGCATCGGAGACCAGCGCGACCAGGACAGGTACTGATCCACGGGATGGAGGAGGACAGAAGTGGCGGACCAGATTGCAACCAGTGGCATCCATCATCTGCGCCTGACGGTGACCGACATTGACCGCAGCCGTGAGTTCTACACCGGCCTGCTCGGCTTCGACGTGGCGGCGGAGTCACCGCCGGCGGACGACCCGACCGCGGAAGCGGTGTACCAGGTCCTCTGGGGTGGCATCGTCATGGTTCGCGGCAACCTGCTCATGGGCCTGAGGCCGGTGGCCCCGGAGAACGATCGTTTCGACGAGGACCGAGTCGGCCTCGACCACCTCAGCTTCAGTGTGGACAGCCGTGAAGAGCTTGAGAAGGCCGCCCGGATCTTCGACCAGCGAGGGGTACAGCACGGTGAGATCAAAACCCTCTCCTCATTTGGCATTCACGTGCTGCCGTTCCGCGACCCGGACAACATCCAGATCGAGCTGACCGCACCCATCACCTGAGTGCGCCTGAGCAGGACCCGCCGCCAATCGGCATCAATCATCTAGTGTCGTAGCACGATGCCGGTGGCGACGGAGATCCTTGACGTAGCAGGTCGACAGGTGGCCCTGACCAACCCCGGCAAGATCTTCTTCCCGAACACAGGGCACACCAAGCTCGACCTGGTCCGTTACTACATGGCCGTGGCCGACGGCGCAATCCGTGGCGTCGCTGGAAGGCCGATGGCCCTCAAGCGCTTCGTGAACGGCGCGGGTGGGGATTACTTCTTCCAGAAGCGAGCGCCCTCCTCGCGTCCTGAATGGGTCGAGACGGTCGAGCTGAGCTTTCCATCGGGGCGGACCGCCCAGGAGGTCGTCGTGCGTGACGCGGCGCAGCTCGCCTGGGTCGTGAACCTGGGCTGCATCGATCTCAATCCGCATCCGGTGCGTGCACAGGACCTGGATCACCCGGACGAGCTCCGGATCGACCTCGACCCCGTACCAGGCGTGGCGTGGTCGCAGATCCGGGAGGTCGCTCTCGTGGCGAAGGAAGTCCTCGAAGCCTTCGGTCTCGTCGGGTGGCCGAAGACGTCCGGCTCCCGCGGCTTCCACATCTACTGCCGGATAGAGCCTCGCTGGACGTTCATGGAGGTCCGTCGCGCGGCTGTCGCGCTGGCGCGTGAGGTCGAGCGGCAGGCCCCCGACATGGCCACCAGCAAGTGGTGGAAGGAGGAGCGCCACGGGGTCTTCCTCGACTACAACCAGAACGCCAAGGACCGAACGGTCGCGTCTGCGTACTCTGCCCGTCCCACGACAGACGCCCGCGTATCGACCCCGCTTCGTTGGGAAGAGGTGGCGGGGTGCGAGCCGGATGAGTTCACGATCGACACCGTCCCCGAGCGGTTCGCCAAGACCGGCGACCCGTGGGCGGAGATCGACGATGTCGCCGGTTCGATCGAGCCGCTCCTCGAGCTTGCCGCCCGCGATGAGGCCGCCGGGCTGGCCGACGCACCATGGCCGCCCCACTTCGACAAACAGGCAGGTGAGGCGCCTCGAGTCCAGCCCTCCAGGCGGCGAAAGAATGCTGGGCCGCCCGTGCGGGAGGGGGTGGTTCCGCCGCCGGCGCCCGGCAAGAGAAGTGGGCCGACGGGCAGGCGCCGGACCACGGTGCCGCTTCTGGAGATCGCCCGGGCGGCCACGGAAGCCGAGGCGAGGGACGGGCTTGAGCGGTGGAGAAGGCGACACGCCGCCGTCTGGTCGTTGCTAGGTCCGGCGGACGTGCTTGTGGACTCGATGCGAGGCCGGAGTACGAACTGGACCCGGATCCGCGTCAACCTGCGCAACGTCCCTGAAGCCGAGCGTCCACCCCAGGAAGCGCTGGAGGTCGACTTCGATCCCTGGGAAGGGGCCGGCGAGAGGGAGTAGGACAGAATGTTCGCGTGATCATCGACATCTGTGCGCACATCCATCCGCCGCGGTTCGTCGACGCGACCTCCAACTCTGCAAGCTCCTACATGCGCAAGCGCGTCACACGCATCGCCTCGCTGCAGGACCTGGAGACGCGGTTTCGGATCATGGACCGGTACAGCGCTTACGACTACCGGCAGCTGCTGACCCTGGCGCTGCCCGCGCTGAGCACCGTGACGACGAGGGAGAATCATCCAGAGGTCTGCCGGAGCATCAACGAGGAGCTCCAGGAGATCGTCGTCCGCTACCCGGACCGATTCGTCGGGGCGTTCGGCGAGCTGCCGTTCAACGACCCCGGCGCCGCTCACCTCGAGATCGAGCACATCAAGGATCTCGGACTCCCGGGCTTCCAGATGCACACCAACGTCAACGGCAAAGCGGTTGACACGCCAGAGATCCTGGAGGTCATCGAACACGCCTTCGCCGAGGGCCTTCGTGCCTTCATGCATCCGAGCCGTGGCCCTCAGCCCCCGGACTACGCGGGGGAGGAGAAGTCGAAGCTCGAGATCTGGCACGTCTTCGGCTGGCCGTGGGAGACGACGGTCGCCATGGCGCGCCTCGCATTCTCCGGGCTTTTCGATCGCCGGCCGGAGGCCGTGCTCATCACGCACCACCTCGGCGGCATGGTGCCTTTCTACGCAGACCGCGTGAAGAACGCGTACGACCAGTTTGGCGCCCGCACGCCTGACGAGAACTACGAAGAGATGCTGGCCCGGATGCCCAGGCATCCCGTCGACTACTTCAGGATGTTCTACGCCGACACCGGGCTCTACGGCGGCCCCCGCTCGATCGAGACGGGAGTGGAGTTCTTCGGGGTCGATCACGTGCTCTGGGGCAGCGACTTTCCGTTCGACCGCGAAGGCGGCAGTCTTTACATCCGCCTTTCGATAGAGGCTCTCGAAGCTGCGGGGCTCTCGCCACAGGCGAAAAGCGCCATCTATGAAGGCAACGCCCGCCGGATCCTGGGCCTGGACCGCGACGGGCGCCGCGTGCCTACCGCGGACGCGGCCGTCACAGCCGGCTGAGGCGTCGATCGCCGCCGACTTCGAGGTTGCCCGCCGCGCAGCGCCGGTCCACGGGCTACGATCGAGCCCATGGTTGAGCCCACGCGAGCACTCGACCCCGCGACGGCCGCAGCCCTCATCAGCGCCGCCGGAAAGTCCTTCGAGGCCGAGCTGACGGCGCTGCCCGAAGCCATCGCCTCGTGGCACCCCGCACCCGGCGAGTGGTGTGTGAAGGAGGTCGTCGGCCACGTCATCGAAGCCGAGCGCCGCGGATTCGCCGGCCGCATCCGCGAGATCCTGGGGGCCCATGAGCCGCGCCTCGACACGTGGGACCAGGCGGGAGTCGCCCGCGAGCGCGGCGATTGCGACCGAGCGCTCGCCGGGCTGCTTTCGGAGCTGAGCCAGCTGCGAGCTGGCAGCCTGGACCTGCTCAAGGCCCTCAGCTCAGCGGACCTGGAGCGGGGCGGCGACCACGTCACGGTAGGGCACCTGACGGTGCGCGACCTCCTTCACGAGTGGGTGCACCACGACCGCAATCACCTCCGGCAGGCGCTGGCGAACGTTCAGGCCTACGTGTGGCCCCAGATGGGCAACGCCACACGTTTCAGCAGCGGTTAGCGGACACCACGTCGAAAGCTGAGGGTCAGCTGTCGCGGCCTGGTGACCGGCCTTTCAGAATTTGGGCCCGATTACGGATAGCAGGCGCCACCGTCCGGCCCGCCACGCGCGTATTGACTGCGAGAGAAGTCCATGGGGGGCGCTGACAAGGGTGAATTCGAGGAGCTCCTGCGGCCGCACCTGGGGGTGGCCGCGCGCCTCGCGTTCGGCTTGCTCCAGGACCGGGTGGAGGCCGAGGACGCCGTCCAGGAGGCGGCCCTGAAGGCCTGGCGGCGTTTCGAGACATTTCGGGGAGGAGCCTTCCGACCGTGGTTTCTCGGGATCGTCGCCAACCAGTGCCGGACAGTCCGGCGCGGCCGCTGGTGGAACGTGATCCGGCTCGCCCAGCCCGAAGCTCCGCAGCTTTCACCTGACCCCGTGAGGGGGGCCGACCTCCGCCGCGCCCTCCTGGAGCTTCGGCGGGGGCAGCGGGAGGCGCTGCTAATGCACTTCTACCTCGACCTGCCACTCGACGAGATCGCCACCGCCCTCGGCCTCACGACAGCCGGCGTCAAATCCCGAATCAACCGCGGCCTGCGGCGGCTGAGGCCGCTTCTTGCCTCCGAGGAGGAGGTCCATGAGCCTGCGTAGAGCCCTCGATGGGGCCCTCGATCCCGGACCTGAGTTCCCCAGCCAAGCGCTTGCCTATCGGATCGCCGCTGCTCTGGATGAGCCACCCGAACGCCGGCCCCCACGCACCAGGCAGGTTGCCGCCGGCCTGGCTGTGCTGGTCCTCGCAGGACTCGTAGTGGGCACGCTGCTGATATCCAGGACGGCCGGGCTCCACCGGTCCAATCAGACCGCCGTGCCTGGATCGACCCCGCTGCCCCTCACGACCCAGCGCGGCGCGCCGCTCGCCGGCAGCGCAGCCGGATACTTCATCTCGCAAAGCGTCAGTCCGCAGGTCATGTGGGTGGCGCAATTCGCCCCCAGCGGCGTTACGCACGTGAGTCGCTCACTGAACGGCGGCGGAGCGTGGACGGAGGTGGAGCAAATCCACGGTCTCAGCCTGCCACCGCATGCCCAGTTCTTCAGCCCCGATGAGGCGGTCGTGGTCGGCCCCATCGCTTATCCCCAGCGCTTCGGCATTCGCGTTTACGCCACGAGCGACGGTGTCGGGTGGACCGAGAACGAGGCGCCGGCTTCGGTCGGATTCCTGCGTAAGGCGTATTTTTTCAGCAGCCGTGAGGGCTGGCTGCTGACCGTCAGCCGTCAGAACGCGGGGACGAACGAGCCCACCACCCTCTGGCATACATCCGATGCGGGCGCCCACTGGGAGCGGCTGACCGACTCCTCAACCGTTCCCAGGCTGAGTGACTCTCGCTCTCAGCTGGCCTTCGACTCCCCTTCGCGCGGCTGGCTCTATGGCCTGGACTTCTTGCTCCGAAGCACAGACGGCGGGCGGAGCTGGCAGAGCACCCACATTTACCCATCCGGTGGCTCCATCCAGTCGATCGGGCGGCCGCATGGCAACCTGATGCAGGTAACGACGACGAGCGCCGCCAGCTATGTCTACCGGACCGCCGACGGCGGCCAGACCTGGAGTCCGGTCCGCCGGCTGCCGCACAGCGGGAGCGCCGTGTTTTTGAGCGACGTGAGGTGGGTCATCCAGGACAAGGACAGGTTCGATGTCACCGACGATGGCGGCCTAACGTTTGCAGCCGCCAGTGCGGCAGTCCCTACCGGCTGGCATGTGTGGCCGCCGCTGGTCGCCGCCGGTGAGATCGTGACCGCGGCCATCAGCGACCTCCCCGTCGGGCAAGGTGGCCGGATAGCCAACGTGTTCGCCCTGGGCGGCTCGGCCCCTGCTGATTCGACCGAGCCGATGGACATGAAGATCCAGGGCACTCCGCCGCGGTTCGCATTCGTTCGCAGCCTCGACGCCGGACGCACCTGGTCGGCGGTCTCCATCCCAGACCTGCCCTGAGCCCAGACACGCCGAGGCCGGCGCGCGAGTTGCGCGCCGGCCTACGCGTAGGCGGTCAGAATCAGTTCTTACGCCGGACGGGTGCGGGCGGCGCCTTGTGCGGCGCCTGGCCTACCTCCGACTTCGGACCGTGGCCGTTGCCGTTGTGCCCGGCCTGGTGCGGCTCGTACTCCTTGTGCTGGTAGCGCTCGCCGCCGGAGCGGACGATCGCCCCGATCACGATGAACGTCCCGGCACCGAAGATGACTGCGGGGGGGCCGATGAGCGCGAGCAGCTCCATGGCCGACTGGGCCATGGTGTGCAGATATACGAGCAACGCCATCTCAGATCACACCTCGTACTCAGGGTCCACAGCCGTATCTCATGTCGCCGTTGGCGTCAACGACGCCTCCACCGTGTCCATGTTACGGGTCCCGCCGGCGTCCGTGATCTCGAGGACCCCGGCCACTGCCATCTGTGCCTTTCCAACCGGGAGGAGCTCCTCCTGCTGGAATACGGACCCGGGCAGCTTTATCTCTATCGTCTGGGTTTGCCCGGGGTCGATTGTGCCGGCGGGCGTGGCCGTCATCTGGTACTCACCGGACTCGGGTGAGCGGGCGGTCGGGTTGACGAAGGTCAGGTAGGCCGTCCTGAAGGCCGTCAGCGTCACCGGCGACTTGCCGGTGTTCTTGATTTGAGCAGTCATCGTCAGGACCTGGGTCGACGGGTCCCAGATGGCGCTGCTCAGCGACGCGTCAGCAATGCTCGCCGGCGCCTCGAAGTTCGGTGGCGTGATCCAATCGGTCTGCTGCGGGATCCTTCCTGGGAATGCGAACGCCGAGATTGTAAAGGCCACGATGACCAGCACCGCCGTGGCCCCGGCGATGATTGCCGTGTTCCGGTGGTCTTGCCTGGTGATCAGTCCGACGGCGTCGCCGCCGTCCTGGTTCAGCGGCAGCTGGTTCGTAACCGCCAGGCGAGTGATTGTGGGCCTGGTCCAGGTCCATATGATCATCCAGGCCAGGCCAAGGACGAAGGTCAACAGTGAGAAGCCCACGATAAGCCACTGGCCGTACGACTCGAGATCAACGGTTTGTCCGTTGAGAAGCTTGATCGGATAGGAAAAACCGCCGGCCGCCTCGTTGACCTGAACCGACGTGCCCGGGCCGATGATGGTGCCCGCCTGCTCCACTGCAACCGCGGGATGCACGTGCCAGTTGCCTGGGGAGCGACCGGTGAGCGTCATTGAGAAGTCGTACGTGCCGCCCTTGTGGCAGAAGATGGACTGCGGCGCTTCCGCGCCGTTGATCATGCGGTCCTTGAGAACGAACTGGGCCCCAGGTTCGACAATCGTGAAGTAGCAGACACTGGGATTGCCGCCCGAGAGGTTGTTGGGCCAGGTCTCAAGCAGCTTGGCCGTACCCGTGATGGTGAGGTCTTCGCCCTGCTTTACGTTGGTGCTGGAAAACTTGACGTCCCAGAACGCCACGCTTTCCATGCGGATGAAGCTTTCCTGCGCCCGCTCTCCGTGAGCGGAGGCCGTGGTCGAGCCGATGGCGACTGCCACCAGCGCCACCAACGAGCCGAGGAGGCTTAGTGCAAAGCGTCTCTTCATTAACGTTCTTCCCCCCTCGTCGTCAAACCTGCTTGAGATAGCGCAGGATGGGCCACACCGCGAGATAGCGGCCGATGAACTGGCCGATCCAGTACCCTCCCACGGCTAATGTCGTGCCGAAGGCAAGCGCGACGTATTGCGGCTCCTGTAGGAACGTCCTCAGCGACCCCCGCTCGATCACCCTGATGTACTCAGGAGTCTGGGCTCGAATGTACGTGATGCCCTGTACGTCGGCCACCGTAAGGGTGTGACCGATGAAGGTGGTGGGCTGCAGGAACGGTGCCAGCATCAGGTAATTACTCGCCCAGAATGTGAGCGTCCAGATCCCGGCACCGATGACCGAGGTGATGATGAAGCTCCTCGACTGCAGCAGGAGAAAGTCGATGAGGATCCCCGCCGGGATCCAGGTCGCGGGCCAAACGAAGTTGATCGGATAGTTGACGAAGTACTTCCACTGCACGACGCGTCCGACCCATGTCGCAACGAAAAGGCAGGTGGCTGTATAGGTTGCGCCGGTGGGCATCCTCCAGGCGCGCCACTGGATGTACTGGAG
>DATFWQ010000284.1:0-11846 GCA_035259145.1 Candidatus Dormiibacterota bacterium | reverse complement strand
GGGCGGGAGTTGCGGCGGCGGGATCGGCGGAAGGGTAAGGTCGAGTGACGTCGTGCCAACGCTCGCCACTCTACTGGAGTAGGGATGAACGCCGCACCGAGGTCCCTGTAGTAACCGAGTCCACTCAGCGAGGGATCCGTCTGATCCCCCTTACACCCGAGGCTCCGCGCCAGCCCTAAACCCGCTGAGTCTCTTCACTTCGCCAACGTTCGCGCACGCGCGACCTTAATAAACGTACAGATGCCCCTGCAGCGGCCGACGCCTACGGCTTGACCTGGCCGGACGTCGACCCTGGATGCGAACGCTATTCGCGTCGCAGGCACACTCCAATACAACATGAGCCAGCCAGCGGATACCGCTAACAGCAGGTCCAGGGCTCGGCCAGCGATCCCTGCCCACTGACCGAGGTGCGGCCCTTCCCGGGTGGCGAGGTGATGTGCAAGAACCGGCTTACCCGCGTCGAGTCGGAGACCCCGCTCACCCTGCGATGAATACCGGTGGCGGAATAGCCGTGGCTGACCGGCCTCCGCCATCTCCGCCGGGCCAGGGGGACACCGAAGCCGTCCGTAGCGGCGGCACGACCTGGTGCCGTAAAGCGAGTTCGGTCAACTCGATCAGGCGGCCCTGGAGTGTTCGTGGAGTGCGCGAGCGCTGTGGTGGCGGCGATGGACGACGACCTGGCCAACATGGAGACGGCGCTTACGGCGCGGGACCTGAACCCCAACGCGAGGATTGTCGCCCGCCTCTACGACCAGGACCTGGCGGACCTAGCGCAGCGCCGGTTCGGCATCGACGCCTGCCACTCCGTATCCGCCCTGGCGACACCAGCGTTCGTGGCCGCCGCGCTGGGCGATGGAGTGTTGAGCACGCTAGAGAGGGGACAGAGGCTCTGGCTGCTGGCGCAACTGAATGTCCAGCGGGTCTGGGGTGCCGAAAGTCCATCCGAACTCAGCGGCGATCCTCCAAGACCGGCTACGATCAGCCGCCGTCCATGCTCCTCTGCGTCCTCTACGCCTGCCTCCGACACCTCATCGACCTCGCCCTTGCACCCCACCGCGACCGCGCCGCTGACCTGAGCAACAACGAGCCGCTGAGCCGATCTTGTTCATGCTCCACGTCTACGCTTTAGGGCCCTCCCACGGGCCCGACCCACAGCCTGATGCGGTTTTCGCACCCCACAGGGTGGGGAGCGCGCTGAGCGCGCCGCTCATGCCGGCTGCCGGCAGCCTTCGCCGACCGCGTGATGTGCTGGAATCTGGTTCGTGTGCTCGATCTGCAGGTGGGTACCTTCACCCAGCCGGCCAGAGGACAGGCCACGACGAACCTGCTTGGATGCATGTAGTCAGGACACCCCACGCCTCGGGCTGCCGGCGGCAGCCAGCCTCCGTTGCGACGCCGCCTGTCCCATATCGCCAGCTCCGTTCGTCGGCAGAGACATGAGATATGTCCTCATGTTCGGCGGTGACCCCATCACGCGGGAGAGCATGCCGCCAGAGCAGGCGCGGGCGGCGCAGCACGAGGTCGATCGCTGGTGGCGGAGCCTCCAGCTCGTGGGCACGATTCTGGAGGGTGCTCAGCTGATGGCAGTCTTCTCGGCCACCACCGTTCGCTTCGCACCGGGCGGGCCGGTCATCCACGATGGACCGAGCACCGCGGAGGCCGACGCTGTCGGCGGATACGGACTGATCGACGTCGAGGACCTGGACGAGGCACTGCGGGTCGCCATGTCCTGGCCCGTCGGCGGATTCGTGGAAATCCGGCCAGTCCTTGTCCGCGGAGAGCCGCAGTGAGCTTCGCCATCGTCCTGGTCAAGGAGGACGCGAGGTGGGAGGCGCTGACCGAGGCGGAGCGCAACTTCGACGCTGTCGTCAGGTGGTGGACCGATCTCAAGGCGCGCGGGGTGATTCGCGCCGGTGTGGAGCTCCGTCCTCCGAGCTCCGCGGTCACCGTCTCCTGGAAGGGCGGCGCCGCGATGGTCACCGACGGCCCGTTTCTGGAGGCCAAGGAAACCGTGGGCGGATTCGGGATCCTCGACGTCGACACCATGGAGGAGGCCGTGGAGATCGTGAAGACCTGGCCCTCGCAGGACCTGGTGAGGATCGAGATCCGGCCGGTCGTGGACTGAATTGCGCGAACCCTCCGAAGAGTTTTCCGGCATCTTCCGCGCTGAGGCAGCATCCCTGGTCGGGGCTCTGGCTCGCGCCACCGGCGATTTCGCCCTGGCCGAGGATGCGGTCCAGGACGCCATCGTCGAAGCCCTGGAGCACTGGCCGGTGGACGGGCTGCCGCCGCAGCCGGGGGCCTGGCTCCAGACGACATCGAGGCGTAAGGCCCTCGATCGCCTGCGCCGGGAGACGCGGTACCGGGAGAAGCTCGAGATCCTGGGTCGCCTCGAAAATGTCGATCCGGCATCGACCGCGCCGGCCCTGATCGACGACCGGCTGCCATTGATCTTCATGTGCTGCCATCCCGCGCTCTCGCGCGATGCCCAGGTCGTCCTCACGCTACGATCGGTGCTCGGCCTGACCACAGCCCAGCTCGCCCGCGCCTTTCTAGTCAACGACGAGACCATGAAGCGGCGGATCACTCGCGCCAAGCGAAAGATCGTGGAGACGCGGATCCCTGTCGCCGTGCCCACCGGACATGAGATGCGGTCTCGGCTCGACGAGGTTCTGGCGGCGGTCTACGTGATGTTCAACGAGGGCTTCCTATCGACGGGGCCCGCAAGATCCGATCGGGCCGAGCTGGTGGATGATGCGGCATGGCTGGCCGAGCTCCTCCGCAGCCTGCTTCCGAACGAGCCTGAAGTCACTGGCCTGGCAGTGCTCATTCAGCTCAACCGGGCTCGTCGGCTGGCCCGGTTCGACGAGCACGGTCACCTGGTGATGCTGAAGGACCAGGACCGCAGCCTCTGGGACCGATCGCAGATCGACGGCGCTCTGGCCAGCCTGGTCGAAGCAATGTCGCTGGGCCGGCCTGGCAGCTATCAGGTCCAGGCTGCGATCGCCGCCTGCCATGCCACGCCCAGAACCTGGGAGGAGACCGACTGGGACAGGATCGTGGACCTGTACGACCTTCTCACCACATTTACTGACACGCCTGTCGTGAGGCTCAACCGCGCGATCGCGATCGGACACCGCGACGGGCCGCGCACCGCACTGGCGGCACTGCAGCCGCTGGCATCAGTCCTCGCCGGCTACCACCTCTACCACGCGACCCGGGCGCAGCTGCTCCGGGAGCTGGGGCGGTACGACGAGGCCAGGTCGGCGGACCGGATCGCCGCAGGCCTGACCCGCAATCCGGCCGAGCTGCACCTGATCCAGGACCGCCTCGCCCTCCAGGCCTAGCCCGGCCTAGCCCTGGCCTAGCCCGACTGTCCCTCTTCGCCGGGGCCGTTCGTGGACCGGATATGAACGATCTGTCCAGCCCGCCCCCCGCCCCCTCGGGAAGCGTCCTCCGTCCTTCCGCCTCGATCGTGTTCGTCCATGGTGCCGGCCACGCAGCCTGGTGCTGGCACGAGAACTTCACCGGCTGGTTCGCGGCGCGCGGCTACTCCGTATCGGCCCCCGACCTGCCGCTCCATGGCGAGGTCCAGCGGGGCGGAATCAACCGCCTGAGGCTAGCCGACTACGTCGGCGCGCTGGCGGCTGAGGTCGCCCGCAGGCCGCGGCCGGTGGTCCTGGTCGGGCACTCGATGGGCGGCTTCATCATCCAGCGCCACCTGGAGGATGCTCAGGTTGAGCTGGCGATCCTGCTCGCCTCGGTTCCCCCGAGGGGCGCCGGAGGGATGGTGAGGCGGATGGCCACGAGGCGCCCGCTAACCTTCATCCACACCATGCTGACGAGCCGGGCCACAGGCTCGGCGCGCCGGACTCGCGACTACTTCTTCAGCCCCACGACGCCGGACGACGTAGTCGAACGCTGCCACAGCCGTCTGCAGCGGGAATCCACCACGGTGCTGCGCGACATGCTGCGGGGACTGCATCCGGAGCGGGTGCGGACCCCGGTTGTGGTTATGGGCGCTGAGCACGACTGGCTGGTGGCTCCTCTGGCCGACCTGGCGGCGACGGCCACGGCCTTTGGCACTCGCCCGATTACCCTCCCCGGCGGCCACGACATGATGCTCGACCACGCCTGGGAGCTGGTGGCCCGTGCGGTCGACGACGCCATCGTCTCTCACGTTTCCCCGCGGGTCCGGCGCCACCAGTCCGATCAGCTGCCGGCCATCGCCGGCCACCGGCACGAGCACTGAGGAGGTTCTCCCCATGGCATCCGCAATCACACTTGCCACCACCGTCAACGCTGCTCCCGAGAGGATCTTCGAGGCCCTGTCCACGTCGGCCGGCCTCTCCTCCTTCTGGACGGGGGACAGCCGAGCCGAGCCCAAGCTGGGTTCGATTGCCGTCTTCGGATTCGGACCGACCAGGCTCGAGATGCGGGTGGATGCGCTCGAATCGGGCCGTCGAGTGGCCTGGACGTGCATGAACGACTTCCCGATGGAACCCCACTGCTGGCCGGGCACCACCGTTGCCTGGGAGCTCACCGAGCAGCAGGGTGGCCAGACCGCGGTTCTCCTCGAGCACGGTGGCTGGCCGGACAGCCTGGAGCAGCGCGGCGTTGCCTCCACCGCGTTCACCTGGGCTCGCATTCTGCAAGCGCTCAAGGATTACCTCGAGAGCGGCGTCCCGCGACCGGTCTTCCCGCAGCATGTGGCCCTTTGAACAGTCCGGTGTTCGTCGTCGACTCATATGGACGTAGGGATGTTGTAAGCGGACACCCGCACGTAGACCGGACTCAGCTCATGCCACAAGGCGTCAGATTGGCGCTCGGCCAGCGCCGACCCTGTGAACCAGTCGCCGTGATCCCGCCAACATCGTGTGTACTGCCCGGGATTGTCGAGGCGGACGGAGGATCGGCACCCGAGCGCTCTGGGAGCTGCTGGACCGAAAGAGACAGCGAAGCCGTCAGGGCGGTGGGCGTCTGTGTCGGCGAGTGGGGGTGGGCGTCGGCTCAGGCGTAGCCGTTGGGCTCGGTCCCGGCCTCGGTGTCCCCCTCGGTCCCGGGCTCTGGGACGGGACTGGCGGCGTGGGGACGGCCAGCGGTGTCATCATCCGCCCGATTCTGGAGGGGTCTGGACTGGCCGCTGGTCCGACGCGTGCAGGCGTCTGCGCAGAGCCCCGAGCCTGTCCTGTGGGTAAGCCAAGGACGGGTTGATTCAGCACCGGTGGGAGCGGAGGCAGTTTGACCGCCTCGCGTCCTCCCGGCAGGAGTAGGACACCCGTCGCTCCAATTCCAATCCCGCCCAGGAGGCAGCCCAGAACCCAAAGCCTCCGGCGCCGCACGCTCTTGGCAGGTACGAACTCGATGACCGCTGGAGGTGCGCTGTTTAGACTTACTTTCACCGCTGGAGGCAGGTGAACGGGAACGAATTCAGACCCCGGTGCGCTCCCCGCTCGATGCGAGGCTTCTTCTGAGGGGGCAGTCCTCCCTTCACGTCGCTGACCCTGGTGACCTGGGCCGCTAGGACCCCCTGGTTCTTCCGCCATTCCTATCCGGCGCCTGGAGTGGCGGGACAAGCTGCAATCGGCCACCTTGACATTTGATCGACCCTCCCGTCCCTGAGCTCCACTCCACATCGCGTAGCCGACTCGATTGGAATTCGGCACGGTCGCGCCGCTAGTGGAACTCTTAGGCGGTCAGCTTACCACTCGCTGAGAAGTGTTTGACAGTGCGGCCATTGTCGGGCAGCAAACTGATGGGCGACGATTGCGGCCACTCAGAGACTCACGCCAAGGCTCCTTAGACGAGTAGCGGTGCAAATCCCTGGCGCGGAGGCCGTCACTATGATGTCCGACAATCAGCGACCGCGGTGGTGAGCCAGGCGTTCGCGCACGGCCCCGCGGTCGATGCCGAGCTGTGCTATCAGTGCGGCCGTAGGGTCGGCTGGCTGCCAGGCCAGGAGAGCCGACAGCAAAGAGCTGAGCTGGGGTCTCCAGCTCGGCCACGCATGCCTCGAACTGGGCGGCCGCGCCGCAAACGAATTCTATCCAGCCCTTGAGCGATAGCCGGTTTGTGCCCTGAAATATCGGCTGGCACCGGCCAGCACGGCGGGCGTAACGACCGAACAGGACAGGCCGAGCGGACCGAGCCAACTAAGTCCCTGACCTGGGCCCGGCCCTCTGGGAGACGCGCGCAGCCCGTTAACCAGAGCTTGCGCGCCGGCCGTAGCAGGGCTGCCGAATGTCGATGATTTACAGCGTGGCAGCCGCAGCGCTCCCGCTCTGGCGCAACCGGCCGTTCTCGATCTTCTGGACCGCACAGCTCCTCTCCTACGCGGGGTCGCAGGTCAGCGAGTTCGCGATCCCGCTGGTCGCGGTGCTGTCCCTGCGCGCCAGCGCCGGCCAGATGGGCGTGCTCGGCGCAGCCGAGCTGCTGCCGCCGCTCGTGCTCAGCCTCGTGGCCGGCGTCATTGTCGACCGCTTCCGGCGCGCGTCGGTGATGCTCTGGTCCGGCCTCGGCCAGGCGCTCCTGCTGGCCACGATCCCCCTCGGGACGCTGGCGGGCGTCCTCACGCTCCCGCAGCTGTATGTCGTTGCCTTCCTGACCGCGTCGCTCGCGCTGGGCTACGGCCTGGCTGCCACCGCGTACATACCGGTCCTCGTCGACCGCCGCCAGCTCGTCGCGGCCAACAGCGCGATGACGGTGAGCGACGCGCTGCCCTCGGTCTTCGGACCCGGGCTCGCCGGCCTCCTGGTGCAGCTGCTCACCGCGCCGATCGCGGTGGCCGCCGACGTGGCGTCCTTCCTGGTCGCGGCGGCGGTCCTGCTGGCGGCCCGGCGGCCCGAGCCTGAGCCGACCCCGGCCGGACGCCTGGCGAACTCCTTCCGGCATGGGCTCGCCGGCTTTGTGCAGCGGCCCGGCGTGTGGGCGCCGACCGCGGCCATGGGGACGCACGCGCTGTTCTACGGGGGCATCCTGGCGCTCCTCGTGCTCTACGCTGTGCGCGACCTGGGCCTCACGCCGGCACAGCTGGGGCTGGTCTACGCGGTCGCCACAGCTGGCCCGATCCTGGCCTCGGCCGCGGCCGGGCCCGCCACCCGGCGCTTCGGGTTCGGCTGGACGTCGGTGGCGGCGGCGGCCCTGTTCGCGGGCAACCTCCTGGTCCCGCTGGCCGCCGGGCCGCCCGTGCTGGTGCTGACCTTCCTGGTCGCCGGCCGCTGCCTCGTCGGCCTCGGCGCCGTCTTCCTGTCGATCACGAGGACGAGCGTCCTGCAGGACTCGGTGCGGCCCGGCCTGGTGGGCCGCGTCAATGCCGTCGTCCACCTGGTCGAATGGGGGCCGCTGCCGCTCGGCTCGCTTCTGGGCGGCCTGCTCGGGCAGGCGCTCGGGCTGCGGCCGGCGCTGTTCGTCCTCGCCGCCGCGGGCATGGCCGCCGTGCCGTGGGTCCTAGTCGCGGCGCTGCGGCCGGGCGGCGACCGCTCCCCATGACCTGGCGCGCCGGCGGGGGTGCGACGATGGAGCCGTCCGTCATCGCTGCCTGGTCGTCGGAGCGGAGGTCATCGGGTCGGCGTTGGCCGCGCGGCTGGCCATGCCCCGCGCCGGCGTTACCATCGTCGACGCGGGCGCGCCGGGCGGCGGCACCAGCGGCTCCAGCCTGGCCTGGGTCAACGCCAACGACAAGCCGACCCCGGGCGCACCACGACCTCAACGCTGTCGGCATCCGCGCCTGGCGCGGGTGGGCCGCCACGCTCGGCCCCCGCTGGTTCCGGCCCGGCGGCGGCCTGCACTGGGCCAACCCCGCGGGGCCGGCCGGCTCGCCGCACGTCGATGCGCTTGCCGGCTGGGTGTGGGGTGCAAAACACATCCGGCTGTGGGTTGGGCGCTTGGGACGGCCCTAAAGCGTAGACCTGGTTCATGAACAAGATCGGCTCAGCGGCTCGTTGCTGCTCAGGTCGACGGCGCTCAAGGTGGTGCACGAGCGGCGAAGGTGGATCGTCCTGGCTCCACCCCAGAGCAGCGTTGTCACCTGATGAGAGGGGCCGCGCTGCAGCCGTCCTGCCGTCAGGCGGCGGCGCGGCTGTACTCGCGCAGCAGTTCGCCCAGCCTGGTCATCACCACTATTTGACCGTCACGATCGCCCGAGCGGGAGATCGCCGGTCGGTGGCCGAAGGTCGAGGCTGCGGTGGGGCCGAGCCCGGTTGTAGTGCTCGACGTACTCCTTCAGGATGCACCTGAGGTGGCGGTCGTTCAGGACCAGAAGCCAGTCCAGCGCCTCGTGGCGAGCTGAGGCGACCCAGCGCTCGGCGATCGAGTTCGCCTTCGGACTTCGCGCTGGAGTCCGGCGGACTTCCATATCCTCAGCGGCGAGCACGCAATCGAAGGCGGCTGTGAACTTGGCGTCGCGATCGCGGATCAGGAAGCGCGGCCGCAGGCCGAGCTCTATCAGCTCCCAGCTGAGGTTGCGCGCCTGCTGGGTCACCCAGCCCGAGTCGGGACTCTCGGTGCAGGCGACGAAGAGGATGCGGCGGCTCTCCAGGTGGATGAAGAAGAGCACGTAGAACCGCTTCAGGAAGACGGTGTCAACCGAGAAGAAGTCGGTGGCGACGACCGTGAAGGCGTGGGCGGCAAGGAAACCACGCCAGGTGAGAGCGGAGCGACGTGGCGCAGGCGGGATGCGGTGCCGACGCAAGACCCGGCGAATGGTGCTGCCCGAGACCTCGAAGCCGAGCTTGCGGAGCTCCCCCTTGAGTCTCACTCCCCGGCAAGGCCGCGCCCGGGCCGTGAGGATCCGGGCGCGGCGGCCCGACCGGGGCCGCGAGTTCTCTGTATCAGCCGAAGCAGGCCGGGTTCGCGCTGCCGCTGATGTCGAGCTGGCTGTCGGTCGAGCGCAGCCCTCCCTGCTGGCTGGAGCCGCTCACCACGATCGTGCCGGCCGCTATCGTCCCGGTCGCGGTGGCGCCGGCCGACCGGCTCTCGGACTGCGACGCCGTCGAGAAGTCCCCGCATTCGAATTGGCTCTGGAACTGGTCGGTGCCGATCACTCCCTTCCAGGTCCAGGTCAGGTCCAGCCTGATCGGCAGCGCTATGCCACCGCCGCCACCACCGCCGAGCGGCAAGGGGCCGTCGACGGCCAGCGGCTTGGCCAGGCCCGGGCACACATCCGCGCTGCCCACCGTGGTGTGCAGCGACGCGCTGTGCAGGTCGCTGCCGATCGTGAAGTCGGTGCGGTTGGGGATGACGAAGCAGCCGCCTCCGCCTCCGGTGGGTGTGAAGATCGAGACGAAGACCGTGGTCGCATCCTGCACCGTGGTCGCACCGTCCGAGTCCTGCGGCTCGAATGTGGTCAATCCGCGATTCACGAATACGCTGGCGAAGGTCGGGGACGGACCGGGTGCACCCTTGGGCGATCCGAAGAAGGCGTTCGCGCTGGTGCTGGTGAAGGTGAAGGAGCCCGGCCCCAGGCCGGGTCCACCGCCGGCCCGGGCGAGGATCGCCGGCCCGGCCGAGAGAACGACCGCCATGCACGCGGCCAACGCAAGCCGTCGAAGACGATTCATCTGACCAACCTCCCTAACTGACGCAACCGTATTGTCATGGCAACGTGCAGAGCCGGGGCGGCGTTACCGCCACTCTGGTCCTCCTCGGCTGCTCAAGCCTCAGGCATCGCTCCGTGCTGGGATTTGCATTGCACAGTCGCGCTGTGGACGCGGCGTTCACGGCTGGTTACCGCCGCCCAAGACGAGGAAAGCGAGATACTGTGCTGCCATCTCCAGACGGTGATCGAGCCAACGATCATTCCGAGAATCGCCATGCGCCGGCGCCTGGTTCCTGTGGCAGGGGCAATAGCGCTGGTGACGGCAGCAGCGAGGCCGAGAGGCCACGCCGCCAGCTGGATCGGCCCCACTCGAGCAGAATCGCAGCCAGTAATGCCGCCGCTGCGACAGCGAGGCCGCTGAGCGCAGCCGCATCGGCGGGCCAAGTCGTGCCGACATCGGAACCTGCTTGCGGGATGGCCTGGTTTGCTGAAGGCGCTGCTCGCCAAAGCGCTCGTGAAATACCGGCCGTGCCGGCGACGATCCCCAAAAGGCCGATCGCCATTAGGGCAAGAGGCGCTTGAGCCAGGAAGCGAATCGGTACGAACCCCTTCCCCATTGCGAGGAGACTCGGTCCCAGATAGAGAAGAAGGACGCCGATCGCAGCAGTCGCTGCTGCTGCGATCCAAAGCACCAGCCAACGCACGCGGCGGCGTCCCTCGGTACTTGCGACGCGGCCTACGCGTATAGCCCCTGTGCCGTAACACCATAGGCGTCTGTTCGAGTTGAGCCCTCAGGCCACTGCGGGCGTAACGCTCTGGGCGCCATCGCCCGCTCGATGTCGGGTCGCCGATCGGGCATGATCCGTCGCCATGCTTCTCGGCCTCACGTACCAACTCATCCGCTTCATCACATACCTAGTGCTCGTCCGGACGCGCTCCGACGCCCAGCTCCGCGCCGAGGTGCTCGCCCTCCGCCATCAGCTCCCCGTGCTGGAGCGGAAGGTCGAGTACTCGTGGGCTGTCTGATTGAGTTGACCGAGCGGGTGTTACGGCACAAGAGGGCGTCTTCGGGGATCTAACCAAAAGGCGACTGCGCCGAGGTGCCTTTTGCAGCGTGCCGGCACTGATCGCGGCCATCGAGGAGTATCTGGCGGTGCGCAATAAGGACCCCAAGCCGTTCGTCTCGACCGCCTCGGTTGCCAGCATCCCGGCAAAGCTTCGGGATTGCATGGCCATTTCACAGACGATCCACTCGTCACTGCCGCTCGTCAAACGGTAGGAGGACCGACCTAACCAGTTCGCGATGCCATCGCGCCCCGGCAGTGGCCGATCGAGTTGACCGAAGAGATGTAACGGCACAGGCCAACACGATTACTCCAGAGCCGCATGATCGAGTTGGTGGTGGCATGGTTACGGCACAGACGCGCCGGGATAAACCGGCATGAAGGAGGAGATGAGAGAGCTCTACACCGAAGGTCTAGCGAGCCACGGTGGCCCTGAGCCATGCGGCGGCGGCCGTAAGGGCGTCGTCGAAGCGTTGGCGAGGGGTACGTGCAGGCAGGCTATTGAGCCACGAAATAACACGAGATCGGGGCGCCGACACCGTTGTGTCAAGTGGAAGGCAACACCATCAGTGGCGAAAGCGCGAGCCGCGAGTGGGCCCCGCGGGGTCGAAGAACCCTGCATGCACGGAACCTTCATGCGCGAGAACCGGGAGATCCCGTCATCGCCCGTCGTGCACGGTCGGGAGCGGCGGGCCGCTCAGGGAAGGCTGAGGCCACAAGCCTGAGATGCACGAGGACGGGAAGTCAGACAGCCCCGTACTACCGGCGAAGCCGCCGAACAAGGCAGGTGCCGCGGAGGCGGTGGAGGGAAGGGGGCTGACCAAGGGGAACACGGCCAGAACCACAGGCTCCGGACTCAGGGCCGGCATGCGCGTGTCACAGGGACTGGATCGTGTGCGGCAAGCAGCAGAACGGGACAAGGAGGCGCGGTTCACGGCGCTCCTGCACCACGTGGACATCGACTGCCTGCGTGACGCCTACCGGGCGATCAACCCGAAGGCGGCAGCGGGGGTGGACGGGGTGACGTGGGAGGCCTATAGAGAGAACCTGGAGGCCAACCTTCAGGATCTCCACCGACGGCTGCACAGCGGAGCGTATCGGGCGAAGCCCGTGCGGAGGACATACATCCCGAAGGCGGACGGGCGGCAACGGCCGCTCGGCATCGCCAGCCTGGAGGACAAGATCGTCCAAGGCGCCCTCGTCAAGGTGCTGAACTGCATCTACGAGGTGGACTTCCTCGGCTTCTC
>DATFWQ010000283.1:0-16366 GCA_035259145.1 Candidatus Dormiibacterota bacterium | reverse complement strand
CAGGCCGACGGCAAGATGGTTGCGATGACCGGCGACGGCACCAACGACGCCCCGGCGCTGGCTCAGGCCGACGTGGCCGTCGCGATGAACACCGGAACGCAGGCCGCCAAGGAGGCCGGCAACCTGATCGACCTCGACAGCGACCCCACCAAGCTGATCGAGATCGTGGAAGCCGGCAAGCAGATGCTGATCACCCGCGGCGCGCTGACCACCTTCAGCATCGCCAACGACGTGGCCAAGTACTTCGCCATCATCCCGGCGATTTTCGTCGGGGCCCTGCCGGCGCTGGGCGCTCTCAACGTGATGCGCCTGGAGAACCCGAGCAGCGCCGTGCTGTCGGCCGTGATCTTCAACGCGCTGATCATCGTGGCCCTGATCCCGCTGGCGCTGCGTGGCATTCGCTACCGCCCCATCGGCGCGGCGGCCCTGCTGCGCCGGAACCTGCTCATCTACGGCATCGGCGGCATCGTCGCCCCCTTCGCCGGCATCAAGGTGATAGACGTGATCATCACGGCGATCCACCTGGCCTGAGGAGTTCCAAAAGAATGCTTGCCACGCTCCCTCGCGAGCTGCTGATAGCGCTGAGGCTGACGCTGGTGATTGCCGTGGTCACCGGCCTCATCTACCCGTTCGTGATCACGGGAATCGCACAGGCCGTGTTCCACGATCAGGCCAACGGCAGCCTCATTACCAGGAACGGTCAGGTGGTCGGCTCCAGCCTGATCGGCCAGGAGTTCACCAAGCCGCAATACTTCCATGGCCGCGTCTCGTCGACAGTGAACACCGATGACCCCACGAAGGCTCAACCCTACAACGCCGCGAACTCGGCGGGGAGCAACTACGGGCCATCGAACAAAGCCCTGATCGATCGTGTTTCAAAGGACGTGGAAACGGTCCGCAAAGACAACGGCCTCGGCCCAGATGGGCAGGTGCCTGTCGACCTGGTCACCTCCGACTTCAGCGGGTTCGACCCCGACATCACGGAGGCCTCCGCGCTGTTGCAGGTCGACCGTGTGGCCGCGGCGCGCAACATCGATGCCGCAAAGGTCCGGGCACTCGTCGAGCGACACGTCCAGGGCCGCATCCTCGGGATATTCGGCGAGCCCCGCGTGAACGTGCTCGACGTGAACCTGGCGCTGGACAAAGGGGAGGCCGGATAACGACAGAGCCAGCCTCCGCTCAGCGGCGCCGGCCGGTTGCGACCGATGAGCCGGCCGGTCGTGGAACGTCCAGGGGTCAACTGAAGGTGTACCTCGGGGCGACGCCGGGGGCCGGCAAGACGTTCGCCATGCTGCGCGAGGCGCACGAACTGCTGAGCCATGGCCACGACGTGGTCGTGGCCTTCGTGGAGACGTATGGACGGCCGCGGACCGTCGAGCTTCTGCAAGGCCTGGAGGTGGTGCCCCGGGTGAAGGTGGAGTACCGGGGCACCACCCTCGAGGACATGGACCTCGACGCGGTCCTGGCGCGCAAGCCTGAGATCGCCCTGGTCGACGAGCTGGCGCACACCAACGCGCCGGGCCTGCGCCATCACAAGCGCTGGAAGGACGTCGAGGACCTCCGGGACGCCGGGATCGACGTGATCTCCACCGTCAACGTCCAGCACCTCGAGAGCGTCAAGGACCTGGTCGAGAAGGTCACCGGGATCCCCGTCCGCGAAACGGTGCCGGACCGCGTGCTCGACGGCGCGGACGTCGTCCAGTTCATAGACATCGCGCCCGAAGCGCTGCGCAAGCGTATGCGACACGGCAACGTCTACCGGCGCGACAAGGTAGACACCGCCCTCGCCAACTTCTTCCGGCCGCGAAACCTGGCCGCGATGCGTCAGATCGGCCTGCGGCTCGTGGCCGACTCGATGGCGCGCTCTCGGCACGTGATCAGCTCGCCCGAGGATGTGCTGGTCGCGGTGTCCTGCGGCAGTCCGTCAGAGGAGCTCATGCGCCGCGGCGCCCGGCTCGCGCGGCGGAGGGGTGGCTCCTGTGTCGTAGTTACTGTCCGGCCCAGCCCGGAGGCGGAGCCCGAGATGGAGCGCCTGCGGGCTCTGGCCGACCAGCTCGGATGCTCCTTCGCGGTGCTGGGCGGCCGGGACGTCGCTGGGGCTCTCATCCAGGCAGCGCGCGATGTCGGCGCCGAGCACGTCCTCGTGGGCGAGGTCAGCAGCAGCGGAAGCCTGCTGAGCAGGCTCTGGCCGACCATACCCGACCGCATCATCGACGGACTGCCGGGCTCGGACATCCACGTGATCGCACGGGTTGGGCACATGCGTGACGGAGTGAGCCGCGACTGCGAGCAGCGCCCAGACCCGATGTCGCTGCTCGAGGACCTGTCGCTCAACAACCGCCGGCGGGCCATGCTGCGCGCCTATCTCGGGTACGCGACGGGCTCCGGGACGACCACCGCCATGCTCGACGAGGCGCGCCGCCGTGCGGGTCGCGGGACCGACGTGGTCGTGGCCTCGTATCGCGTCCACGGCGATCCACGGCAGGCACTTGCCGGGCTGGACGTGCTTGGTGGTCTGCGCGATGCTCCGTCAGAGCGGGCCCTGGAGGTGGACGCCGTGCTCGCCCGCAATCCAGAGGTGGTCTGCATTGACGATCTCACGGGGCCGACCACAGACGGTGGAATGCGGATCGACGCCGTGCCCATGCTGCTCAACGCGGGGATAACCGTCCTGGCCACCTTGCATCTGCTGTCTGTGCGCAGCGCGGCTGATGCGGTCTCGAGCCTTCTTGGGCGCCCGCCTAAGCCGCCTCTGATCGAGGACGAGCTGCTGGGCATGGTGAGCGAGTGGGAGATCGTGGACCTGCCGCCTGCCGACCTCCTCGAGCGGATCCGTGAGGACGCGATCCTGTCGCCCGCCCAGCTGGCTCAAGCGATGCAGCAGGAGCTGCGGCCCTCTGTCCTCGCGATGCTGAGGGAGTCCGCGCTCAGGATGATTGCAGACCACGTCGACCGGCAGTTCGTCGAAGACCTGCGCGGCGTCGACGGGAACCAGACCGCGGAGGTAAGGGGCCGGGTCGTTCTGGGCCTTCCCGTGAGGCCCGGTCTCGAGGAGCGCATCCGCAAGACCGCCCAGTACGCTCGCTCGCAGGACGCCACCTTCGCCGTGGTCTCGGTTCGTCCGGCCGGGCTTTCTCAGGAGGACCGGGCGTTGCTGGGCGCATATTCGACGCTTACGCACCAGCTGCGCGGCGAGTTCGTACGCCTGAGAGGACGGGCTGTGGCGCCGGCGCTGGCGCGGTACATCCAGCAATCCTTCGCAACCGAAGTAGTCCTGGGTCACCGCCGCAGGCATCGATGGCGCCCGTGGGACACCACGAGTGAGCTGATTCGCCTGCTCGAGGGAGTGGACATTCACATCGTCAGGCGCTGACGCCTCCCGGCAATTTGACGCGTACCCGGAGCCCGCTTAAGCTAATGGACTGATGTTCAGGCCAAACCCTCTGCCGCTGGTGTCTCTGCTGGTGATGACGCTCCTCGCCGCCGGGTGTGGAGGTGCCGCGCCCTCTCCCGCCGCCTCGGCGTCTCAGCAGCCGACGCTGCTCTCGGTGTCGTACAGCGAGATCATCCCGGACGAGCTCGCGCCCTGGGCCGCCGCCGACGGCGGCTACTTCGCCAAGAACGGCCTCGACGTCACCCTCCAGTACATCGCCAGCGCGACGGGTCTGCCCGCTCTGCTCTCCGGTCAGGTCCAGATCGCTCAGCTCGGTGGCTCAGATGTCCTCAACGCCGCTGCCGCCGGTGGCGACATCGTGATCGTGGCCAACCTGGTGCCGGTCTTCCCGTACGTGTTCATGGTGCCGAGCAGCATCCAGTCGCTCTCCGACTTGAAGGGGAAGAAGGTTGGCGTAAGCAAGTTCGGCGGCTCGGCCGACATCGCCACGCGCTCGGGCCTCCAGAAGAACGGCATCGACCCGACCAAGGACGTCACGATCGTCGAGACCGGGTCGGCCGCCAACCGTGTCGCGGCCCTGAGGGCGGGTGCCATCCAGGGTGGCGTGAGCCAGCCGCCGGAGTCGACGCTGCTGCAGCAGCAGAACTTCCACGTGCTGTTCGACCTGGCCAGGGAGAAGCTGCCGGCGACCAACACCGTGGTCGCCACCACCGGGGCCTACCTGCGCGCTCACAAGAGCGTCATCCAGGCGTACGTGGACTCGCTGATCCAGGCGCTGGCTCGCATCCGCAAGGATGAGCCCTTCACGGACCAGGTGCTCATCAAGTGGGAGAAGGTCAACAACGACGCGGCCATCATGAAGGACACGTACAACTTCTACGTCAGAGAGATCTTTCCCCAGTACCCGACCCCGAGGCCAGAGCAGTACCAGGCGGCGATCGACGTGCTCAAGGTCAACAACAGCAAGCTCGCGGACTTCAAGGTGTCGAAGATCCTCGACGCCTCGTTCGTGAAGAGCGCTCAGGACCGAAAGGTCGGCGGCTGAGCGTTCCCCATCCCGGGGGATCCTGCAATGACCTCGCCGCGATACCTGATCGACCCACACCGGGATTTCATCGAGTCCGAGGGCGTGCCCATCGTCGATGACTTCGGGATCGATCTCATGACTGTCGAGGTGAAGCCCTGGGCGAGGATGGGGGCTCTCGGCGCCTACGCACTGACCAGGGGCCGCGGCGACTTCCTCGATTGCTACGTGCTCGAGATCCCGCCCGGCGGTGAGACGGAGCCGCAGCGTCACCTCTTCGAAGAGGTCGTTTACGTCCTCGACGGCCAGGGCAGCACCAGCCTGGAGACGCCGTCATGCGAAGCCCGCTCCTTCGAGTGGGGCGCCAGGAGCCTCTTCGCACTACCTCTAAACGCCCGCTACCGCCACTTCAACAGCAGCGGGAGCCGGCCGGCCAGGTTGGTCTCCACGACCACCCTGCCGCTTGTCCTGAAGGCGTTTCACAACCTGGACTTCGTCTTCGGCAATCCGTACGCATTCCCGGAGAGGTGGGGCGGCGACTCGCACTATCGCGGCGAGGGCAACCTCATCGCTGCCCGCCCGGGCCGGCACCAGTGGGAGACCAACTTCGTGCCCGACCTGGCGGGTTTCGAGCTTCGCGAGTGGAAGGCACGGGGCGCGGGCGGCTCCAACATCATGTTCGTGCTCGCGGACGGCACGATGCACGCCCACATGTCCGAGATGCCGGTGGGCACCTACAAGAAGGGCCACCGGCACGGAGCCGACTTTCACATCTTCCCCGTCACAGGGCATGGATACTCGCTGCTCTGGTACGAGGGCGACCGGGACTTCGTGCGCTTCGACTGGCGGCATGGCAGCGTCTACGCACCGCCCGACATGATGTTCCATCAGCACTTCAACACCAGCTCGGCGCCGGCTCGCTACCTCGCGGTCGCGTTCGGCGGCCTCCGTTACCCGTTTTCGGCTGACAAGCGGAAGACGTTCATGGGGATGGACGTGGACGTCAGGGATGGCGGCTGCCAGATCGAGTACGAGAACCAGGATCCCCGAATCCACGACCTGTACGTAGACGAGCTGCGGAGCCGCGCCATGGAGCCGCGTATGGAGCAGTTGCTGCACGGCAGCCGCGCTTGAACGACCCCTCGGAGAAGTCGCTCACGTGGGAGCTGGACAACGTCGAGTTGACGTCCGTCGGCGTGGACATCGGCTCGTCGACCTCGCACCTCCTGTTCTCGCGACTGCGTCTGCAGCGACTGGCCCAGTCCCTGTCCAGCAGGTTCGTAGTGGTGCGGCGCCAGGCGATCCACCGGTCGCCCATCCTGCTCACGCCATTCCGCGATGGCGGGCTCATCGACGCCGATGCGCTGGGCACGTTCGTGCGTCGGGCCTATCGGCGGGCTGGGCTGGCGCCGGACGCCGTGGACACAGGCGCCGTGATACTCACCGGCGCGGCGCTCGAGCGCCGCAATGCCCGCGCGCTTGCGGAGCTCTTCAGCGCCGAGGGCGGCCGCTTCGTCTGCGTTTCGGCCGGCGACAATCTCGAGGCGATCCTGGCGGCGCACGGCTCTGGCGCGGTCGCCCTGTCCGCCGAGCAGCCGGGGGAGGTGCTGCTCCACCTTGACCTGGGGGGCGGCACCAGCAAGCTCGCGCTGATCCAGGCGGGGCACGTCGTCGCGACCGCGGCTGTAGCGGCCGGAGCCAGGCTCGTGGTGCTGTCAGAGGAGGGAGAGGTTGCTCGCGTCGAGCCGGCCTCGTCTGTGTACGCGAGCAGGCTTGGTCTGCCCCTCGAGCCCGGTGTGCGCCTCGGGCCGGCGGAACGGAAACGCCTCGCAGGAGCAATGGCGAACGCGTTGTCGGCCGCTGCCGGCGGGGGCTCCGACCCCGATCTCTTGCGCACGCCACCCCTCGACCTCGGTGGCCGCCTGCCGACGCTGCTCACGTTCTCCGGCGGCGTGGCCGAATACCTGCGCGGGCAGCAGCGGCGCCGCTTCGGTGACCTGGCGCCGGAGCTGGCCGAGGCCGTGCGAGCGGCCTCGACAGCCGGAGCCTTACCAGGAGCCCCGGTGGTGCTGGCGGAGGGGGGAATCAGGGCCACCGCCATCGGTGCGTCACAGTTCACGATCGAGCTCAGCGGCAACACGGTTTACGTCTCAGGCGGTGGGGTGCTGCCTCTGCGGAACCTGCCGGTGGTGGATGCCCGCGCGGCTGCCGGTTCCAGCGGCGCTCCCGGCACCGTCGAGGCAGCGGTCCGCAGCGGCCTCCGCCGCCTGGACCTGGTCGAGGGTGAAGCCCCGGTCGCGGTGGCGCTGAGCTGGGTGGGGGACCCCCAGTATGGCCGCCTACGGTCTCTGGCCGGGGGTCTCGCCGCGGCGCTGCCTGGTTCGCTCGCCGGCGGAGTGCCGCTGGTGCTGGCGCTCGACGCCGACGTGGGCAGGTCGCTCGGCGCCATCCTCGTCGAGGAGTTCGCGCCGCAGGCACGGTTGGCGTGCCTCGATGGGCTTGAGCTGCGCGAGCTCGACTATCTCGACGTGGGTGACGTCATACAGCCGGCGGGCGTCGTCCCGGTGGTCGTCAAGTCCCTCGCGTTTCCCGTGTAGCGGAGACGCGTGCATCGCCGGCTGCGCGAGCTGGCCGGCGCCCGGCCGCACGTTGGGCGCGCTCCGCCCTGGCAGCAAACTCGTAAAGGTGGTCTCGCATGAGCCGGACCGCGAGCTCGCCGTCACGCCGCTCGATGGCTTCGTAGAGCTGCCGGTGGACGCGGTGAGCCACCTCGGCCATGTCCGGCTGGCGCGCGTGAAGGGTGTTGAACGCTTCCTGAAGCAGCACACGGGTCGCCAGAAACATGGTAAGCAGCGCCGAGTTGTGAGCGCTCCGGACCAGTGCAGTGTGGAAGTCGACGCTCTGGCCGGCGGTGCCGCCCTCGCCGGGAAGCTCCTCCAGAGCAGCACGCATCGCGGCGAGGTCGTCGTCTTCGGCTCGCTCGGCAGCCAGCCTGGCCGCGGTCGTCTCCAGCGCCAGCCGCGCCTCCGCCAGCTCCGCGAACGTGCTCCCCTGCATGTGCAGGTGGGTCCGCAGGCTCTCCGCCAGGCGGAGCGGATCGGGCTGTGCGACGTAAGGGCCCCCGAGGCCGCCGACCCGGACCTCGATGAGGCCGCCGGCCTCCAGGGCCCGCAGCGCGTCACGGATGGTCACCCTGCTGACGCCGAACTGGCGCGCCATCTCGCGCTCTGTAGGCAACCTGTCCCCCTGAACGTACCGGCCGGCCATGATGGCATCCCGGATCTGGGCGACCACTTGCGTCGACGCCCGCGACGAGCGGATCGTGGTGAACGTCATCGAATCGTTCGAGGCCGGCTGCATCACGAAAGTATCCATGACCAGCGATCGCGGGTGATTTGCTTCTCTTCGGGCAGCGGACCGATCGCGGGCGGAAACTCGTCCCTCCACTCCCAGGGCCGGGTAGCGTCGATGATGAGCCGCGAGTTGAAGCCTTTCTCTCCTGGACGGATGGCCGGGTCGAGCGGGCCGCTCCAGGCCCGCTTGATGATGTCGATCGAGCGCTCGGGGTCGGAACGAGTGCAGACGGCCCAGATCACCTCGTCCAGGTCGGAGACGTCGATGTCGTCGTCCACGACCACCACGATCCGGCCCAGGTAGGCACCCGTCCGGCACTGGGCCGCCACGTGGCCGGCCTGGCGAGCGTGACCGGGGTAGCGCTGCTTGATCGCGACCACGTTGAAGAGCCGGCAGCCGCCGACGCCATGGCACCAGGCGGCCGTCACGTCGGGGATCCCGGCCAGACGCAGTTCGCGGCGAAGATTTGCGCTTCGGAGGTACTGCCGGAACCTGTGCGCCTCGTAGGGCGGTTTCTCCGGTGGCACCCCCAGGATGATCGGATCGTTGCGGTGATACAGGGCCTTCACCTCAAAGACGGGCTCCTGGCGGCTGGCCGATGCGTAGTAGCCCGTCCACTCCCCGAACGGGCCCTCCAGACGCTGTTCATCGGGGTGCAGGAAGCCTTCCAGAGCGATCTCCGCGCGGGCCGGGATGGGTAGGCCGGTGTGCCCGCCGCGCATGCATTGCAACGGCCGCCCCCGCATGCCGCCTACCCATTCCAGCTCGCTCAGGCCGGGTGCCATTTCCAGGGCGCTGGCTATGAAGATGAGCGGGTCCATGCCCACCAGCACCACAGCCGGCAGCGGCTTCCCCTGCTCGAAGTGCTTGTCGCGGTGGATGCGGCCGTGCTTGCCTGGCGAGATGTAGAGTCCCGTGTGGTTCCTGTCGTGCACCATGACGCGGTAGGTACCCGTGTTGATCCAGCCGCTGTCGGGGTCACGCGTTATGACGGCGTCGCCCGTACCCAGGTAGCGCCCGCCGTCCTGGGGATGCCAGAGGGGCGTGGGAAACTTGAGCAGGTCGACGGCCTCCCCCTCGAAAACGTTCTCGCCGACCGGCCCCGTGTCCACCGTCTCGACGGGCAGCGGTTTCGTCTCGTCCATCAGCCGCTCCCACCTGTCCATCAGCTCCCAGGTGCCGATGTCGACAGGTAGGCCCAGGCTGATCGCCAGCCGGCGGCGCTCCCCCTGCGCATTCACCAGGATTCGGTAACCCGGCCGGTAGCCGGGTATCCGGTCGAAGAGCACGGCCGGCGCCCCATCGGTGTGGTGGAGCATCTCGGCGACGCGCCCGATGTTCTCCTCGCAGTCGACGCCCTCGAGCGTCCGCAGCTCGCCAGCCGCGTCGACGAGCTGCAGCCAGTCCCGCAGGTCATCGTGTCCGCTGCCGCGGGTCAGCGCCTCGTCCTGCCCGGCGAGGTCTCCTTCCCGGCCATTGAAAGGCACAAGGCGAACGCCCTCAGGGACGTCTGCAGGCTTCGCACGCCGCGCTTCCATGACCATCTCGGCCTCCCGCTGCTTCTGGAGCATTGACCCGTTGGTCTGATTGTCCTACATTCGCTTGTCAGAGTGGCAACATCGAAGGTGATCGCCGCCGGGTCGCTCCGGTCCCTCCGCGAGGAGGTCGCAACCGCCAACAGGATCGCTCACGCGGCCGGCCTGGTCACCGCATTCGGGCATGTAAGCGCCCGCATCCCGGGCACCGACACGTTCGTAATCCCGACGCGAGCCAGTCCACTGTTCGCGGACGCTGCTCACCTGCTCGTGATGAGCTGCGAGGGCGACGTGCTCGAGGGGGACGGACAGCCGAACAGCGAGTCGTGGATCCACGCGCGTCTCTACGCCGCCCGTCCGGATGTCGGTGGAGTGGCGCACGTGCACTCTCCGGCCTGCGTGGCCCTGGGTCAGCTGGGACTCACGGTGCGCCCACTGCACAACTCCGGCGCAGTCGCCGGCGACGTGCCGGTTTTCGAGCGGGCGGGTCTCATCCGCACCTGGGCGCTGGGTGACGCGGCGGCCAGGGCTCTGGGGTCCGGACGGGCCCTGCTGCTGCGAGGGCACGGAGCGAACATAGCCGAATCAGACATTCGCCGCGCCGTCGTGGTTGCGTGCTTCCTGGAGGAGGCTGCCCGGCTTCAGCTCGACGCCCTCGCGGCTGCGGGGGGTGACGAGCGCCGGCTGCGGTACTTTGACCCCGAGGAGGCGGGGAGGGCTCGAGAGGAGATCGAGTCGACAGAGCCGATCACTCGGGCCTGGGCCTATTACGCGGCGCTCGCGAGGATTTCCCCACCCGGTCAGGGTGGCGGTTATGGAAAGGAGGCATAGTCCATGGCGGGCCGAGTCTTTCTGCGTGGGATCGAGGGGGAGAAGTACGAGCTCAGAGCTGAGCGCCAGCAGCGCCTCCAGGCCGAACGCGTTGTGCGTTCCGACCATAGGCCGTGGGACGACAAGAACGCCGCCGGCCACGAGGATTCATCGCCGCTCTCGAGAACCAAGTGGATGGCCGCGCCGCAGGACGATCCTTTTCTCACACAGACGGTTCAGTGTCACTTCGTGCTGATCGAGCCCGGCGGCTTTAATGGCGGCCACGGCCACCAGAACGAGGCCGCCTTCTACATAATCGAGGGCCGGGGCTACGAGATCCACGACGGCGCCCGATATGACTGGTCGGCCGGCGACCTGGTGGTCGTGCACGCGGACAGCCGCCATCAGCACTTCAACGCCAGTCCGGTAGAGCGCGCGCTGGCCATCGTGTTGAAGCCGAAGGCGGTCTGGATGTTCCTGGGGCTCACGCAGCAGGGCAAGCGCAGCACCGTGCCCGAGGGCCAGGAGGAGGCGTACGGGGAACGGGAGGACTGGTCGCGGCTCTGGACGCCCGGCGTCGACCGGCTGCGCAAAGTCGTTCACTCGGCGGACGAGCCCTGGACGGTCACCCGCGACGGCAGGCTGAAGTGGCTCGCCAGGGCCGGCATGGACGTGCGCCTGCACGGCATCGACGTCTATCTGCAGACGATCGAAGGTGACAATCCCACCGCCGCGCACTGGCACATGGCAGACGAGCTGTTCTATGTGCTGCGGGGCCGGGGCCACACACTGGAGTGGCAGGTGGAGGCGGACATCGACGACCGCTATTACGCTCGCGTCGCACGCAGCCCTCGGAGGTTCGACTGGGAGGCGGGCGACGTCGTCTACGTCGCGCAGAACACGGTCCACCAGCATGTGGCAGAGGGCGGCGACGTGGAGCTGGTCGGCGCGCGGAACCGGCTCTTTCAGCTGCTCGGCTACGACGCCACCATCTACCGCGACGGCAGAACGCCTTGACACCCAACCTGCCGCATGGCACACTCTCTCCATTGGTCTGATGTTCGTACCTTGGCTGCCCCGAGGTCCTGGAGGTAGAGCATGGCGCTCGACGTAACCAGCCCACTCGCTGAGAGAATCGCGGGCCCGGGACCCGAGCCCGAGGTGCTGCGCTCGATCGGCGCCAGCCTGGCGTGGCTGCGTCAGAAGGGCTTGATGCTCGAGACGGACGTCGAGATCGACCCGGACCTCGAGCTGACGGGTGTCCAGAAGCACCTCGACGGCACCATCCCGATCCTCTTTCACTCCGTCAAGGGCCACCCCGGCGCTGAGGTCGTGACCAACCTGTTTGCCAACATCGAGGTCCTGGACCGGATGTTCGGCTGGGAGACGCCGCAGCAGCGCACCGTCAAGCTGGCTCACGCCCTCACGCATCCGATGCCCCCCGAGGTCGTCGTGGGGTCGGACGCGCCGTGTCAGGAGCTTGTGATCACAGAAGACCTCGAGGTAAATCGGTACGTCCCGGCCATTCGCCACACCGCGCTGGAGTCGGAGCTGACCGTGGGCAGTGGCAACAGCGTGGTGGTCGGCGACTATTTCCACGGCGGAAGCCACATCGGCTACAACCGCATGAACTTCCGCTGGGGCAACGTCGGTACCTTCCAGTCTGCCCCGGGGTCCCATATGTGGCAGGTGATCACCGAGCACTACCGCTCGGAGCGGGGCATCCCCATCACCATGTGCTTCGGGCTGCCCCTCGCGTGCACGCTGATCGCAGGTGGTGGCTTCGACTACGTGGTGCTGCCGCGGGGTGGCGACGAGCTGGGTGCGGCAGGCGCCGTCCAGGGCTACCCGGTCAGGATCGTCAAGGCCCGGACCGTCGACGCCTGGGCGGTGGCTGATTGCGACTTCGTGCTCGAGGGATACCTCAAGCCTCGCGACAAGCGTTACGAGACGCGCGAGGCCGAAGAGCACGACACCCAGGGGCGCTATCACTTTCACCCCGAGTGGGCCGGCTACATGGGCAAGGCCTACAAAGCGCCGACCTTGCACGTCACCGGGATCACGATGCGTCAGTCCACCAGGCCGGTCTTCTACGCCCTCGGCGTGCACATGCTGGACTGCCACAACATCGACAGCACGGTCCGGGAGTCCGCCATCTTCGAGCTCTGTGAGCGGCTCCAGCCTGGCATCGTGCAGGACGTCAACATCCCCTTCTGCATGACCGACTGGGGCGGCTGCATCTTTCAGGTCAAAAAGCGGAACAAGGTCGAGGAGGGCTGGCAGCGGAACTTTCTGTCCGCGATCCTTTCACGCAGCCAGGGCATGCGCCTCGCCATCGCGGTGGACACCGACATCGACATCTACTCGATGGACGACATCATCTGGGCCCTGACCACACGGGTCAATCCGCACGTCGACATCCTCAACCCGGTCCACGGCGGCATCGGTCAGACATTCCAGCCATCCGAGCGCATGACCGCCGGTAGCAAGGAATGGACCGCTTCGAACACCCGCTTCGAGGGCGGCATGGGCATCGATGCGACAGTACCGTTCGGCTACGAGAACGACTTCATGCGCCCGGTTTATCCGATCGACCGCGTCGACCCCGCGAAGTGGTTCGGTGTGGACGAGGTCGCCCGCGCGAAAGCGCTGATGCACGGCTGGGTCACCTCGCTGGCACGGACCGGCCGGTGACGGCACCGCGGCACCGCTGAGCCCGCCGGTGGCAGAGCCGGGCGCCGCTGAAGTGGCGCCTCTGGAGGGCCTGCTGGCGCTCGACCTTACCGGGGAGCTTGGCTGGCTGCTCGGCAAGATCCTGGCGGATCTGGGCGCAACGGTGCTGAAGATCGACCCTCCGGGAGGCGACCCAGGACGCGATCAGCCGCCGCTGATACATGGGCCGGCGGGTTCGGTCGGTGCGACCTGGGTGGCGTTCAACGCGTGCAAGCAGCGCCTGGACCTGGACCTGGCCGTGGCCGGCGACCGGGCTCGTCTGCTCGAGCTGGCGGAGAAGGCCGACTTCGTGCTGGAGGGCGAGGCCCCGGGCCGGCTGGACGAGCTCGGCATCGGCTGGGCGGCGCTGTCGCAGAGAAACCACGGCCTGGTCATGACCTCGGTCACCCCGTACGGCCAGGACGGCCCGCTGGCCCGCGTCCCAGCGTCCGACCTGGAGCTCATGGCGTCTGGCGGTGCCGCCTGGCTCACCGGTGACCCCGACCGGCCGCCGGTGCGCGTCAGCCTCCCGCAAGCTGCCGCCTGGGCCTGCGTCAACGCAGCCGTCGGGACCCTTATCGCCCACCACCACCGCAGGCTGGTGGGCCGCGGCCAGCACGTCGACGCCTCGGCTCAGTGCGGAGTGCTGCCCATGCTTGTCCACGCCCCAACCTTCTGGGAGATGGCAGGGGTGAACCCGATGCGAGCGGGAGCCTTCCTGGTCGGCCGTAACGTCAACGGCGCCACGATGCGCAACATCTGGCCCTGCCGGGACGGCTTCGTCACGTTTGCGATCTACGGCGGCTCGGCCGGCCGGCTGTCGAACCGCGGGCTCGTCGAGTGGATGGCGGACAAGGGCATGGCGTCAGAGTCGCTGCTTGCCATCGACTGGGACACCTTCGAGGTGGCGACGATGACCCCTGCCGAAATCGAGAGCATGGAGGCGGCCATCGCCCCCTTTTTTCTCACGCTGACGAAGCGCGAGTTCCTGGAGCAGACGGAGGCGCGGCGCATGCTTGGGTACGTTGTCGCAACGGCCGAAGACATAGCAGCCGACCCGCAGCTCACAGCCCGAGCGGTCTGGGCGGATACCTACCTTCCCGAGCTGGGCAAGGCGGTCCGGCTGCCAGTGGGGTGGTTCCGGTTGGCGGGGCCGAAGGCGACCCGATGAGCACGACGGTCGAGGAGCCCGGGGCCGCACGTCTCGGCGAACCGTCAGCCGCTCTCGCGGATCTGCACGTTGTCGAATTCGGCGGCTTCGCCGCCGGGCCGGCCATCGGCAAGCACCTGGCCGACCACGGGGCGGAGGTGATCCGGGTCGAGAGCCGGCTGCGCCTGGACGGCTTTCGGACCAACTATCCGCCCTACAAGGACGGCCAGCCCGGCATCGAGCGGGCCGGCATGTTCGCCATCACCAACAACGACAAGCTTGGCGTGACCCTGAACCTGAAGTCGAGCGCCGGGCTCGAGCTGGCCGGACGCCTGATCGAGCGGGCCGACGTCGTGATCGAGAACTTCACACCAGGGACAATGGAGCGTCTGGGCCTGGGCCATGAGGCGATGAGTGCCCGCAACTCCGGCCTGATCACCATCAGCACGTGCAATCAGGGTGCGACGGGACCTCACGCCCACCGGGCCGGTTTCGGCACCCACCTGACCGCCCTCAGTGGCTTCACGCATCTGACGGGCTGGCCTGACCGGTCGCCTTCGCTCCTGTGGGGGCCGTTCATCGACTACATCGCAGTGGCGTATGGGGCGGTCGCCGTCCTGGCTGCGCTGGAGATGCGAGCGCGGACCGGGCACGGCTGCCACGTCGACCTGTCACAGTACGAGGCCGGGATTCAGCTGCTGGCACCCGTCATGGTCGAGCACTTCGCCACCGCTGCCGTGCCCACACGGATGGGCAACCGCCATCCGGCTGCTGCCCCGCACGGCGTATTTCCCTGTGCCGGGGTGGAGCGCTGGTGTGCGATCAGCGTGCACGACGACGCGGAGTGGGCGCGCTTTCGAGCAGCCCTCGGCGAGCCAGGCTGGGCTCGGGATGAGTGCCTGGCCACCGCGGCCGGCCGCAAGGCGGCGGAGGATGACCTCGAGCGCCGCGTCTCCGAGTGGACCCGAGACCGGGATCGGGCCGAGGTGCTCGAGATCCTCCGCGCCGCGGAAGTCCACGCGGCACCGGTAAACGACATGCGCGACGTCTTCGAGGATCTCCAGCTCGTCCATCGGGGGGCGTTCCGGAGGCTCGACCACCCCGTCATCGGGCCGCACTCGGTGCCGAGCCCGGCGTTCATCCTGCCCGAGACCCCGGACGTCATCGCGTCGCCCGCGTTCATGCTCGGAGAGCACAATCGTTACGTCATCTGCGATCTGCTGGGAGTCGGCGACGACGAGTTCGACGCCCTCGAGGCTGAGGGCGCGCTTCAGTGACATCCAGGCCGGACACGAAGCTCGACGACGCCGCCCATGACGTCGTCGAGCGCCGCAAGGGCGAGCACCTTCAGGTGGCCAGCACCGGGGACGTCGACTCGCGGACCGGCCCAGGCTGGCCGGACGTGCGCCTGGTCCACTGCGCTCTGCCCGTGGCCGACCTCTCGGCCATCGACCTCTCGCTGGAGCTGCTGGGCCGGCGCCTCCGGGCGCCGTTGGTCATCGCCGCGATGACTGGCGGCCACCGGATGGCTTCAGAGGTCAACCGGCGCCTGGCAGTCGCGGCCGAGCGTCACGGCCTGGCAATGGGCCTCGGCAGCCAGCGGGCTGCACTCCGCAATCCGAGCCTCGCCCAGACCTACGCCGTCGCACGTCGGGTGGCTCCGAACGCCCTCCTGATCGCCAATGTCGGCGCTCCTCAGCTGATCGACCAGGCCAGCGGTCCCGCGCTTCACGCCACTGAGCTGATGGAGTCGGTCCGGATGATCGGAGCCGATGCGCTGGCCATCCACCTCAACTTTCTCGAGGAGAGCGTCCAGACCGAGGGCGACCGCCGGGCCGGCGGCATCCGGGAGGCCATCGCAGCGGTGGTCGCCACCGCGGGCGTGCCTGTCGTAGCCAAGGAAACCGGTGCCGGCATCTCGAGCCGGGTGGCGAAGGAGTTGGGTGCACTTGGCTTTGCCGCCATTGACGTGGGAGGGCTGGGCGGCACCAGCTTCTCGGCGGTGGAGGCGATCAGGGCCGCCGCGGCCGGCGACTGGCGAGGAGCGCGCATTGGCGAGGTGTTCCGCGACTGGGGGATACCGACAGCGGTGTCAGTCGTGGCGGCGTCGGCCGCCGGGCTGCCCATCATCGCGACAGGCGGGATCCGGAGCGGCCTCGATGCCGCCAAGGCCATGGCGCTGGGCGCCACCGCGGTCGGCGTCGCGCGGCCGCTGCTGATTGCAGCGCTCGAGAGCGAGGAGGCGGTGGAGCGGTGGATCGAAGGCTTCCTCGAAGAGCTGAGGGTGGCGGCGTTTCTGACCGGCTGCCGATCGGTCACCGAGCTGGCAGGCGTGCCGCGCGCGGTGACCGGGGACACGCGGCGGTGGCTGGACGACCTGGGTTACT
>DATFWQ010000282.1:0-18393 GCA_035259145.1 Candidatus Dormiibacterota bacterium | reverse complement strand
GCCGCTATCAAAACCCGGCGCTGTCAGGCTACGAGAGCGACGGGTCTCTCTGCCAGACAAAATCGCCGGCACCGCTATGCAGCAGCAAACGTTGAGCAATTATCGTGATATGGCCCTACCCGGCGAGCCGGGCAGGGCCGCATTACGACAGCTGGTGACGTGCGGCCGGCCTACCGACGCACCAGAGCCACAGAGCGTCTCACGCCACGGCTCGAGCGAACGTGCGCGCCGCAGTCACCACCGCCGTCACAGCCAGCACTGCCATGATCGCAACGCCCTTGACCACGCTTGGGTCGCTCAGGTGGTCGTTGAACACCGCGCGTGAGGCATCCACCGCATACGCGAGTGGGTTGGCGGCGGCGATCGCGCGCAACCAGCCGGGAGCCAGGGTGAGCGGGAGGAGGACCCCAGAGAGAAGGACGAGCGGCAGTGTGGCCGTGGTCAGCAGCGGTGCGAACGAATCCTCGCTCTTGAGCCACAGGGCCAGTGCGTACGACAGCGAGGCGAAGAGCATGCCGATCAGAGCCTGGAGGCCGAGGACGACGAGGAGGCCCACCGGGTACACGACGAGCCCGAAGGGGATCGAAAGCAGGATCAGCAGCACCGAGCCCGCGAGGAGGTTGACCACGTCGCGCAGCGCGCGGCCCAGGAGCAGCGCCAGTCGGCTCACGGGCGTCACACGCAGCCGCTCCACGACTCCCAGCCGCAGTTCGCTGATCAGGCTGAAGCCGACGAACGCGGCGCCGAAGAGCCCGAGCTGGACGACCAGGCCCGGTACGAACACGTTGAAAGCGCCGCCCGCGGGAAAGCCGGGCGCCCTCGCCACCGACTTGAGGAGCGGCGCGAAGAGCGTGAGATACAGAAGCGGCTGAACCAGGCCGATCACCACCCAGGCCGGGTTGTGGAGGGTGATGCCTAGGTACCGCTCGAATACGAGCCAGCTGTCACGAAGGACCTTCATGGCTTGCTTCCCCTGAATCATGCGGCCGGCTCGCGCAGCGACCGGCCGGTCTTTCGCAGGAACACGTCGTCGAGGCTGGGCCTGGAAAGCGAGATGGTTTCGAGCCGTAATCCAGCGCCGTCCAGTAGCCGCAGGATGGCCGGCATCGCGGCCTCGCCGTGGTCGACCGCCAGCCGGAGCGTGCCGTCCTCTGCGACCGCCTCGCGCACGAATGGCTGCCCGGTGAGGAGCTCCAGCGCGGCGTTCCGACTGCCGGCCACGCCGAGCTTCACCACATCGCCAGCGATCTGGCGCTTCAACTGATTCGGCGTGCCCTCGGCCACGATCCGGCCGTGATCGATGATCGCCAGCCGGTCGCACAGGGCGTCGGCCTCCTCCAGGTAGTGCGTCGTCAGGAACACGGTTATGCCGCCATCGCGCAGGCGCCGGATCTCGTCCCAGAGCCGCGCGCGGCCATGCGGGTCGAGGCCCCCGGTGGGCTCGTCGAGGAACACGAGCCGAGGTCGGTGCACCAGACCGAGGGCGATGTCCAGGCGGCGCCGCTGCCCGCCGGAGTAGCTGCCGGAGGGCCGGTCTGCGCATGCGTCGAGTTCGAGCATGGTGATGAGCTCGGCGGCGCGGCGCAGCGCATCTCCTGCGGTCATGCCGTAGAGCCGGCCCTGGAACACCAGTTCGGTGCGCCCTCTGACCGTGTAGTCGGTGCCGCCCTGCTGACCCACGTAGCCGATCCGCTCACGCACTTGCTGCGGCCGTCTGAGCAGATCGCACCCGGCGACGGTCGCGTCTCCGCCGCTTGGCGGCAGGAGAGTCGAGAGCATCCTGAGCGTGGTTGTCTTGCCGGCACCGTTGGGACCGAGGAAGCCGAAGATGGCTCCCTTTTCGACGCAGAGGTCGATTCCGGCTACGGCCTCGACCGGGCCTTGCCGAGCTTTGAACGTGCGGCGCAGGCCGCGGGTCTCGATCATGCAATTCGCGTCCATGGGCGGTCTCCCTGCTGGTGGGTTGTGGGCCCACGGAACGCTCGCTGTTACGCTTGGTCCCATACGCTGTCCAGGCTGGCGCTCGCGTGAGCCGGCTTGGGGGTCTGGCCTCCGGCAGCCTGCTGCAACATCCTGCCGGGGGCCGCGTTTCTCACTGCACGTGCCGACCTCCTTCTCGGATGGCGGCGAAATGCCGGACCAGTGCCTCCAGGTCCCAGTGCAGCTTGCTCGAGCGGATGTCGTCGATCAGCTTCAGCACCCAGTCTCGCTCGGCCTGCCGCAGCGCCCGCTTGTACTCGTGCTGGAGCAGGACCAGTCTCGGCAGGCTCGTGCGCATCGCCTGAAGGGCGGCGTCCAGACCCGCGACCTCCCCTTCCAGGCTGGCAAACCGGTCCTGCAGCGCTTCGAGAACCGCCCCAGGATTCAGATAGCCCACGAAGCCGACGGCGACCCCGAAGACAGGGTCTTCGACCACGGGCCTCTCCAGCAGCTGGACCAGCCGGTGCTGAAATTCCGCGCGACCTTCGTCGGTGATCCGATACACGGTGCGTTCCGGCCGCCTGCCTTCACGGCTGGTCTCGACTGGCTCGATCAGCTCGTCGCGGGCCAGCCGTTCGAATGCCCGGTACAGAGCTCGTGGGCGCTCGATCGCATAGTCCTTGTGGCGCTGGCGGATCACTCTCTGGACGTCGTACGGGTGCATAGGCCGCTCCGTCAGGAACGCCAGCACGGTGAGAGCCAGCACGTCGGCGGGAGGTGACCTGTCAGGCATGTCGCACTATGGCGGTGCGCAATATAGCAGATGGCATCACATTGCACAAGGTCTGGCTGTCACCGCCCGGCCTCGACGACCGTCGACTCTGGTGCCTTGAGGTACGCGCCCGCCCGTATCCGGTCCAGGACGTGGGTGGCCCACTCCCGTTCAGCGGCGATCAGCCTGCGGTTGTGGTCGAACACGTCGGCGACGATCGCGTCCAGCTGCGGTATGTGGCCGACGGCCTGCCGCTTCAGGTGCTGGCCCACGTCCATCTGGGCCGTGATGGCATCCAGCGCTTGCAGGCGCAACCCCAGCAGCTCCGCGATCTCCCCCGGCCCGAGCAGGCCCACAAACGACAGGGCTACGTCCACCGCCTGGGCCGTGAACTGGGGGATGGTCCAGGCGACACGCAGCAGTCGCTTCAGCTCCTCCCTGCCTGAGTCCGTGATGCGGTAGGTCGTACGGGTGGGCAGGTTGCCAGCGCGGTCACGGCCTACCTCCTCCACCTTGCCCTCGTCCGCCAGCCGCCGCAGGGCCGGGTAGATCGAGCCGTAGCTCACGTCGGCCCATTGGTCCATAGTGCGCAGCTCGATCTGCCGGCGCAGCTCGTATCCGTGCATCGGCTGACCTGACAGGAGCGCGAGCAGCGTGAGGCGGGTGACGTCACCCGAAGCCGGTATCCGAGCCCGGGTACTCATGCTCTAATACTAAGGTATAGGTAGCGCTCCAAGGCAACTCTCCCGCCAGGTTGGGGGAGTACCCGGCGAAGCCGGGGGAGGGGGCGAGCGCACAGAAGAGCGGAGCGTGCCTCGATCAGATCCGGTCCGGGGGGCCTGCCGCAGACCTACGAGCCCAGGTCGGCCCAGACGCTTTCGCCCACCCGCGCTTTCAGTGCCCGCTCCAGCGCATGGCGCTTTCTCGCCTGCTCTATACAGGCCGCGTCGCGGTGCAGGTACGCTCCCCGACCCGCGGCCCGGCCTGAGGGGTCGGGCCTCACGGTGCCGTCAGGCCCTCGCACGAGCCTTATCAGAGCGCGCTTGCCGGCCTCCTGACGGCAGCCCACGCACGTCCGGACTGGCTCATGCCTGGTCTTGGGCGACACCGTTCTCGACGGGCTTGATGTCCACCCGCCAGCCTGTCAGCTTCGCGGCCAGCCGGGCGTTCTGGCCGTCCCGACCGATGGCCAGCGACAGCTGGTCCCTGGGCACCCGGACGTGCGCTGTACGTGTGTCGGCGTCGATCGCCACTGAGATGACTGTGGCTGGACCCAGCGCGGCCGCCACGAACTTCTCCGGCTCGGCATCCCAGTGCACGATGTCCACGTGCTCACTGCCGAGCTCAGCCAGCAGGGACCGGTGGCGCACCCCCTTCGGCCCGACGCAGGCGCCCACCGGGTCGATGCCTGGTTCGGAGCTGGAGACGGCGATCTTGGTACGAAGTCCCGGTTCACGGGCGATGGCGCGAACGTGGACCGTGCCCGCAGCGATCTCGGGCACCTCGGCCTCCAGCAGGCGCAGCACGAGGATGCGGCTGGCCCTGGACACCCGCACCAGCGCCTGCCTGGGGCGCACCTTCGGCTCGAGCACCACGATGGTGACCGGGCGGCCCGGCACAAGCTGCTCGCCGGGGATCTGCTCCTCTGGCGGCATCCAGCCCTCTGCTCGACCCAGGTCGACGTACACGGTGCCCCGCTCGATGCGATCGACCATTCCATTTGCGAGCTCGCCCTGACGGCGAGCCAGCTCGCTCAGCGCCCGGTCGCGCTCCAGGTCGCGCAGGTGACGCATCACGGCGGTGCGGGCCGTCTGGGCGGCAAGTCGCTTGAAGTCGTCAACTGGCAGGTGACTTTCGGTCACGCTTCCGTCGGGCTCACGCTGCCGGAGCAGGACGTCCATCTCGCCTGTCTCGGGTATGAGCTGGACCGAGACGTCGCCGGCGGGCTCGAAGGCCCGCCTGTAGGCGGCCGCCAGCGCCTCCTCGACGGTGCGCCGGAGGTCCTCGAGCGGCACCCCGACTTCTGCGCTGAGCTGCTGCAGCGCGGCCAGCGGGGACTCCGTCGCTTGAGGCTCGCGGCGTGTCTCAGCCATCGCTACAGCGACGCCACCAGGCGCCCAGCGATGATGTCGGTCCATTTGAGATTGGTTACCTCGTCCTTTCGACCTCGAATCAAGACTCCGGCGTCGTCGACCGAAGCCAGCTGGCCCTCGAGCGCAACCTCGGTCTCGCCCGAACGGTAGCGGATGTTGACCTTTCGGCCCACGAAGCGCTCGTATTCGGCCCGGTCGCGGAGCTTGCGCTCGGCCCCCGGTGAGGAGACCTCGAGAGTGTAGGACTGGGAGATGAGGTCCGCCTGGTCCAGCAGTGGACCAGCCACCTGGCTTACCCGCTCGCAGTCGTCCAGGGAGATGAAGCCCTCGGGCTTGTCGATTGTGATCCGCAGGGTTCGCCCACCGCCGCCCCCCTGCGACAGGGAGTAGATCGAATAGCCCATGTGCGAGAGGGTCGGCCCCAGGAGCTTCTGGATCTCCACGAGCGGCCAGGTAGGCATTGTGCGGACTCCCCGCGAACTAACGACGGACCGGCTGCAGCCTCCGCCACACGACGAGCAGTGGCGTCGCGTTGAAGATCGAGCTGTAGGCTCCGGAGACGATCCCGATCAGCAGCGCGAGAGCGAAACCCTTCAGGGTGTCGCCACCGAACAGCAGCAGCGACAAAAGCACGAGAACCACAGTGAAGCTCGTGATGATCGACCGGGCCGCGGTCTGCATGATGCTCAGGTTCACCACCTGCTCGAAGGTCAGCCTGCTCGAGACGATCATGTTCTCGCGGATCCGGTCGAAGACCACGATCGTGTCGTGGACCGAGAAGCCTACCACTGTGAGCACCGCGGTGAGAAACAGGCTGTCGATCTCACCGATGCGCAGCTTGAAGACCGTGCCCAGGATCGAGAAAATGCCGCAAAGCAGGAACACGTCGTGCAGGAGCGCCAGCAGTGCACTGCCGCCGAACTGGAAACCCGAGCGCCAGCCGCCCTGCACCTTGCGGAAGCGGAAGGCCAGGTAGAGCAGAATCAGCGTCGAGGCCGCGACGATCGACAGGGCCGCCGACCTGACGGTCTCACCAGCTATCGTTGCTCCGACCTCGTCGTCGCGGCTGTTCGCCTCGTCGATGGGGCCCACCCTCTTCTCCAGGTCGGTCTTGAAGCGGTCCCTTGCGGACGGCGTCATCTGCGACGTCCGGACGATGAATGTGCCGTTGCCGGTCTGCTGGACGAGACCGTTGACTCCCTCCTGGGCGACCGCTGCCTCTACCTGCTGCTGCGTGGGCCGCTCCTGGAAGGCGAGGAAGAACTCGTTGCCACCCGCGAAGTCGATCCCGAGCCGGAATCCGTTGGCAACCATCGAGACGATACCGGGAATGATGATCAGGAGCGAGATCCCAAAGAAGATGTTCCGGCGGCCGATGATGTCGAGGCGGCGGGTCGGCGCCGCGACGGCCGGCGGCGCTGCGTCTTCGGCCGCCATTCCTGGATGGCTAAGCTCGGCCACGCGCCACCCCGAGTAGGCCGCCGCTTCGCGCCCAGCCGAAGTTGAGCACTATCGCGAGCATGTTGTGAGTGATGATGATCGCTGAGACCAGGCTGATGACCACGCCGATCGCCAGGGTGATCGCAAAGCCCTTCACCTGGATCGGCGCCGCGAAGATCAGCACCAGGCTCGTGATCAGGGTAGACGTGTTCGAGTCACGAATCGCGGGCCAGGCGCGGCGAACCGCGGCGTCGACCGCGGCGCCGATCGTGCGGCCGGCCCGCATCTCCTCTTTGAAGCGTTCGAAGATCAGGACGTTGGCGTCCACCGCCATCCCCACGCTCAGGATGAACCCCGCCAGTCCGGCCAGGGTCAGCGTGACCGGCACCATCTTGAAGACCGCGAGCACCACGCCTGCATAGCAGAGCAGGGCGAGGCTGGCCAGCAGGCCTGGCAGCCTGTAGAACGCGACCATGAAGACGATGACGACGAGCAGGCCCAGCAGTGCAGCCGCGACGCTGAGCTTGATCGACGTGGCGCCGAGACTGGCGCCCACTTCGTAGGAGGAAAGCACCGTGAAGTCGACCGGGATGGAGCCGGAGTTGAAGAGGATCGCCAGGTTCTTGGCCGAGTCCTGGCTGAAGTTGCCCTCGATGTAGCCCTGACCGTTTGGAATCGGTCCGTTTGGGATGGAGGGGTCGCTGATAAGGTGGCCCCCCTGATCCACCGACCTGGACAGGTCGGGTCCCCTGGTATTCCACTGTGCGATGTCGTCTGGGGTGAGGTCCAACCAGTTGGTGACGTGACACTGTGCCGCCCCCGTCCCCTGGCTCTGGCAGACGTTGTAGGCGTCCGTCGTCAGCTGGTTGAAGATGCCCGCGCCTTCCGAGTTGAACTGGAAGTTGACCACCCAACCGATCCCTGTCTGCGGGTTCAGACCGGCCGAGGCGCTGGTGAGCATGTCGCTGGTCATCTTGGTGATCTCGGGCTTGAACCCCGGATAGGGAGCGGCTGTGATCGATGAATCCGGCACCCACTTGGTGATGACCAGCTTTCCCTTCTGCCCGAGCAGCTTTACGGCCTCAGAGGTCGAGACGCCCGGGAGCTGCACCTCGACGCGGTCATGGTTACCACCGCCGCCTGGCTGCACGGTGGGCTCGCTCACGCCCAGGGCGTTCACGCGCTTCTGGATTACTTCGATGAACCGCTGCTGTACCGACTGGCGGTCCTGGCCGGGTGGGAATCCTGCGAGCTGGAGCTGAATGTCGGTGCCGCCCCTGAGGTCGAGGCCATAGTGCATGTAGAGCTGCCAGCCGCTGAAGTTCGGCGGCAGCCCCGGCACCGGGCCGGTAAGCGGGTAGTGGTTCACTACGCGATAGACGTACCCGGCACCGTCCACGAACAGTGAGAACGCCAGAAGAATGACGACGATGGCTCGGACGAGCCCGCTCGTTACGAATTGCAAGGCTATTGGAGTTTAACGAGGTCGCCCCGGCAGTTCCTACAGGAGAGACTGCTGCACCGCGGCGGAAGGCGGCTCCATGCCCAGATGCCTGTACGCAAGCTCCGTTGCGACCCTGCCTCGCGGCGTTCTTGCCAGGAGGCCGCACTGGATGAGGAACGGCTCGTGCACGTCCTCGATCGTCTCCGGCTCCTCGGCCACTGAGGTTGCGATCGTGTCCAGGCCCACCGGCCCGCCGCGGAACTTGCGGATCATCGTGTCCAGGATCTTGCGGTCGAGCGGCTCCAGGCCGAGGGCGTCCACCTCCAGCATGGCCAGCGCGGCCTGAGCTACCGCCAGGGTGCCGCGCCCGTCCGCCCGCACCTGAGCGTAGTCGCGGACCCGGCGCAGCAGCCGGTTGGCGATCCGCGGAGTCCCCCGCGAGCGCTGGGCCAGCTCGCTGCATGCCTGCGGGTCGACCTCGAACTCCAGGATGCGAGCCGAGCGCTGGATGATCTGCTCGAGCTCTGCCTGGTTGTAGAAGTCGAGCCTGTGGACGGCGCCGAAGCGGTCGCGCATCGGGCCACTGAGCAGGCCCTGGCGCGTGGTTGCGCCCACGCAGGTGAAGCGCGGGAGCTGGAGGCGCATGGCGCTCGCGCCGGCCCCCTTCCCGGCCACGTAGTCGAAGCGGAATTCCTCCAGCGCCGGGTAGAGCGACTCTTCGACGAGCTTGTTCAGGCGATGGATCTCGTCGATGAAGAAGACGTCGCGGTCCTGCTGGTTGAGCAGCATGGATGCCAGCGCACCGACAAAATCGATGGCGGGGCCGCTGGTGGTCTTGATGGCGACGCCGAGCTCGTTGGCGATTATGTTGGCCAGTGTCGTCTTGCCCAGGCCAGGTGGCCCGCACAGCAGGACGTGCTCGACCGGCTCTCCCCGGCGCCTGGCGGCCTCCAGCAGAATGCCCAGGTTCTCGCGAACCTTCGCCTGACCCACGTAGTCGGCCAGGGTGCGCGGACGAAGCGTGCGATCGAATACTTCCTCGCCGGCGGCGAGGGCCGGATCGAGCACATGCTTGGGGTCCTCCGGATCCATGACTACCGTCCCAGGGCCTTCAGCGCCGCCGCCAGAGCCTGCTGGGCGCTGGGCTTGGAGGCCCAGTCAACGGCTTCGAGGCCCTGACGTGCCTGCTGTGCGGTAAAGCCAAGGCCCCGCAGCGCGGTCTCGACCTGGCGCGGGAGCTCGCCGTCTCCTGCCACCGCGGCGGCCCGCGGCACCGCCATGACCGCCGCCTCTGCTTCCAGCTTGGGCCGCAGATCGATGATCACCTTTTGAGCGGTACGGGGTCCGACCCCTGGAGCGCGCCGAATGGGCCCGACATCCTCGCTGAGGATCGCCCGCTTCAGCACCTCGATGCTGGCCGAGCTGAGGATGGCCAGTCCCACCTTGGGCCCAACTCCGTCGACCTGGATCAGCTGCTCGAAGAGCTCCAGCTCCGCGGCGGTGCCGAAGCCGAACAGAGCCAGCTGGTCCTCCCTGACGTGGGTGTGGACGTGCAGCTCGACCTGGCTCCCAACCGGACCAACGCGCTCCCGGGCGGTGGCCGGAATGCTGACCAGATAACCGACCCCCCCGGTCTCTATGACGACCTGCTCTCCGGTGGCCCGCACCACGCGGCCACGCAGGTAGCCGATCATGGAGCCCAGAGCTGCTGCAGGAGCCGGCGGCTCCGGGCGTGGCAGAGGGCGATGGCAAGGGCGTCAGCCGCATGGTAGTCCAGCCTGGCATCGGTCCTGACCTGGAGGGCAAGCATGCGCGCCATCTGCGCCTTGCCTGCCATGCCGTAGCCGGTCAGGACCGATTTGACCTGCGCCGGCTTGTACTCGTAGACGGGGAGCTGCGCCGCGGCCAGGGTCGCCAGGATCGCGCCCCGCGCCTGGGCGACGCCTATTGCGCTGGTCGCGTTACGACCCACGAACAGCTCTTCGAGCGCCGCTTCATGTATCGGGCTGGCGGCGAGGATCGCGCGAAGCTCGCAGACGATCTGCAGCAGACGCGGACCGGCCGGCCCTGGCGAGGTCCGGATGGTGCCGCACGCCGCGACCTTGCCCTCGCGGTCCAGCAAGCCCCAGCCGGTAGCGGCCAGTCCCGGGTCGATGCCAAGCAACAGCGTGTGGGACCTAGACGGAGGTTGAGATGCGTTCGAGGACGTCTTCTGGGATGTCGAAGTTGGCATAGACCTGCTGGACGTCATCCTCCTCTTCAAGGGCCTCCAGCAGCCGCAAGACCGACGCGGCCTTGTCCTCGCCGACCGGCACGGTCTGCCTGGGCTGCATGGTGACCTCGGCGTTCTCGATGGCGACGCCGGTCGCGGCGACCGCCTTCCGGACGGATTCGAAGCTGTGTGGATCGGTCGTGATCTCGATGGTGGCGCCGTCCAGCTGAATGTCATCTGCTCCGGCTTCGATGGCGCTGAGGCCGATTTCGTCTGGGTCCTTGTCGCCGACTTCAGCCGTGATCACGCCCTTTCGCTCGAACATCCACGCGACGGAGTTGCTCTCACCGAGGCTTCCGCCGTACTTCGAGAAGACGTGGCGGATGGCCGCGGCCGTGCGCTTCCGGTTGTCGGTCATGCTGTCGACCATGATCGCGACCCCGACCGGGCCGTAGCCCTCGTAGCGAAGCTCTTCCAGCGACTCGCCCTTGCCGGCGCCCGTTCCACGATCGATGGCGGCCTGGATCTTGTCGGCCGGCATGTTGACCTCGCGTGCTTTCTGCACTGCGAGCCGCAGACGGAAATTGCCGTCGACGTCGCCGCCACCCTCCTTAGCAGCGATGGTGATCTCACGGCTGGCACGCGTGAACGCCTGGCCGCGCTTCGCGTCGACGACAGCCTTCTTGTGCTTGATGCCCGCCCACTTGGAATGCCCGGACATCTACTCAGTCTTCTCCTTCTCGAACATGCTTTCGGCGATTCTAGCCCCGTGCAACCCTGGCCTGCTCACTCGACAGTAGTTCTTCTACCACGGGTGCCCCCGCCTCGGAAAGGTCAGGGCGCGCGATCCCGCGGAGGTAGGGAGCCTGCCGCGTTTCTATTCTCAGCCGAGTCGAACGCGGACGACGTTGCGCCTTCCGGCTTGCAGGATGTCGCCGTCGTCGAGCGCGTGATCAACGCCGACCGTGTGCTGATTGACGCGCGCTCCACCCTGCTCGACGACTCGGCGTGCGGCGGAACGAGTCGGGTACCAGCCGAGCTCGACCAGGGTCCCGACGAGATCGGCCGGGTTTCGCGCCGTGTGCTCCTTAAGGTCGTCGGGCAGCTCGCGGCGCCGGAACCGGCGGTCGAAGTCCTCTTCTGCAGCGGCCGCTGCCCCAGCGCCGTGCAAGCGCTCGACAAGGCGCCGCGCCAGCGCTGCCTTGGCGTCGCGGGGCCCAAGCGCCAGGGCACGGTCGACCTCTTGGGCGGGTAGCCCAGAGACCAATCGTAGGTATGTCTCGGTAAGCCGGTCCGGGATGGACATCGTCTTGCCGTAGATCTCCTCCGCGGGCTCCGCGATCCCGATGTAGTTGCCGAGCGACTTGCTCATACGGCGCCCGTCAGGACCCTCCAACAGGGGGAATACGGCAACGTCCTGCGGCTCCTGGCCGTAAGCGCGCTGGAGCTCCCGGCCGAACAGCAGGTTGAACAGCTGATCGGTTCCCCCGATCTCTACGTCGGCCCGAATGGCCACCGAGTCGTAGCCCTGGTTGAACGGATAGAGGATCTCGTGGGCCCCGATCGGAGCGCCGGCTTCCAGTCGCTGAGCGAAGTCCTCACGCTGGAGCACAGATTGAAGGGTCTGCTTGCCCAACAAGCGCAGGATGTCGCCTGCGGTCATCTCAGCAAGCCACTCGGAGTTACGGTGGACCTCGGTCCGATGGGGGTCGAGGACCTTGTAGAGCTGGTCGACGTAGGTCTTGGCGTTGGCGTCGACCTGCTCGCGGCTGAGCATGGGGCGAGTCTCAGACAGGCCGCTGGGGTCGCCGATCTGGGCCGTGTAGTCGCCGATGATGAGGACGACGATGTGACCGTCGTCCTGAAAAGCCCGCAGGGCGTCGAGCTGTACGAGATGGCCGACGTGGAGGTCGGGCGCCGTGGGGTCCAGCCCGAGCTTGACGCGAAGCTGATCACCCCGCCGCAGGCGCTCGCACAGATGGTCTGCGACGTGAATCTGAACCGCGCGCTCCCGGAGCCACTCCCAAAGGACAGCCGACATGGGCCTAGAGCTTACTCATGACCGCGGGGAAACCGCCCTGTTTCCGGAAAAGGAGCCTCTTCCAGCTCGTGGATTGGCTCTGTTTCCGAAAACAGTGCGCTTGAGGGCGGCGCCGACTTGAGCCACGACCGCGTCAGGGGTGTTGTAGACGTCGGCTGCAGTGAACCGAAGGAGGCGGAAGCCTGCGCTGAGCAAACGGTTCTGGCGACGGTTGTCCTCGACGAGACTGTCGCGATGACTGCCGCCGTCGTACTCGAGGCCGACCCGCTGCTCCGGGTAGTACAGGTCTGGCCGCCTGAGAAGGCGCCCCCGGTGGTCGTAGAGCGGGACCTGCGCCTGGGGTCTCGGAAGCCCGGCCAGCACCAGGAGCATGCGCAGGCGCGTTTCCATCTGCGACTCGGAAGAGGCGTCGGCGAGATCGGCTACTTGCCGAGCCCGAGCAACCCCGGCGCACCTTGAATGCGCGGCCACGTACGAGCGAAACTCAGCCAGGTCAACGATGCGGTTGTGCAGGGCCGCATCCACCGCCGCGACTGCATCCACCAGCGGTAGCCGACGCGCCAGATCGAACACGGTTACCACTGGGGACGTGGTAGGCAGCCCTTGCCGCTTACGTCAGCGTCCGTGAGGGTGCCGTGCCGGATGGTCACGCCCGCGCGCGGAGAGACTCCGCATGCATAGGGAACCGTCACCTCGGGTGGCTCCCCGGGCGAGCTGTCGAAGCCATGCAGCCAGGCAGCGGTGCGGCCGGAGAACGCTGCTCCCGGGGGGAGCCGGCGAGGAATCCCAGCGGTGGCCATCAGCGAGCTCTTCTGAAGTCCAACCCAGACGTAGAAGCCGCGTGAGATGCGCCTCCAGCTGGACCCTCGCAGCTGCCAGCGAGTGAGCCCAATACGGCGGGCGTCGGCGAGAGTGAAGGGACCTGTAGTGAGCCCTTCCGGAATAACTTGACGCCGCGGCACATAGAACACCGTGCGGCATCCGGGATCAGCTGTCCATCCGGATTGTTAAGCCCACGTTTTCCGGAATGCGTGCACTTAGTGCGCCGTCTGATCAGCCCCTTTCCGGAAATGTGCCCTTCGGCCACCCCTCAGGTGCGGAAGGTCGCATGATGGTGCCGCACGAGCGCCGCCTTGATCGCCGCCAGCCGGTGGTCGACCTCGGCGTCTGTAAGCGTCCGCTCCGGGCTTCGAAACGTCATCGAGAAGGCGACGCTCTTGTGCCCCGCCGGCACCTGGCTTCCCCGGTACTCGTCGAAGGCGTTTGCAGACTCGAGCAGTTCGCCACCGGCCTCCATGATCGTGCGCAGAAGTGCACCGGCCTCCGCTGCTTCGGCAACGACAACGCCGAGGTCTCGGCTGACCGGCGGAAAGCGCGGCAGCGGCCGTGCCCGGCGGGGAAGGTCGATCGCAAGCACCGGCTCCAGCTCGACCTCGAGACCGACCGCGCGGCCCTCCAGGTCGAATGCCTCGACCACCGACGGATGCAGCTCACCGAGGTATCCCACCGGTTGCCCGCAGACCAGGACCTGTGCGCAGCGGCCAGGATGGAACAGCGTAGCCGTGGCGCGCTCGTACGAGACCTCGACCGGCGCCAGGGTGTCCAGTGCCCGCTCGAGCGCACCTTTCAGATCGAGGACGCCCAGCCTTCCGCCCTCGGGACCACTCAGCCCTGCATGCACAATGCCCAGGCGCAGCGGCTCGTCGGGTTGGCCATCTGGCTGCTCAGGCCGGCGCAGGTAGGCCCGTGCAACCTCGAAGACGGCCACCCCCTGGCGCCCGTAGTTGCGATTGTGTGAAGCGACCCGCAGCAGCGAGGGGAGCAGCGTGGTCCGCAGCGCGTCCTGTTCGTCGGAGACAGGGTTGATCACGCGCATGGCCTCAGCCCCAACGCCGAGCTGATCGAGCATGACCCGCGAGGTCAAAGCAGGCGTCACGACCTCCGTGGAGCCTGACCCAGCCAGCGCATGCCGGAGCGGGTCGAGCCGCCTCTCCTGGCTGGGAGCCGCCGGGTGCCAGGAAGTCTGCCGCGCCCCAGGCAGCGTTGGCGGCACCTTTTCGTAGCCGTAGATGCGGCCGACCTCCTCGGCCACGTCCTCGGGGATGCTCACGTCCAGCCTGTAGACCGGAGGCAGCACGTCCCACTCGCCGTCGTCCTGGACACGAACCTGGAAGTCGAGCCTCTTCAGGATCACCTCCATCTCCTGGAGCGGGACGTGGACACCCAGTACGGCATCGATCCGCTCAGGACGGAACCTGACGCGCGCGGGCTCTTGAGGCCGGGGGTAGACGTCGGCCCAGCCGAGGTGGATACGTCCACCGGCTAGCTGCGCCAGCAGCGTCGCGGCCCGACGGGCGCCGGCCAGTGCCAGCTCGGGCGAGAGCCCCTTCTCGAACCTGCTCGATGACTCGGTGCGCAGACGCAGCGCCCGGCTGGTCGAGCGGACGTTGACGCCGTCGAAGTTGGCCGCCTCCAGCATGATGTCCACGGTCTGCCCGGTGACGGCGGAATCTTCGCCCCCTATGATGCCGGCCAGCGCGATCGGGTGTTCGGCGTCCGCGATCACCAGCATGTCCGAAGTGAGCGAGCGCGTCTCGCCATCGAGGCACAGGAGCCTCTCGCCACGTCGTGCCCGCCTGACCACGATTCGGCGACCGCCGATCATCGCGAGGTCGAAAGCATGCAGCGGCTGTGCGTACTCGAGCGCGACGTAGTTCGTGATGTCCACGACGTTGCTGATAGGCCGAACTCCCGCCGCATACAGCCGGCGTCGCATCCAGATCGGGGACGGCCCCACCTTGATGCCGGTGATTGGCGCGCCGATATATCGCCTGCACAGCTCTGGCGCCTCGATCGCGACGCTGATGAGGTCGGTGCCGGGAGGCTGGGCGCCGCCGGTGAACGGGGGCATGAAGTCCAGGTCGAGGCTGCTGCCAAGGGCCGCTGCCAGCTCTCGAGCCAGGCCCAGGTGGCCGAGGCAGTCGGGGCGGTTGGGTGTGACCTCAACCTCCAAGACGGCGTCGCTGGGGATGATCTCGTCGAGGCGCTGGCCGGGACCGCCATCGTCAAGCAGCAGAATGCTGTCGTGGTCGTCGCTGATCAGGAGCTCAGCCTCGGAGCAGAGCATCCCCCGGGCATCGACGCCCGCGATCTTCCCATCCCGCACCAGCGTGCCATCGGGCACGGTGGTGCCTGGTAGCGCGACCGGGACCAGCGTACCTGGGCGGGCGTTGTCGACCCCGGCGATGATCTGCAGGGTGTGATCACCCACGTCGACCTGGTGCACCCACAGCGGCTTGCGGGAGCTGGGGTGCGGCTGCTGCGAGATGACGCGCCCGACAATCAGCTGCGATAGGTCGATGGGTACGATCTCCTCGACGTTCCAGCCGGCCATCGTCAGCACGTCGGCGACCTGCTGAGGCGGGAGGTCGTGGGCCCCCGCCAGATCGCAGAGCCACCCGTAGCTGACTTTCATCCCAGACTCATCCCAACTGCTCTACAAAGCGGAGGTCGTTTTCGTAGAAGAGGCGGATGTCGTCGACGTCGTACCGCAGCATCGCGATGCGCTCGATACCGAAGCCCCACGCGAAGCCCGTGTAGCGCTCCGGGTCGATGCCGCCGTTGCGCAAAACGTTGGGGTGGACCATACCGCAGCCGCCGACCTCGAGCCAGCCGTCGCCGCCGCAGCTGCGGCACCCGCGCCCGCCACACACGCCGCAAGAGAGGTCGAACTCGAAGCTGGGCTCGGTGTAAGGGAAGTACGTCGGCCGGATCCGGATGCGCCGGTCTGCTCCCCATAGCGACTGTGCGAAATAGAGGATCGTGCCCTTCAGATCGCCGACGGTGATCCCTTCATCGACCGCAAGCGCTTCGACCTGCATGAATTGCGCCAGATGTGAGGGGTCGGTGGCATCGCGCCGGTAGCAGCGGCCGGGCATGATGACGTAGATCGGCGGTTCCTTCAGGCGCTCCATCGAGCGGATCTGCATCGGCGAGGTGTGCGTACGCAGCAGCAGGTCCTCTGATTCGTTGAAGAAGAAGGTCTCCTGCATATCGCGCGATGCGTGGCCTCGGGCCAGGTTGAGGGCCTCGAAGTTGTACCAGTCCGTCTCGACCTCGGGGCCGATCTCGACGTGATAACCCATGGTCTCCATCACCGTCTCGATCTCGCGTTGAACCAGAGTCAGCACGTGTACCCGGCCCAGTGCGGGTGGGCGGCCCGGGAACGTGATGTCGATGGACTCGGCGGCCGCGAGGTCCGAGATCCGGGCCTCGGCAAGCGTCTCCGAGCGTCGTGCGAGCGCGTCTGATATGGCGGTCTTGGTGGCGTTGAAGGCCTGGCCGGCGGACGCGCGCTGCTCCCTGGGAAGCGACGCCAGCGAGCGGGGGATGCTCATGAGCTCACTCTTTGCGCCGAGAAACTCGATCCGGAGGCGCTCCAGCTCGTCTTCGTCCCGCGCGGCCGCGATAGCCGCCAGCGCCCGCTCGGCCATTGCCGCCGGTGAGTTCACGCTTCCAACCTCCGCCGGATATCGAACAGCAGGATGGCCGCCGCGGCCGCCACGTTGAGAGACTCCACTCCCGGTGTCATGGGAATGGTGACCAACTCTAGATCCTTCCGCTGCAGCCCGTGAGCCTCGCTGCCGAAGGCGAGCAGCGGCCCGTGGGCCAGATCGGCATCTAGATACGACTTTCCTCCGCGAGCGGTCGCCCCGAATCCGCCCCAGGCACTGAGCTCGGACCAGCGGCCACGGCTGACCACCAGCCGGAAAACCGTGCCCGCGGACGCACGCACCGCTTTGGGGCTGAAAGGATCTGCGCTGCCCTCCAGCGCGGCCAGAGCGCGTGCCCCGGCGGCCGCGGCGGTGCGGCAGACCGCGCCAACGTTGCCCGGGTCCTGAACGCCGTCGAGTACGACAAGCGGCCACCGAACGGCCCTGGCTGCAGCCATGGCATCTGCCATGGAAGCCTCATGGCTCCGGCCGATCGCGAGCACGCCCTGTGGGCTGATGGTCTGGCTCACCGACGAGAATGCGCGCTCGGCGAGTGTGACCACCCGGTCGGCGGGCGCCGAGAACGCGACGCCGTCGCGCAAGGCGAGAACCTCCAGCTCGACCCCGCAAGCGACGGCTTCGCGAATCACCATCGGACCTTCGAGGAGGACCTCGCCTGGCTCTCGCCGGCGTCCGAGGCGCCGCAGCCTGCGAATGAGCTCGTTGTGGGGGCTCTGGAGCGGCTGGCTAGAGGTTCTGCTTTGCAACCTCCACCAGCCGAGCAAAGGAACCGCTGTCACGTACCGCCAGGTCGGCAAGCACTTTGCGGTCAATCTCCACTCCGGCCTGGCGGAGGCCGTACATGAACCGGTTGTAGGGCAGACCGCCCAGGCGCGCGGCCGCGTTGATGCGGGCGATCCAGAGCCGCCGGAAGTCACGCTTGCGCTGCCGGCGGTCGCGAAACGCGTAGGCCAGCGAGTGCAGGAGAGCCTCGTTCGCGGGCTTGAAGAGCAGCTTCCGCGAGTATCGAAAGCCCTTTGCACGCTGGATGACGGCACGGTGCCTGCGGTGGGCGACGACGCCTCGTTTGACGCGAGCCACGGCTAGGCTCCCAGCGAGCGCCGCACCTGCTTGTAGTCAGCGGGGGCGACGGCCTGGGCCGAGCGAAATGCGCGCTTCCGCTTGGCGGACTTGTGCTCCAGGAGGTGGCTCTTCCATGCGTGCTTCCTGATCAGCTTCCCGTTCCGCGTGATGCGGATTCGCTCCCTGAGGCCCTTACGTGTCTTCAGCTTAGGCACTTTGTGAAGCCTCCCTAGGTTGTGCTGCGGCGGCTGGTGCCGCGTTCGGTGAAGGCTTGTGCAGGGGCGCGAGGATCATGAAGAGCGTGCGGCCTTCCATGATTGGCTGCCGCTCTATCGTGGCCACGTCCCGGGCGGCATCGGCGACGCGGTCAAGCAGACGCCGGCCGATGTCCTGGTGGACCATCTCACGACCGCGAAACTGGATCGTCACTTTGACCTTCTCACCCTGCTCCAGGAACTGCCTCACATTGCGAAACTTGGTCTCGAAGTCGTGGTCGGCGACCTTGGGGCGCAGCTTCATCTCCTTGAGCTTGATGACGTTCTGCCGCCGTCTCTGATCCTTCTCCCGCTTGATCGTCTCGAACTTGTAGCGACCGTAGTCAAGCAGCCGGCAGACAGGCGGGTTGGCTTGGGGTGCCACCTCGACCAGGTCGAGACCCTTCTCTCTTGCGATTCTCTGCGCCGCTTCAAGGCTCAGGACGCCCAACTGATTGTTCTGATCATCGATCAGACGCACCTCCTGGGCGCGGATCTGTTCGTTGATCCGAAGCTCCTTAAACGGGATGGGCCACTTCCTCAGACGCTTTCAGAGTGTTCCTGTTCTCCTTCGTCAACATCAAAAAACGGACGGCTGCCGGGCCATCCGCTCACGGACAACTAGTTGCCGGGCGTAGCCT
>DATFWQ010000281.1:0-15362 GCA_035259145.1 Candidatus Dormiibacterota bacterium | reverse complement strand
GCCGCTATCAAAACCCGGCGCTGTCAGGCTACGAGAGCGACGGGTCTCTCTGCCAGACAAAATCGCCGGCACCGCTATGCAGCAGCAAACGTTGAGCAATTATCGTGATATGGCCCTACCCGGCGAGCCGGGCAGGGCCGCGTTACGACAGCTGGTGACGTGCGGCCGGCTACCGACGCACCAGTGGACTGTAACGGTCGGAGGTGGAGCAGGCTGCAGGCCCGAAGGCCGGCGTTCCAGGTGGTCGGTGGCCTCGGGGTCCCCGCGAAGCCTGCTTCGTGGGGTGGGAAGGATGGGGTGGCGCAACGAGGAGCCCATTTGTCGATCGGTGACGAGGCGCGCCGGGCCCCCAGACGCAGCCATCAGCGCCTGCAAGGCGCCCGGCCGCCTGGGACGTCGGATGCTCCGCATCCGGCTGTTACAGTCCACTAGATGCCGTACCTGGTTCACGCCGCCGACGATCGGCAGCGGATGCTGGATGCCGTCGGCGTCAGGTCGATGGACGACCTGCTGGTCGACGTCCCGGCGAGCATTCGGAGCCCGGTGCTCGACCTGCCCGATGGACTCTCTGAACAGGAGACGATGGCACGCGTCCGCGAGCTCGCGGGCCGCAACCGGGTCTTCGAGGACCGCCTCTGTTTTCGTGGCGGCGGCGTGTACCGACGCTTCATCCCGGCGGCGGTCTCAGCGGTCATCTCCAAGCCCGAGTTCTACACGGCCTACACCCCCTATCAGCCGGAGGCCAGCCAGGGCACTCTGCAAGCGATCTTCGAGTTCCAGACACTGATCGCCGAGCTCACGGACATGGATGTGGCCAACGCCTCGCTGTACGACGGCGCGACCGCCCTTGCCGAGGCCGCGATGATGGCGGTCGTCCACACGGGCCGTGACAAGCTGGTCGTGGCCGGTTACCTGCATCCCGAATACGTCGAGGTGCTGCGCTGCTACGGTGAGGGCCGCGGCTTCGAAGTGCAGATGGGTCTCGACCGGCTGGGAGACGACACAGCCGCGGTGCTGTTCCAGCAGCCCAACTTTCTTGGCCTCCTCGAAGACGCCGCTGCAGTCACGGAAGAGGCCCATCGGCGGGGCGCCCTGAGTGTTGCCTCTGTCGACCCGATCAGCCTAGGGCTGGTCAGTGCTCCGGGAGAGTACGGGGCCGACATCGCCGTCGGTGAGGGCCAGCAGCTTGGGCTGCCACCCAGCTTCGGTGGCCCGCACGTCGGCTTCATCGCCTGCCGCCGCGCCTTGATGCGCAGGTTGCCGGGCCGGTTGGTGGGCGCGACCGCCGACGCGAGAGGGCGCCGCGGATTCGTGCTCACACTGACGGCGCGCGAGCAGCACATACGGCGGGCCAAGGCGACCTCGAATATCTGCACGAATCATTCCCTTTGCGCTCTGGCAGCCAGCGTCTATCTGACCTACATGGGACCGGAGGGTCTGCGGGGCATCGCGGAGGTCAGCTATCAGCGAGCGCACGCGCTGGCCGAGCGCCTCACAGCGATCCCGGGGATTGAGCTCGCGTTTCCTGATCGGCACTTCCTGAACGAGTTCCCTTTGCGGATGTTCCACGTGGAACAATCGCTGGCGAACCTTCGTGATGCAGGCATCCTGGGCGGGCTTCCGGTGGGGCAGTGGTATCCCGAGCTCGACGACGTGGCCATCTTTTGCTGTACCGAGGTCAACGACCCCAATGCCATTGCGGAAGTAGTCGAGGTCCTGAGCAGGACGGCCCCTCGCACTCCAGCAGCCGGCATCCCGACCCTGGCCCCCCACGCCCCTCTTTCGGGGGGAGGAGGGCGCTCTAAGGTGCAGGGGGCGTCGGCGGAGGTGCGGGGGTGACCGAACCGCTGAGCTTTGAGCTGAGCCGGGCTTCGGTGCCGGCACCTCGACTTCCAGAATCGGGCGTCCAGACGACTGCTCAGCTGCCGAGCGAGCTCCGTCGACGCCGTCCACCGGCCCTTCCCCACCTCAGCGAGCCTGAGATCATGCGCCACTACAGCCGTCTGTCGTCGTTGAACTACTCCATCAGCGAGCAGTTCTACCCCCTGGGCAGCTGCACCATGAAGTACAACCCGGTCGCCAACGAGGAGGCGGCCCGGCTCGATGGCTTTGCGGCCCTGCACCCCTACCAGGACGAAGACACCGTCCAGGGCGCCCTCGAGCTGATGTGGCGGCTCGAGCGGGCCCTCACCGAGATCGTCGGCGTGGACAGGATCACCCTGCAGCCGGCCGCAGGCGCCCACGGCGAGTGGACCGCGCTGCGCATGATCCAGGCCTACCACCGTTCCCGCAGTGAAGAGCGGACAGAGGTCATCGTCCCAGACTCGGCTCACGGCACCAATCCGGCGAGCGCCGCGCTCGCAGGCTTCGACGTGGTGGAGGTGCGCTCGGGCGCCGACGGCAGGGTTGACGTCGCCGACCTCGAAGCCAAGCTATCCACCCGGGTGGCCGCGCTGATGCTCACCAACCCGAACACGCTGGGTCTTTTCGAGCAGCAGATCCTGGAGATGGCCGAGATGGTCCACGCCACTGGAGCCAAGCTCTACTACGACGGCGCAAATCTCAACGCGCTCATGGGAATCTGCCGGCCAGGCGACATGGGCTTCGACGCCGTCCACCTCAACCTGCACAAGACCTTCACCACGCCCCACGGCGGAGGCGGCCCCGGGGCAGGCCCAGTCGGCGTCAAGGCCGACCTGGTCCCGTTCCTGCCCCGACCGACAGTAGAGCAGGAGAACGGCCGCTTCCGGCTCGACTACGAGCGGCCGCGGTCAATCGGCCGGGTGCGCAGCTTCTATGGCAACTTCGGAATGCTGGTCCGCGCCTTCACATACATCCTGGCGATGGGTGGCGACGGCCTCACCCAGGCGTCCAGGGACGCGGTGCTGGCGGCCAACTACGTCCGCGAGTCCCTCGACGGGTTGCTGGAGATGCCTCATCGCGGTCCGTGTATGCACGAGTTCGTGGCTTCGGCGCGGAATCTAGGCGCCGACGGTGTCAAAGCTGTGGACGTCGCCAAGGGCTTGCTGGAGCGGGGTTTCTACGCCCCGACCATCTACTTCCCGCTGATCGTGCCCGAGGCCGTGATGATCGAGCCCACCGAGACCGAAAGCAAAGCGACGCTCGATGCCTTCATCAGCGCCGTCAAGGCGATCGTCGAGCTGGCCGCCACCAATCCCGAGGAGCTGCACGCGGAGCCCCGAAGCCTGCCGGTGGGCCGCCTGGACGAGGTATCGGCGGCTCGCAACCCCGTGTTGCGCTGGAGTCCGCCTCAGTAGCCCTCGCGCGCGCGCGATCCCTAATGCGAATGAGGGATTTCGGTACAATTGACACATCCAGCATCCCAGTAGTCATCGCAGGAGTCCCACCCAGCTGGGAGGGCACCGGCTCGCCCGACGAGAGCGCTCATCTCGCCTTTGGGGGCAGGCATGAACCCGGCCAACCGCGGTATGCCGCCGCCTAATGGGCCCTCGGCCAAGCCCCGCCCTCTCGGCGCTGATGTGGCGTATGACGTCGAGCAAATCCAGGTTCTCGAAGGCCTGGAGCCTGTTCGCCGGCGTCCAGGCATGTACATCGGCACCACCGATGTCCGAGGCTTGCATCATCTGATCACCGAGCTCGTCGACAACTCGGTCGACGAGGCGCTGGCCGGCGAGGCTGACCGGATCGTCGTCACTCTCCACGCAGATGGGAGCGTGTCAGTGGCCGACAACGGCCGTGGCATCCCCGTCGGCATCCACCCGACGGAGGGTCGCTCCTCGCTGGAGGTCGTGTTGACCGTTCTCCACGCCGGCAGCAAGTTCGGCGGTGGGGGCTACAAGGTGTCCGGGGGTCTCCACGGTGTTGGATCGTCGGTGGTCAACGCACTCTCGGAAAAGCTCCAGGTCTGGGTGCACCGCGATGGCAAGGAGCACTTCCAGGAGTACCGGCGAGGCCTGCCGCTGGCACCCGTGAAGGCATTGGGCAAGAGCGACAGCCGGGGCACCGTCGTGCGCTTCTGGCCCGACCCGCAGATTTTCCCGGACACGCGCTTCGACCGCCAAACCATTCTCCACCGGCTCCGGGAGATGGCGTACCTGAACAAGCGGCTCGCGCTCGTGCTCGACGATGAGCGGGAGGGCTTCGCCTACACCTTTTACTTCGAGGGCGGGATACTCGCCTACGTCAGGCACCTCAACCACGGTAAGGGCCTGGTCAACCAGATCCCGTTTTACGTCGACCGGCAGGCTGACTCGACTCAGATCGAGATCGCGCTGCAGTACAACCAGACCTTCGTGGAGAACGTCCTCTCCTTTGCGAACACCATCCACACCGCCGAAGGCGGCACGCACCTGACCGGCTTCCGGGCGGCCCTCACGAACGTGCTGAACCGGTACGCGCGCAAAGCGGGGCTGCTCAAGGATTCCGACCCTAACCTCACGGGCGACGACGTGCGTGAGGGTCTGACGGCGGTCATCAGCGTCAAGCTGCTGGATCCTCAGTTCGAAGGTCAGACCAAGAGCAAGCTGGGCAGCGCCGAGGTGCAGGGTCAGGTGTCCGCGGTACTGTCGGACGCGCTCGGCCAGTATCTGGACGAGAACCCTTCCGAGGGCCGGCGGATCATCGAGAAGTCGCTGACGGCGGCGCGTGCTCGTGAGGCGGCCCGCAAAGCGCGCGACCTGGTCCAGCGAAAGTCGCTGCTGGAGAGCTCGACCCTGCCTGGCAAGCTGGCCGACTGTTCTGACCGCGACCCACACAACTGCGAGCTGTACATCGTGGAGGGCGACTCCGCTGGTGGCACTGCCAAGTCAGGCCGCGATCGCCGCACCCAGGCCATCCTGCCCCTGCGCGGCAAGATCCTGAACGTTGAGAAAGCGCGACTTGACAAGGTGTTGACTTCCGAAGAGATCAGGAACCTGATCACGGCACTCGGCACCGGCGTCGGCGAGCGCTTCGACTACGATCGGCTCCGCTACCACCGGGTGATCACGATGACCGACGCGGACGTCGATGGATCGCACATCCGTACGCTCCTGCTGACTTTCTTCTACCGTCACTTCCCTGACCTGATCGAGAAGGGCAACGTCTACATGGCGCAGCCGCCGCTGTACAAGCTCACGAAAGGCAAGCAGACGAAGTGGGTCTACAGCGACGATGAGCGAGACAGGGAGCTCAAGCGGATGGGAGGAAAAGTAGAGGTCAGCCGCTTCAAGGGCCTTGGGGAAATGAATGCCGACCAGCTCTGGGACACGACTATGAACCCGGCCACCCGGACCCTGCTGAAGGTGGAGATCGAGGATGCCGCCGCCGTGAACGAGGTCTTCGAGAAGCTGATGGGCAACGACGTAGAGCCTCGCAAGAAGTTCATCACCGCGCACGCCAAGGCGGTGCGCAATCTCGACATCTGACCCTGAGCACCCAGGCTCCGCGCATCGCGGTCGACGCCATGGGGGGTGACTTCGCCCCGGAACAGGCGGTGCTCGGCGCCGCGGAAGCCGTCCAGGACCTGGGCCTCGACGTCGTCGTGGTCGGCCTGCCCGACCCCGTCCAGCGCCTGCTCGACTCACACCCGGGTCTGCGCTTCGTCCCTGCAAGTCAGGTCGTCGAGATGCGTGACCACCCGGCGCAGGCCGTCCGCTCAAAGACGGACTCATCCATGAGCGTCTGCGCACGGCTGTGCAAGAGCGGTGAGGCGTCGGCCTGGGTGTCGGCAGGGAACTCCGGAGCCATCATGGCGGCCGCACTCCTGATACAGGGTCGGGTTCGGGGCGTCGACCGCCCGGCCCTCGGCACCATCCTGCCTACGGCGGCTGAGCCCGCCTACTTCCTGGATGTGGGCGCAAACGTCGATTCCCGCCCAGACTTCCTGGTGCAGTTCGCTCAGATGGGTGCGATCTACGCCGAGGAGGTGCTGGGTCGGGCCAGCCCCTCGGTTGCGCTGCTCAGCAACGGTGAGGAAGAGGGCAAGGGCGATGAGCGGGTTCGCGACGCGTCTGTCCGGCTCAAGCGCGACGGCCACGTCAAGTTCATAGGCAACGTCGAGCCCAAAGACGTACTCTCCGGTCGCGCGGACGTGGTGGTCGCCGACGGCTTCGTTGGGAACATCGCCATCAAGATGGCCGAAGCCACCGCGGACCTGATCTTCCGGACGATGCGCGACGAGATTCCGCGAACGCTGACGGGGAAGGCGGGCGGTCTCTTGATTCGAAGCGGCGTCGGCCGCATCCGAGCACGCATGGACTGGCGCGAGTTCGGCGGCGCCCCACTCCTTGGCATCGAGGGGATCGCCGTGGTAGCACACGGTCGCTCTGACGCCCGCGCGATGAAGAACGCCATCCGAGTCGCGAAGCAGGCGGTCGAGGCGAATCTCGTCGGTAAGATTCGGGGGGCGTTCGCAAAGTGAAGCTGGACTTGAGACGGGGAGGTGGCCGCCCGGTATGAGTCGGGATGGAAGGCGGGTCGTCGTGACCGGAATGGGCACGCTGAACCCGCTGGGCAAGACCGTGGACGAATACTGGGATGGGCTGGTCGAGGGCCGCAGCGGCGCCGCGCTCATCGAAGGTTTCGACGCCACGCGCCTGACGACAAAGTTCGCCTGTGAGGTGCGCGGCTTCGACCCCACCGACTACATGGACCGCAAACTGGTGCAGCGCTCGGCTCGGTTCACCCATCTGGCGATCGCCTCCTGCGGGCAGGCCATCGCCGACGCCGAGCTGGACCTGGCCGGCGAGGACCGTTACCGCGTCGGCGTGGAAATGGGCACCGGCATCGGCGGATTCGAGATCATGACCCGGGATGCCGCCACCTATTTGAATGGGGGACGCCTCCAGCCGCTCTACGCGACCATGGTCATCCCCAACATCGCGGCCGCGCAGGTCGCCATGACCTACGGGCTGAGGGGGCCGAACTCGACCACCGTGACGGCTTGCGCGGCTTCAACCCACGCCATCGGAAACGCGCTACGTGTCATCCAGCGCGGCGACGCCGACGTGATGCTGGCGGCAGGCACGGAGGCATCGATGTGCGAGGTCGGCATCGCTTCGTTCAACGCCATCAAAGCGCTGTCGACACGAAACGACTCCCCCGAGTCGGCGAGCCGGCCATTCGACCGAGATCGCGATGGCTTCGTGCCTGGTGAGGGCGCTGGGACCCTGGTGCTGGAGTCGCTCGAACACGCTCAGCGACGAGGCGCGCGCGTCCACGGTGAGGTGATCGGGTTCGGCATCACGAACGATGCCTTCCACGCGGTCGCTCCAGACGAGAGCGGCGCCGCGCCCGCACAGTGCATCCGAAACGCCCTGGCCGACGCCGGCGTCGCGCCGGAAGAAGTGGACTATATAAACGCCCACGGCACCTCAACGCCTCTGAACGACGCAGCCGAGACCAGAGCCATGAAGATGGTGCTGGGCGACTATGCCTACAAGGTGCCGATCAGCAGCACCAAGTCGATGATCGGCCACCTGCTGGGCGCCGCCGGTGCAGTGGAGGCCATCGCCACCCTTCTGTCGATCAACCGGGGCGTAATCCACCCCACAATCAACTACAAGAACCCGGATCCTGCCTGTGACCTGGACTACGTGCCGAACCACGCCCGGCGTGCCGACGTCCGCATCGCGATCTCCAACGGATTCGGGTTCGGAGGCCAGAACTGCACCATCGTGCTCAAGCGATTCGAGGAGTGACCCGTGGCTGACGAGAGGCCGCCGACCGATCCGTCCATTGGCGTCGTCATGCCGAAGTCTCTGCTGGAGGAGATGCAAACCTCCTACATGGACTACGCCATGTCCGTCATCATCAGCCGCGCTCTGCCCGACGCGCGGGACGGGCTGAAGCCGGTACAGCGGCGAATCCTCTATGCGATGCAGCAGGTGGGGGCCACCGCCGGCTCCCGATACAAGAAGTGCGCGGCCTTCGTCGGCGAGGTGTTGAAGGACTACCACCCCCACAGCGATGTCGCCGTGTACGACGCCCTGGTGCGGATGGCCCAGCCGTTCTCACTGCGCTACCCGCTCATCGACGGCCAGGGCAACTTCGGGAGCGTCGACGGCGATCCGCCAGCCGCCATGCGCTACACAGAAGCCCGGATGGCACCGATCGCAGCCGAGATGGTGGCCGACATCGACAAGGACACCGTCGACTTCAAGGAGAACTACACCGCCGAGAAGCAAGAGCCGGTGTGGATGCCCGCGCGAATCCCGAACCTCCTGATCAACGGCGCCTCCGGCATCGCCGTCGGCATGACCACCAACATTCCGCCGCACAACCTGCGCGAGGTGGCCGGCGCGGTCACGTATCTGCTGGAAAACCAGGACGCGACAAGCGAGGATCTGCTGCGGTTCGTCCAGGGCCCGGACTTCCCCACCGGCGGCATGATCATGGGTCGTGCCGGCATCAAGCAGGCGTACGCCACCGGCCACGGCAAGATCATCGTGCGAGCTCGACATACGTTCGAGGAGGCGCCAAACGGGCGCGAGCGGATCATCGTCGACGAACTCCCTTACACGGTCAACAAAGCCAACCTGGTGGCGAAGATCGCCGAGCTGGCGCAGGAGCGCAAGCTCGAGGGAATCGCCGATCTGCGGGACGAGTCTGACCGCCAGGGCATGCGTATCGTCGTCGAGCTCAAGCGAGAAGCGCGGCCCTACACGGTCCTGAACAACCTCTACAAGCACACCCAGCTGCAGCAGACGTTCGGTGTGATCATGCTGGCCATCGTCGACCAGCGCCCGGTTGTGCTGGGGCTCAAGCAGGCGCTGCAGATCTTCATCGACCACCGGCGCCAGGTGATCCTGCGCAGGACGCGCTTCGATCTGGAACGGGCGAAGGAGCGCGCGCACATCCTCGAGGGCCTGAAGATCTGCCTGGACCACCTGGACGAGGTGATAGCCACAATCCGGGCCGCCGCGGATGCCGACGCGGCAAGCGCGCAGCTGCAGGCGAAGTTTGGCCTGACCGAGCGTCAGGCTAAGGCGATCCTGGCCCTGACGCTCTCCAGGCTGACCCGGCTGGAGCGGGAGAAGGTCGATCTGGAATACGAGGAGGTGATCCGAACGATCGCCTACCTGGAGTCCATCCTCGCCTCCGACCAGAAGGTGCGGATGCTGATCGCCGAGGAGATGGAAGACATCTCCAAGAGGTACGGCGACGATCGCCGGACCGAGATCTCCGAACAGGACGCGACCGACCTCACGGCTGAAGACCTCATCCCGAAAGAAGAGGTGGTGGTCACCCTGACTCACCGTGGCTACGCCAAAAGGCAGCCATCGCGAACCTTCCGGGCACAGCAGCGAGGCGGGTTCGGTCTTCGCGGCGCGAGGCCGACCGCCGGGGCTGACGCGCCCAGCGGCACGCGCGAGGAGGATTACACCGAGCACCTGCTCAGCACACACACTCACGCGTCCATGCTCTTTTTCACACAGAGAGGCCGCGTCTTCCAGCTGCGGGTGCACGAAATTCCCGAGCGCGACCGCCAGGCCAAGGGCCAGCCGATCAACAATCTGATCGACGTCGCCAAGGACGAGCGCGTCACGGCGGTCTTCGTGCGCCCCGAGTCTGACGACCCGAGCGCACGCTACATGCTGATGTTGACCCGCAACGGCGCCATCAAGAAGACACCGATGCGCGAGTACGCCAACGTCCGCCGGAACGGGCTGATCGCCATGAATCTGCAGGAGGGCGACCAGCTGCTTTGGGTTGCCCCAACCGGCGGCCAGGACGAGGTCATCATCGCCTCTCAGCTCGGCAAAGCCATCCGCTTTCACGAGAAGGAGGTTCGCCCGATGGGCCGGGATACCCAGGGCGTGATCGGGATGAGGCTCGGGAAAGCCGACCTGATAGCCGGGATGGCCGTAGTCCAACCTGGCGCCGACCTGCTGGTGGTGACAGAGCGAGGTTACGGCAAACGCACGCCGATCGGTGAGTATCCGCTCCATCACCGCGGTGGTCAGGGCGTCTTCACGCTGAAGGTCACGCCAAAGGTTGGCAAGCTGGCCACGCTTCGAATGACCTCGGACCCGGAGGAGGAGGTTCTGCTCATCACGGCCAACGGGATGGTTCTGCGAACCACCACGGGCTCGATCTCACGAATCGGCCGCCAGACGCAGGGCGTGATCGTGATGCGTCTGGCCCCTGACGACCAGGTCGTCGGGCTGGCCCCGGTCGGCCTGGACCACGAGTAGCCCGGCTTGGGCAGCCTGGCGGCGGAAGCGGGCCAGGCGATGCTGGTCGCCGGCGCCGGGGTCGTCGTCATCGGCCTCGCGGCCGCCGGTTACCGTACGCGCGGCGTCTGGCGGAAGGCGCGGGGGCTACGGCGAACGGTAGGGGCCCTGAGCTATGACGTCAGGGCCGATCTGGAACTGCTGGCCTCACGGCGCGACGAAGCGGCCGTGCTGCTCGCGCCATGGCGGAGGGCCTGGAAGGTGGCTCGCCATCCACTCGTCCTGGCTGCCTTCCGGTGGTACATGCGCCGCCGGCGGGGGCTCCGACCGCCGCCTCAGGACCAACTTCACGAGTAACCTCCCAACGGTCCCAGGCGTGGCCACGTCTCAGTGAGCTGACCTGGAGAGCGGAGCGACAGCTTGCGGAGTACGCACGCCACCAGGCGACGAGCCTCTTCGAGCCCCAGCTGGAGGGCGGCGGAGGTCTCCGGTACCGAGAGCCCCTGCGCGATCAGCCGCGCTGCCTCCAGCTCCCGGTGGCTCAGCCGGGCCAGCGGACCGCTGAGGGACAGGACGAGGCTCGTGAGGGTGACTGCCAGGGCGGCGGCGTAGTCCACCTCTGCCTGCTGGTACCAGTGGTCCGTTCGGGAGCCGAGAATCAGAAGGCCGACTGGACGCTGTGAGGGCATCCCGACCGGGGCGTAGAGCAGCGCCGCCCAGTCCATCTCCCAGTCCGCGGGTCGATTCGGCTCGCCTGGCTCAGCCGCGACCGAGGCTACGGTCAGGGGCCGCCGTTCGTGGAGGCAGCGCCGGGCGAGGGCGGTGAGGGGACGAGTGCGCCGGTAGGGCCGGTTTGGTTCAGGGCTGGAGTCCGCGAGGACTTTCAGCTTGCCATCGCGCAGGGCACCGAGCAGCCAGCGGTCCCCATGAACGAGCGCCATCGCCTGGTCGAGCTGGAGTTGCAGCGGCGGAATGTCGAGTGCGCAGTCCATGCTCAGAGCATGGACGGGCGAGGCGGACAAGACGCGGACAATCGTCGTCCTTTACAGGCAGCCTTGACAGAGTGCCCGGGCTGGTGCATCGTCGGACGGCACCTAAATCACCCCCCGGGCGGGTGGTGTGGGGGTGGGCCGTGGAGCGGAATCCGTGATTCGGCATGGTCCTGCGAGGCAATGACCCAGTATGCCCAAGGCGTTCGTGCCCCCCTTCCCGGCCGGCGCCCAACCGCCGCAACCTGCCCCACCTATCGGAATTCTCAAGACCATGGGCCGCTCTCCCCCAGCTCACGAGTGCTGCGGCATCGACCTCTCCCTCTCCCGTACCCTGTGGAGCCGCAGCCGTGGACCACGTCGCGATCAGCTTCACCAACGCCGTTCTCGGCCTCCCGGCGGCGCTGCTCTACCTTGTCATCGTCCTCTGGCTCGTTGCCGAGAGCTGCGCAGTTCCGATCCCAAACGAGGCGATCCTCCTCTTCTCAGGTTTCATGGTCGCCACCGGCCACCTCCACCTGGTTGGCGCCTGGGCAGCCGCCGTCGCCGGCACTGTGGGGGGCGCGACCATCTCCTGGTGGATCGCCCGGACCTTCGGACCCGCGGGCGTCCGTAAGGTCGGCCGCTACGTCTTCCTGACCCCCGGCCGGCTCGCCGCCGCCCAGGCCTTCTTCCGCAACCGCGGCGCGGCGACGATCTTCGTCGCCCGCCTGACCCCGATCGTGCGCACGGTCGTCTCATACGCGGCCGGCCTGGCCGCGATGCCTTACCGGCCGTTCGTCCTGGCCACCGCTGCCGGTTGTGCGATCTGGAACCTGCTGATGCTGCTGGTCGGCAGGGCCGCGGGTGACCACTGGACCGACCTCTTTGAGCGCTTCCACACGCCCGTGCTGCTCGTGGGTGTGCTGGTGATCGTCGCAGTGATCGCCTACCTCGTCTTCGAGCACGCCCTCAAGAAGCGGCTGACTGGCAGCGCTGGCTGAGCTACGCAAGAGGCTCCTCACCGCAATATGTGACCGCCACATGAGGATCGCGGTCATCTCCGACGTACACGCCAACTGGCCGGCCCTGGAGGCGGTGGTCTCTGACTTCGGGGGTGTCGACGACGTCATCTGCCTTGGCGACGTCGTCGGCTACGGCGGCGACCCGCTTCGATGCCTGGATTACGTTCGCGGCCGGAGCTGGCTGACGCTGACCGGCAATCATGACCGCGCCTGCACCGATCCCGACGCCCTGGGCTGGTTCAACGAGGAGGCCGCTCGGGCCATACGATGGACAGTCGAACAGCTCGGCCACGACCGCCTCCGCTGGCTTCGAGCCCTCCCGGAGCAGACCTCCCGACTCGGCATCCGTTTGGTCCACGCCAGTCCGCGCAACCCTGTCTTCGAGTACGTCCTCGACACCTCCACCGCGGCCGCCAATCTCAAGCTGCTTCTGGGTGGGGTGTGCTTCCATGGCCACACCCACCTTCCCGGCGTCTTCCAGATCGAGGGACGCCACGTCGTGCACAACTACCGGCTGGGAGCGACTTCTCTGGCCGGCCCTGCGCTGATCAATCCAGGCAGCGTGGGTCAACCGCGCGACCACGACCCCGGTGCCAGCTACGGCATCTGGAACACGACCGAGGGGAGCTTCGAGTTCAGACGAGTTCCCTACGATCGGGAGGCGGCCAAGCGCTCGATACGGCAGGCGGGTCTGCCTGAGCGCTTCGCCATCCGCCTCGACTTCGGATACTGAGCCGGGCCGCCGACCCCGCTCAGACGTCTACGAAAAGCCTCTTGCGGTATGCGAGGTAGACGACGATGGCCACGTTGACCGCGAGCGCTCCAACCCGGAGGGGGGTCACCCTGCGGAGAACCTCGGCCACCTCCCACGGGATCAGTAATCCGGTGGCCAGCACCGTCAGGTAGTCGGCCCAGCGCCGCCGCATGGCAAGGCCAAGGCCTTCTGTCGTCTCCAGGGCTGCGTAGAGCAGGGCACCCACAGCCAGCACGGTCAGATGAGGGAGGCGGGCAAAATACCCCAACGCCCACTGCAGCAGGCGCGCGATCAACCCGTGGCCGGCCGCGAGGTTGAGCTGTTCCTGGACCTGGACGGCCCATCTCTGCAGGTAGCCCTGACGGCCCACGGTCAGGAGGGAAGTGGCGAAGACCACCAGCACCGCCGATTTGACGAGCCGCTCGACAACGATCAGCCGGACGACAGCGTCAGGCTCTGCAGAGACCGAGCCAAGTTCGTGCCAGAGCCGGACGGGCCACCGCCGCCGCCTGCGACCGGCCCGGACTTCTACGCGTCCAGCCGTTCGCGAAAGAGGATAACGCGGCATGCAGCGTTCTTCAGCACGTATGGCGCCGTCTTGCCCAGATTGAATTCGCCGAAGCGGCGCTTGTAGGGCAGCCCCATTACTATCACGTCGGCATGCCACTCGTCGGCCTCGCCGACGATCGCCGGTCCTGTGTCGCGGGCCTGAACCATCTCAGTCTCGATCCCGAGGTCATATTCGGCGGCGATGCGTTCGGCCGTGTCCAGGATCTGCTCGCCTCGCTCGATCTGGCTCTCCACCGGCGCGCTGAGCGGCAGAGAGCGGTTCACCTCAACCACGTGGATGGCGTAGATTCGGGAGATCTCCTTGCCGCCATCGCCTCGCCCTTTGCTTGCCATACGGCACGCCACGCGGATGGTCTCCTCGTCTACCTGATGTCCGGCCAGAGTGATCAGGATTCGGCTGGCGCCGGGGCGCATCAACCGCGCTCGCGCCCGGTCAGGCGCCGCCAGACCACCCACGAGCCGAACCCGATCATCACGAACGCCATCGCCACCTCGATGCCACCGCTGACCGGGCCGTCGGGCTTGCGGACCATGAAGTACACCATGATCCACGCTCCGAGAACAAGGGACATGATGCCCATGAACGTGAATGGAAAGCGCACTCGAAGCTCATCGTAGCAAGCGCCAGGTGCCTCCCTGAGGGCGACGAAGCGACCGCACATACAATAGGCTGCCGGTGAAGGTGCTCATCGTCGGCTGCGGTCGCGTGGGGTCGCGCATTGCCCACGAGCTCGATGGTGGCGGTCACAGCGTGACTATCATCGACCGCGACCCTGGCGCCTTCAAGCGATTCGCGATGCGGGGGGTCTTCAGCAACGACTTCCGTGGCAGCTTCATCGTCGGCGACGGAACCGAGTCCGACCTCCTGCGCCGAGCCGGCGTCGAAGACGCCGACTGCTTCGTCGCCATGACTGACGGCGACAACCGCAACATAATGTCGGCTCAGATCGCTCAGCACGTCTTCCACGTGCCGAAGGTCATCTGCCGGATCTACGATCCCATCCGCACCGAGGTCTATCGCAAGCTTGGGCTCCAGGTCTTCTGCCCGACCACGGAGGGAGCCACCAGGGTCCAGCGCATGATTCTGGGGGAGACGAAGTAGATGTACGCGATCGTCATCGGCGGCGGCAGGGTGGGCTACTTCTTGTCCCGCGACCTTCTCGAGCGTGGCGATGAGGTGACGCTCGTCGAGAACGACGCGGCTCGAGCCGAGTGGCTCGAGAGCCAGCTCGGCAGCATCGTGATGTACGGGGACGGGGACGAGATGGCGTTCCTGAGCACCACCGGCATCGAAAGGGCGGATGCGGTGCTCGCGGTGACCGGGGACGATGCCCGGAACCTGGTGGCGCTGCAGCTCGCAAAGAAGCACTTCAACGTACCCCTCGCGATCGCGCGGGTAAACAACCCGGCCAACGTCGAGATCTTCAAGGCACTCGGCATCGACGAAGCGATCTCGGCCACGGAGATCCTCCTGAACGCCCTGGAGAGTGGTGTAGTAACGCGCTCAAGCAACTAGTGTCCTGGGACAGAAGTTCGCTGGCAAAAGCGAGCGATGCTAGCGAGGATCTGATCGGCTGTCTTGACCCAGACGAAGGGCTTGGCCTTCTGGTTGTGAACCTTGAGGTAAAGGCGAATTGCGTCTTCCAGCTCGCGCGTGCTGCGATGCGTCCCACGCCTGATTTGCTTCTCGGTCAGGGCTGCGAACCAGCGCTCGACCTGATTGAGCCAGGAGCTATAGGTCGGTGTGTAGTGGACCTGGAAGCGGGGGTGACGCAGCAGCCAGCGCCGGATCAGCTCGGTCTTGTGGGTCCCGTAGTTATCGAGCACGATGTGGACCTCCAGGTCGGCCGGGACTTCCTGCTCGATCCGGTCCAGAAAGCCCTTGAACTCGGTCGAGCGGTGGCGCCGA
>DATFWQ010000280.1:0-6065 GCA_035259145.1 Candidatus Dormiibacterota bacterium | reverse complement strand
GTCAACGTCCTGGCGGCGTACCTCCTGCGCCAGTGCCGTGCGGATGAGCGTTGGCAGCTTCTCGAGGTGACCGCGGGCCGCAAGCTCCGGGACCACCCCACCGTAGGACGCGTGGATCTCTTCCTGCGAGTAGACCAGGTTGGCCAGTATGCGGCGGCCGTCCTCTACGAGCGCCACTGAGCTCTCGTCGCAGCTGGACTCGATGCCGAGCGTGAGAATCTAACTGTCCAGTGCCGGCCCGAAGTCCCGGCGGAGGCCGCGGACCTGATGCTCGATGCGCTCGAGGTTCGCCTCGCACGCCTGCTTGAAGCGCGGTGAGTAGATGGAGTCAGACCACATCACGATGGCGTCCTCGCCGTTGTCGGTGTAGTAGCCCTTGCGGCGGCCGATAACCTTGAAGCCGAACGACTCATACATCCGCATGGCATTGTCGTTGGAGGTCCTGACCTCGAGCGTGATCCACTTGGCGCCCAGCTCGTAGGCAGCCTGGACCAGTCCCGCAAAAATGATGCGCCCGTAGCCGGAATGTTGAAGGTCTCGGCGCACGCCAATGGTGGTCACGTGCGCCTCGTCGTACATGCGCCACATGCCACCGTAGCCCACGATTTCCGTGCCGTCGTAGGTTTCCCGCCTCAGCACGATGTAGTAGGCGCTGTTGCGCGACGAGAGCTCCCGGTAATAGGCGTTGCGGGGCCACGGCGTGCTAAAGATGTGCCGCTCGATCTCCTGCACCGTCGGCACATCCGCCTCGCGCATCGGCTCGATGGCAAGCCGCTGCCGGACCTGGACCATCTTTGGCGCTGCCTGCTCCTATTCCCGCAACGTCCAGAAGGACTGCATGTACTTCAGCTTGACCGTATCATAGCCAAGCTCCTCAGCCGTCCCGAGCAGGCTGGCCGCGGCCTGCCCAAACCCACGGAGCTCGTCATCCGCCAGCAGCCTTACCCCCACCGCCCGCACGGCGGCCAGCGAGGCAGGCCGCAGCCAGCCGACCGCAGGCAGCCCCCGCGGCAGCTGCGCCGGTTCGCTTGCGTGCGGCTCGCCACCCGGCTCCTGCCAGTACAGCCGGCCCCGTCCCGCTTCGACGAGCGCCGTCACCGGCTCGTCCGCCCGGGCAGCCTGCAGGTCCAGGGAGCCGATGCCGAGCAGAGGTACTCCGAGGCCCATCGCCAGACCGACTCCGTAGCTCACCCCGATTCGCAGGCCCGTGAACGAGCCAGGACCGAGGCCAACCGCCACCGCCTTCAGCCGGCGCAGGTCGGCCAGGCCCAGTACCTGGCCAGGCAGGTCGTGCGCGCGGCCGCCGGCGAGGAGGAGAGATGCCACGGGGCCCTCGTCCCCGACGACCGCCAGCGCCGAACATGAGGAGGAGGTATCGATCACCAGGACCACGAGCTCGGCGCCTCCTCGATGGTCAGCCGGCGCCGATCCCGATCGAGAACTTCCAGCGTCACCCGTATGGCATCTGCGGCCGGCAGGCGGTCCCCCCACTCGACCACCACCGCCCCCTGGTCGAGGAGCTCGTCAAGTCCCACGTCGGCAAGGTCGCGCGCGTCGGCCACCCGGTAGAGGTCGACGTGCGCCAGCACGATGGGGCCCGGGTATATGCGCACCAGCTGAAAGGTTGGGCTCATGACGTCGCCAGATGCCCCCATCCCCCGGGCGAGGCCTCTCACGAAGGTGGTCTTGCCGGCTCCCATCTGGCCGCTGAGCAGGACCAGGTCGCCGAGGCGGACGTGGCGCGCGAGCCGGGCTGCGGCTGCCTCTGTCTCATCGGGCGATCCGGTGATGAGTCCGCGAGAGCCGGGGTTGCCGCGGCGACGGCGAGCTCTCGCCCCATCCGCAACGCCACTATGCGAAGTGGTCGTAGCCACGCTTCTCCACTTCCACCTCACGGCCTTGAGCGTCCAGCAGCACCACCCGGGCGTCGGCCGTGAGCTCCCCCACCCAGTGCAACCCCGGCGGAAGCTCTGGCCCGCAGCACACCAGCTCAACCTCCTCGCCGCTGGCCACCGCCTGCTCGGGCGACGCCCCCTCGGCCAGCGGCACCGCATCCCGGATCAGCCTGGCGCCGGCGCCGGAGGCGGCTGCGAACTTGTCCATCTCCATAAGGAGGCCGTCCGAGATGTCACCGCAGCAAAGGCCGGCCGCTGTCAGCTCGGCACCCAACCGAAGCTTCGGGCGGGGGGTCTCCCAGGCCAGGGACGCACCGCCCAGTCGCCCGGTCACGCCCACACGCCATCCTGGCTGAGCTGCAGACCGGGCCAGTGGCGCCACGCGCGTCGCACCCAGGAGCATCAGCGTCAGCGACCCGTCGTTGGGCGCCAACGTCGTGTCGCCTCCGATAAGGCGCAGCCCAACCTCGTCAGAAAGACTTGACAGCCCTCGGTAGATGCCGACGGCCGCCTCGACCGGCCAGCGGCGAGGCCTCGACAGCGAGACCAGTCCGAACGTCGGCGTCGCCCCCTTGGCCGCCAGGTCACCCAGCGCGAAGCAGAGGGCACGCCAGCCGACCGCCTCGGGGCGCTGCCGGCCGAGGTCGAAGTGCACGCCTTCGACCGACGTGTCGCACGTTGCCACCATCAGCGTTCCGTCAGGCTCGCGCCAGACGGCTGCGTCATCTTCTCCGGGGCCGATCAGCAGGTCGCCTCCCGCCACAGCCATATAGGGCAGCAGACGCCGGATAACCTCCAGCTCGCTCATGGGAGACGCCTGGCCACCGGATTCTCTGGCGTCGCCTAGCCAAGCTCCTGGAGCCACGTTCGCACCTCCTCTTCCGGATCCGGCGCCTCACCCAGTGCGCTGATGGCACAGACCCGCCGGACGCCGGCTGCGCGAAGTTCTGAAAGGCGCGAGCGGTCGATGCCCCCGATGGCGAAGACAGGGATGGCCACCGCCACCGTGACGGCAGCCACGCCCGCAGGACCGATCACCTGCTTTTCCGTCTTGAGCGGAGTTGGGTAGGCAGGACCAGTGCCCAGGTAGTCGGCGCCGTCGCGCTCAGCCTGGCGTGCCGCTTCAGGAGTAGACGCCGAAGCACCTACGATCACGTCTTCGCCCGCCACCCGCCTGGCCGCGAGCACGCTGAGATCGTCGGGACCGAAGTGAACGCCGCTCGCGCGGCTGAGAAGGGCGACGTCGAGGTGATCGTTGACGATGAAGAGCGCGCTCGCTCTGGCGCAGGCGGGCGCGAGTGCACACGCAAGCTCCAGCAGCCGGCCGCGCGGCAGCTGCTTTTGCCGAAGCTGGATGATCGAGGCTCCGCCCCTGAGCCAGGCGTGGACCAGGCGTTCCACGTGGCCTGGCTCAGCCTCTGGTGTGATCGCGTATAGGCGCGCCGCCCGAACGCGATCGAGGAGCTGCTGCCTCACGGGGGCCACGTCCCTATACTCCTCTGCCGGTGCATTTCAGTCTGGTCGACCCGGTGCTGGTCGCTGGTGCTCTGATCATGGTGATCCACGCAGCGCGCCGGAGCTTCGTACCGTACCTCACAGAGCTCATCGCATTCGGACTGGGCCTGGTCGTCGCCTTCGCCAGCTTCGCACCGATGGGGCATTTCATCAACGCACAGCTCGGCATCAGCCAGGGCGTGGCCAGCTTTGGCAGCTTCCTTCTTGTGCTCGTTCTGACCCACGCAATCGTGCAGAGTCCCGTCCATGGGGCCGCAACCTGGATCGGCGACGGGCTCAGATGGGCCTCGCCCACCGTGCGCGCCGTGGCGGGCGCGATACCGGCTCTGGGCGTAGCTGGGATGCTCGCGACCCTCGTGCTCTCTGTCATGGTCGTGCTCCCGATCGCCGGGCTGAAACCTGCGGTTGGGGACTCTGCGCTCGGATCGCGGATCATCGACTCCTCGGGAGTCGTGCGCTCATCGGTACAGCGGCTGCTGGTGCCGGACACCGGCGGCAACAGGCGGATCCTCGAGAGCGACCCCGTGTCCAACCCTGGCGAGGACGCCTTCTACAAGCTGCAGTTCCCAGTAGACCTGACAACCCAGCCCGATCCAGCGGCCGAGGACCGAATGCTGCAGAAGGTCAACCAGGCTCGGGCCCAGGTGGGGCTCTCCCCGCTTCGCTCTGACACCCTCCTGCAGCAGGCAGCTCGCGCACACAGCGCCGATATGTATCAGCGCCGCTACTTTTCGCACAAGACGCCTGATGGCAAGACACCGTACGATCGCCTCCACGACCTGCGCTTTCACTACGTGACGGCCGGTGAGAACATCGCCTTCGCACCTGACGTCGACCAGGCCTGGGACTCGCTCATGAAGAGTCCTGACCACCGTGCCAACATTCTCAACCCTGATTTTCGTTGCGTCGGCATCGGAGCTTACAAGGGACTGAACGGGTATGAGGAGATGTTCACGCAGGACTTCGCCGACTGCTCCTGAGGCATCTATGCACGAGCGCGGGACCGCACGCCGAGCCTGGCCGCGCACACGGACCGCGCGTGCGGATGCAAGACGGACTCATCCCCGTGTGCCTGACCCGTCCGCCTTACAGCCGTTACTCGGCGGCCGCGACCAGCGCCTCCTGGGGAATGATCTCTGCCGCAATCTGGCCGTCTGACGACGCCGGTGCCTCGTTCATGGCAGCCTGATTGGCCGCCTCCTCCTCGTCCTCAGCCTCGTACAGCGCACGGCGCGGATCGCGCAGGCGGAAAAGGACTTCCTGCGCTCGAAACAGGACGTCCATCATCGGCACCACCCTGTAGCGCACCCGCAAGTTCTCGTGTTCTTCCCGACCTGGCACGGCGTCCAGGATCTGGCCTGCCCGCTCGCGCAGGACAGCCGGAACTCGGTCGCTTCCCCGGAGGTTCAGGTCCTCCAGCTGGAACAGGAGGTCGTCGATCGCATGCACGACCCGGTCGAGCTTGCGCAGGCGCCACCGGCGCCGCAGGTCTTCCTGGCATAGCCGCTGTATGTCTCGGTTTGTGTCCTGGAGCATTGCCTTCTCTTGACGGAAGTAGCTCCCCTTTCCCCTGCACCCACTGCCTTGCTACGAACTGAAGAGCAGTGTAGCCAATCAATTTACGAATTAAGGTAGCGATGCGCTGCCGCGCATTCGACAAAACCCTGAACGGCGATTAGTAAGCAAGCGCCGCCAGGTTTTGGCCGGCTCGAAGCTTAGAAGAGGATCTGCCGCAGCCGAGACCGCAACTGCTCGGGCGCCACGCCCTGGTCGCAGCAGACCTTCACGACCCGGCGCAGGTTCACCTGCAGCCGGTAGAGGTCTTCGCAGGGCGGACACTCCGCGAGGTGACGCCTGACCTCGTTGAGCTCTGCATCTGTCAGCTCGCGGTCCACATACCGGTCGAGCTTCTCCAGGCAGTCTGTGCAGTTCACGCTTCGTCTCCCTTCGAGTGGACGATCCCAGACTCCCGCGCATAGTCGTACAGCAGCTTCTGAAGCTGCCGGCGAGCGCGGTGCAGACGCGACATCACGGTGCCGATGGGCACGCCAAGCACCTCAGCCGCCTCCTTGTACGCGAAGCCTTCGACATCCACCAGCAGCACGACCTCACGGTGAAGCTCTGGCAGCTGCTCGACCGCCTTCACCACCTCTTCTGCGGCGATCCTGTCCAGGACGTCCGCTTCAGGCATGGCCGAAGGGTCTCTGAGGGTGTCGTACAGAGCGAACTGGCCGTCGCCATCGAGGCTCACATCTTCGGGACGCCCGCCCTTGAAGCGATCCCAGAAGAGATTTCGCATGATGGCGAACAGCCACGCCTTCATGTTCGTACCGACCTGATAGCTGCTCTGGTAGCGGAGGGCCCGAACATACGTGTCCTGGACGAGGTCCTCAGCGCGAGCCGGGTCCCTGGTCAGGCGCAGCGCCCCCCGATACAGCGTGTCGAGGTGCCCGATCGCTTCTTCGGCGAAGCGGTCCTGTTGCTCGGTTTCAGCAGCGTGTTCGGCCACTAGGACCATGGTAGCCACGTTGCCAAGCTGAACCCGGTGCGGGCGTTCGGCTATTCCCGGTACGTGCGGGCTACCCGGTTACCCAGCGAGGTCAGCACCTCGTGCGCGATGGTGCCGCTCCAGCCGGCCACGTCCTCCGCTGTGAT
>DATFWQ010000279.1:0-6068 GCA_035259145.1 Candidatus Dormiibacterota bacterium | reverse complement strand
GGAAGCCGCCGAAGATGAGCTGGAAGCGGCAGAGTGCCGCCAACAGCGCCGCCACCCGAGGAGCGCCGAGACGGAGGCCGGGAACACGGTGGGAGGCGGGCCCATTGGGCATGACCAGAGCCTGGATCTGTGCGGCGGAGGGCGCGGCGCGGTGGCTCTGGCGTTCGAGTTGGAGCAGGCGGCGGTTGAAGTCCCGGCCGAGTTGGAAAAGGCGGGTCAGGTTGAGGTCGGAGAGCAGCCTGCCGACGCCAAAGTCGTGGGCGTCGTTGAAGGTGGTCTCGGTCCTGAGCGCCCTTCCCTCCTTGTTATCCCGAATTCGGGATAAGAAAGATTATGCCGACCGCTTGGTTATGCCGAATCGGCCTCCCGAGGTGTTCGGTTCGCATTCGAAGGCGGGGTGAGCCCGCTGCGGCGCTCGGCATAACAAGCGTCGCCTGAACTGCTCCAAGCTCGCTGCGCCCGGGCCCCATTTACCGGGCAGGAGGTGGGCGATGGAGCTGTGGAGACGCGTGAGGCTGGTGGGCCCGTTGTTCCCGTATGTGGCTGGCTTCGCCGACAGGTTGTCGAAACTGGGCTACTCGGAACGGACCGTAGACGAGACGGTGCGGGCCATCTCGCATCTCAGCGCGTGGATGTCGGGTCGCGCGCTCGAGGTTGGCGAGCTGACGCCCGCGCTGGTCGAGAAGTTCCTGCGAGAGCGGCGCCGTAGCGGGCGCCGAGCTCGCTCGCTAGTGGTGTTCGGGCCGCTGCTGGCTCACCTGCGAACAGTGGGTGCGATACGAACTGGGGATGAAGCGCCGCCGACCGCGCTCGACGAGCTCTGCGATGCGTACAGCCGCTATCTCATCCGAGAGCGCGGCATGGTGCCAAGCACGGTGCGGGCATACACCCAGACCGCTCGCAACTTCCTGCGGCATCGTCTCGTCGGCGGTTCCCTTGACCTGGCCACCCTGACAGCTGAGGACGTGATCGGTGTCGTCTTGGAGGAATGCCGTCGACGGAAGCCTGGGTCGGCGCGCAGGTATCAGGGCGAGTTCCGACGCCTGCTCCAGTTCCTGGAAGTCGAGGGTCGGGTTTCGAACCAGCTGTCGCGGGCTGTCCCGAGAGGGCCGCGCTGGAGGGATGCCCATCTCCCAAGGGCCTTGAGGCCCGACGAGGAGGCGCGGCTGCTCGGGGCATGCGAGCACGACACGGTGGCCGGCTGCCGTGACTTCGCGGTCCTCAAGCTGCTGTCCCGCCTCGGTCTGCGCAGTGGCGAGGTCGCCAACCTGACACTCGAGGACATCGACTGGCGGCACGGTGAGATCACGGTTCGCGCCAAGGGCCGTTCCGAACAACTGCCGCTCCCGGCGGACGTAGGTGAGGCTCTCTACCAGTGGCTGCGCCGGCGGCCCGGGCAATTCGAGTCTCGGCAGGTCTTCCTCACCGTCAACGCCCCCGTCGTGGGTATCTCGTCCTCGGGCATCACGACAATCGTCCGTCGGGTGAGTGAACGGGCTGGGTCGACTCCTATTGGCGCCCATCGCCTTCGCCACACCGCCGCCACGGCGATGCTTCGGGCGGGGGCTTCCCTGGCCGAAGTCGGGCAGGTGCTCCGTCACCAGGAATTGCAGACGACGGCGATCTACGCGAAGGTCGACCATGCCCATCTTCACGAGTTGGCGCGGCCGTGGCCCGGAGCAGCGCCATGAGCAAGCTGCTGGCCGCCCTCGATGACTATCTGACGATCCGGCGAGCCCTCGGCTTCAAGCTGAAGCTGGCCGGGTGGGTACTCGGCAAGTTCGTCGAGTACGCCGACGGCGTTGGCGCGGAGGTCGTGACTGCTGACCTCGCCATCGCCTGGGCCCGCCTTCCCGACCAGCGCAGTCCCGTCTGGTGGCAGTACCGGCTGGACGCCCTGCGCGGCTTCGCGAAGCACCTTCAGGTCCTCGACCCACGAACCGAGGTGCCTCCTGCCGACGTCTTCCCGCGAGTTCATCGGCGGGCCAAGCCGTACATCTACGCCGACGACGAGGTCGCTCGACTGATGAGCGCGGCCGGGAACCTCGCGCCAGCCTTCAGGGGCCTTACCTACCAGACCCTGATTGGGTTGCTGTCGGCCAGCGGCATGCGTCTTGGCGAGGCCATCCGGCTGGGCCGTGAGGATGTGGACTGGGATGACGCGATCCTGACCATCGAGCTCACCAAGTTCGGCAAGTCGAGACAAGTCCCGGTGCACCCGACAACGACTGCCGCTCTCAAGCGCTACGCGGACGAACGCGAGCGTTCATGTCCGCGCCCGCATGCGTCCGAGTACTTCTTCGTCTCGATGCGGGGGACCCAGCTGCTCGGGCCGAACGTCGACCGAACCTTCCACGAGCTGGTGAAAGAGACCGGCCTGCGCTCGCCCTGGCCGCGCTGCCGTCCGCGTCTCCACGACCTTCGCCACACCTTCGCTGTCCGCACGGTCCGCGACTGGTACGCCGCCGGGCTGGACGTGCAAGCGATGCTGCCACGGCTCTCAACCTATCTCGGTCACGTCAACCCGGCCAACACCTACTGGTATCTCTCGGCTGAGCCCGAACTGCTCGCGCTCGCGGCGTCTCGCCTGGAGCGAACGGAGGAGGTGGCGGTATGACGCCATTGGCTGCCACCCTGGAGGCGTTCTTCAAGATTCGTCTCACGCAGCAGCGGCGGGCCAGTTCCCACACGGTGAACGCGTACCGGGACACCTTCCGGCTCCTGCTCCACTTCGTTCACGGGCGCACGGGCAAAGCCCCGTCAGAACTACAGATGGAGGATCTCGACGCCGCCCTGGTCGGCGATTTCCTCACGTATCTCGAGGAGGTGCGCGGCAACAGCGTCCGAACCCGGAACAGCCGGCTGGCGGCAATTCACTCCTTCTTCCGGTTCGCGTCCTTCCGTCACCCCGAGCACGCGCTCCTGATCCAGCGCGTCCGGGCCATCCCCCGCAAGAGGTTCAACCGGCAGATCGTCACCTTCCTCACCGAGCCCGAAGCGGAGGCGCTCCTCGCCGCCACCCCGCGAGACTCGTGGATCGGGCGTCGAGACCACGCCTTGCTGCTCCTCGCCCTGCAGACCGGCCTGCGGGTAACGGAGCTGACCGCCTTGACGTGGAAAGACGTCCAACTGGAGGGGACCCCACAGGTTCATTGCCAGGGCAAAGGGCGCAAGGAACGCCAGACTCCTCTGCGCTCATCGACGATTGGCGTGCTTCGGGCCTGGAGGCGCGAGATGGGTGGACATCCTGGCGAGCCCGTCTTCCCAAGCATGCGCGGTAAGCCGCTGACCACCGACGCGGTCGAGGCCCTGGTCCTCAAGTACGCCAGGGCTGCCGAGCTCACCTGCCCGTCGCTGGCTTCCAAGCGGGTCTCGCCGCACGTCCTGCGGCACACCTGCGCCATGAGGCTGCTGGAGGGCGGCGTCGACATCGCAACCATCGCCCTCTGGCTCGGGCACGAGCTCGTCGCCACCACTCAGATCTACCTCCACGCCAACCTCGCCATCAAGGAGAAAGCGCTTGAGCGCACCGCACCCTTGCACGGTTCGCCCGGTCGCTACCGACCGACCGACGCAGTGCTCGCCTTCTTGGAGAGCTTGTGATTATGCCGCGCTGACAACGGCCCGCCGAACTCGGGCCGCGCGGCCATTCGGCATAACCAGGCGGTCGGCATAACATTTCAGGTATTGCTTAACCCCGGTGTTGCGGTGCTGAACGTTGAGGCTGACCTGGACGCCTTGGTTGAAGACGCGGGTGCGGAAGGGGCGGCCGGGGCGAGGCTTGGATGACACCCGGCGCCCGAAGATGATCGAGAGCAGCTCGGGGCGACCGAGATCGAGGAGGTCGCGGGCGACGGCGGCGAAGAACTGGCGAGCATGAAGGGGGCGGTCGAAGATCTCGGTGCGGCTGACCTCGACCTGGAGCATAGAGAGCACGTGGCGGTAGCCGGCATTGCGGTCTTGGGCGGTGAAGGGACTGGGCAGGCGGTACATCCAGCGGTCGAAGTAACGCTGGACGTGGGCGGCCCGGAAGCGCCGGCAGAGGCGGCGTAGCGCCTCCTTGTCGTCGACGTGGGCGATCCCGTTGTCGATGGTCTCGACGTAGTGACCGCTGTGGCGCAGGTGCTGGATCAACCACATCTGGCCGTTGAGGTTGATGCGCATGGCGAAGGGGGCGTAGGTGCAGATCCGGATGTTGGTGGGGCCCCAGTCGCGGTCCCAAATGTAGAAGTAGAAAGTCTTGGGTCGGGCGGGGTGACGTTTGGGGGCGAACTTGCCAGTCTGGCGGTCCTGCTTGTTGGGGGGCGAGAAGACGTTGACCCTCTCCTGGGCCCAGCCGATCAGGACCACGCCCTCGTGGTCGGCGAGCCGCGCCTTCTCGAAGAGAGGGGCGGCGATCTCCTCTTTGCGCTGGCCGCGCTCGAACTCGATCAGGGGGATCTGTTGATCGGCGGCGAGTTTCTCGACGGCGGCCACAAAGCGGCGTGACATCTCGCCCAGGACCTCGTAGCGGGGGATATCGTGGCCGCGGACCTTGGTCAGGAACCAGGCCAGGTCGTCGGCGTCCTGGAGACGAGCGACGTAACCGTTGAGGAAAAAGCGGTCGAAGAACTCATAGACCAGCAAGACGCAGCGGTCGAGTAAGGTGTTGAGGTTGGGCATGGCGAACTCCTGGGCAGGAGAAACGGCGTCGTGCCCAACTTTCTCATCTTCAGACGGGTGGTGTGGAAACCCCAGCGGAGGCAGTCAAGGCCGCTGCTTGCAGCGCCGGAGGGGAGCCTTGACGGCCGGTTTCTTGCCACCCAGGCTGATGCCCTGCGGGGCTCACCGGATGGGAGCCCCGCTCGCTGAAACGAGCCACCCAGACCTGGACTCATCCCAGGCGGTGAGTGAGAGCCCAAGCGCCGGTAGTGCGCTGCAGTGGTTCTTAACGAGGCGGCCACGGCGGGCGCGAAGGACGCTCAGCGAGCGGCCATAGCGGCGGGCTGGCAGTGGGCATCATTGCCTCCCAGCGGTGCTGCGCTTTTCCTCTCGTTCCCTTCCGTCTGGGTCCTCCGCGGCGCGTGTCAAAGTCGCTAAGGGTATGAGGCCGAAGCCGCCGTCAGGCGGCGGTAGGCTTCGTTAGATTAATGCATACCGCCCTAGCCATCGGTCCATCGCCTCGGCGGTCTCGCGCGTTAGATTGTGCGATCCCCGAGATCCTGAGAGACTTTTGACTATCGCGTAGTCGTCCTGCTGCGTGACTCAGCGTTGCCAGCGGAGTCCGTCTGTTGGCATGTCACGGTGCGCGATGGCGGTGAGGCTGAACCAAGAGAAAGGCAACCCGATGGCATCCGTGAGCGCGATGTAGCCACGACAGGCGGTGCGTGGCCACACGGCTACGCCTGTGCCGTTACACCCCTGGGTCGGCGGGCTTCTGGTGGATGACGAGGCGCGTCGCGACCGGACGAGCAGGCCGTCGAGGAGTGCGCGGTGCGAATATCGCTTGGGTTCTCCCGCCGGGTCGCACGAATCGCCACCTGCGCGAGCCGTCTTGGCATTCCTGGCTGGGCCGGGAGCATGACCGACGCGGCTGAGCCCAGACTGCATCTTGAGCGAAGACCGAGGCTATGGCGCTGAGCGGTGGGGCAGCGCCCTCTCAGGCGGCCCGGCGGTACTCGTGGACGCGATGCACACACATCCTCGAGGGCCGACTCGGTGCGGTTGCCGAACTCCGCTGCTTCGCGAAGTCGACACCGCCGAGCGATACCTCCAGCCACGCGCCGCTACCGCCGGCGCGGGCAGGGCCGACCTACCCGATCGTCCTGGCCGCTACTGGTGCGGATCTCGCTGCGCGAAAATCGGCGCTAAACACCTACTTTTGACAGGCGCTAAACACCTACTTTTGACAGGCTTGGTAACGGACGTCCGCGCGTATGATGCCGCATCGCAGTTCAACCAACACGAACAGGAGACCCTGATGTCCGAGTCCTATTCACTCCCCACTGAACCCGAAGGCATTGTCGCGTCGCTGCTTGAGCGATTTAACTCCGGCAAGGTCAGCGCGATGATGACCTTGTACGACCCGG
>DATFWQ010000278.1:0-12395 GCA_035259145.1 Candidatus Dormiibacterota bacterium | reverse complement strand
CAGGCGCTTCGGCGTCCTCGCGCGCAGCGCGGCGTTCTGCACGCGGGCTGTGCGGATGGAATGGTCGATTGCCAGCGTGTCGAGGGCGATCTCGCGGTCCTCTGCGGCTCCTGTTCGTGCCACCCGCTCGAACAGCTGTGGCGGGACGATGAAGCGAACGCTTGCACCCATGGCAGGTTCCTCCTCGACTGCTGGCCGCCACGGGGATGGCGGTCATGCGAGGGTAGCGCGCTGCCCGGCTGAATGTCGCGAGCACGACTTTAGCTAGCTAGCTAGTCGAGCTGGATCGCGTCGCGCAGCTTTTCGAAGAAGCCCCTCGAAACCTTCTCAGGCTTTCCGGTTAGACCGCCCACCTGGCGAAGCGTCGCCTTCTGTTCGGCGCTGAGGTCTGTGGGCACGACGACCTGGACCACAACGAACTGGTCGCCACGCCGGCCTGTGCGCACGTGCGGCATTCCCCGGCGAGGCAGCCTAAAGGTCTGGCCGTACTGGGTGCCTGGCGGTATCGTGACTTCAACCGGACCATCCAGCGTGGGCACGTCGATCCGGTCGCCGAGGGCGGCCTGGATCATGTTCACCCGCAGCTCGTACACGATGTCTTGATCCTGGCGGCGCAGTGTTGGGTGGTCCTTGACCCTGATCACGATGTACAGGTCTCCGGGGGTGCCCCCTCGGTATGCCGCCTCCCCCTCCCCGGACAGCCGGATCTGGGAGCCTGTATCGACGCCGGCGGGGATCCTGACGCTCAGGCGCCTGGTCCGCTCGAGCCGGCCCTGGCCGCGGCACTCCGTGCACGGTGTGCGAAGGATCCGGCCGGACCCGCCGCAGCTCGGACAGGTGGTGATGTTCACGACTGAGCCGAAGATCGACTGCGCCTGGCGCCGGACCTGACCGCTCCCGGCGCAGGAGCTGCAGGTCTCGAAGCCGGTGCCTGGCTTGGCGCCGGTTCCGGTGCACGCCTCGCATGTGACCAGACGGGCCACGTCGATCTCCTTCTCGACGCCGCGGAACGCTTCCTCGAAGGTGATCGTCATGTCGTACCGAAGGTCGTCACCGCGTGCAGCTCGCCGGGTGCCACGGTTGCCGAACCCGCCACCGAAGAAGGTGTCGAAGATGTCGCCGAAACCAAAGCCTTCGAACCCGCTGTAGCCCTGGGCGCCCGCGGTGACCCCCGCGTGCCCGAACATGTCGTAGCCGCGCCGCTTCTCGGGGTCGGACAGTATCTCGTAGGCTTCGCTGCATTCCTTGAATCGCTCGGCCGCCTGCGGATTGTCGGGGTTGCGGTCCGGGTGGTACTCCATGGCGAGTTTGCGGAAGGCTCGCTTCAGATCGTCCTGGGAAGCGTCCCGTGCGACCCCCAGGACCTCGTAATAGTCGCGCTTGATGGCCACGGGCTAAGCCGCCAGGGGAAGCATGGCCCCCCTTTCTCCTGGGCCTGCGGGAGATCGAAGACTCTGTCTCGCCATCACCCGTTCAAGGCTGGGGGTCGGGCGACCTTGACCAGGGCCGGACGGAGAACGCGGTCGTGCATCCGGTAGCCAGGCCTCAACTCGACCACCACGGTGTCTTCAGGTTGATCGGAGGTCTCCTCTGAGCCGACCGCCTCATGAAGCTTGGGATCGAACGGTGAGCCCATCGCTCTGATGCGCTCGACCCCCACCGACGCCATGATGTCCTCCAGCTGCTGGAACGTCAGCCGGACGCCCTTGAGCCAGCTCTCCTCGACGCCCTCGGGGGCGTGGCTCAGGGCGCGGTCGGCGTCGTCGAGCACAGGAAGCAGGCGCTCGGCGACGGCCGCCGCGGCGTAGCGCATGGTGTCCAGTTGCTCCTGACGGGCACGCTTCTTCAAGTTGTCGAAGTCGGCGGCCAGCCGCAGGTACCGGTCCTTGGCCTCCTCCAGCTGCGAGGCGAGCTCTTCAGTTTTGCGGTCCGGGTCGCCGGCCGGAGATGCAGCCGCAGCTGAATCGGTCTCAGCCGCAGCTGACTCAGTCTCGGCCGCAGCTGACTCGGTCTCGGCCGGTGCGGTCTCCGCCTCACCATCTGTGGACGGCGCCGCGTCGGGCAGAGGCATCTCGGGTTCCGCCGCCTCAATGCCGTCGGGGCGGCGCGGCCGGTTCTCTGAGTGATGATCAGTCTTTCGCTTGGTCGCCATAGCTCGCTTCTTGAATACCGTGTGAGGACGCTGACTCAAACGCGTACAAAGCCCATAACTCTAAGAGACCGACGAGGAATCGCTGCCGGAGATCATGCGTAAGCCTCCCCCAGGCGCTCACTGGCCCGGCGGGCGACCGTCTGCAGGCGACCGACCACCTGCCCGTAGGCCATACGCGTCGGGCCGATCACGCCCAGCACGCCGCGTATGCGGCGCGTCGGGCCATACGTGGTGAGCACCAGTGTGCAGGACCGCAGCTGGGTCGCCTGGTTCTCGGACCCGATGACGATCTGCGTGTCGGACTCGCCGACAAGGTCCTGTAGCAGCGTCGCAAGGTATCGCGTCTCCTCGAGGACCTCCAGCACCTGGTGCAGGCGCCAGGCCTCTGCGAACTCGGGCTGCTTGAGCAGGTTGCGAACTCCGTCGTGGAGGACCAGCGTTTCCGAACCCTGTTCGAACAGCTCAAGCGTGCGTACGAGTTGCGCCGAGACCTCCGCCTCCAGGCCCCGGCCCAGACGCTTGAGGCGCGGCGCGAGGTCGTCCCGGTCTTTTCCAAGGAGGTCGCGGTTCAGCTTGTTGGCGAGCCGGCTCAGCTCAGCCTGCTCGACGGCGGCACTCACCGAGATGACCTGCTGGCGGATGAGATTGCCCTCTACCACCAGGATCACCAGCACTTCGGTCGGTTCCAGCGAGACCAGGTCGATGTGTTTGATCCTGGCCTGAGGCCCATGCGGAAGGCTGGCGACCGCGGCGTTTTGCGTCACCGCTGCGACGGTCGTGGCCACCCTCTCCACCAGTGCCTGCAGGTCGGCCGGGGCGCTGCTCAGCTCGGTCTGTATGAAGGACGCGACCTGGGCCGGCACCGGCTCGAGGTCCATCAGGAAATCCACAAAGTAGCGGTACCCACGGTCGGTTGGGATGCGGCCGGCAGACGTGTGAGGCTGGACCAGGTAGCCCAGGTCGGCCAGCTCTGACAGCTCGTTGCGCACCGTAGCCGAGCTGAGATTCAGAAAATGACGGCTGACCAGGGCGTGCGAACCGACGGGCAAAGCCGTGACGGTGAAGTCCCGGACGACTGCTTTGAGGATCTCCTGCTTGCGTGGCTCCATCCCATTGGCACTCACAACCTGGGAGTGCCAACCAGTGTACCGATCACAGGACGGCCAGGGCGATCCTGTTGTGAAGGTCTAGGCCACGACGTGTGGGGAGATAGCGCCGCCCACTCCGGACGACCAGCTCGGCCTTTTCAAGCGCAGCCAGGGGCTCCTCGAAGCCGGCGGGCGGCTCAACACCGGAGGTGGTGCGAAGCCCGAGCATGACTCGCTCCGCGCGCGCTCGCTCGAGCGTCAACTCCTCGCGACCGGCCTCCATTGAGCCGGATCCGGCCGCGCCGACGTAATCCCCGGGCCGGGCGACGTTCCACCACCGCCAGGCGCCCTCGCCGTCGGTGGCGTAGGAGTGGGCACCAGCACCCGCCCCATAGACAGGCCGGCAGTCCCAGTACGCCTGATTGTGTCGGGAGCGCCGGGCCTCCCGAGCCCAGCTCGAGACCTCGTAGCGATCGAACCCTGCGGCGCGGAGCAGGCGGTCAGCGGCGTCGAGCTGATACCACTGGGTGTCGCTGTCCACCGCCGGCAACAGGCCGCGCTCTCGGCGCCGAAATAGCAAAGTGCCCTCTTCAAAGGTGAGGCAGTAGCAGGACATGTGCTCGGGCCCAAGCTCGATCGCCCGGCGGACCGTACCCTCCCACGAGGGCATGTCCTGGAATGGGACGCCGTAGATCAGGTCGAGGCTGACGTTCGTGAAGCCCGCTTCCCGGGCCTGCCGGAAGGCCCGCTCAGCCTGGGCGCCATCGGTCCGGCGCTCCAACACCGCCAGGGCCCTGGGGTCGAAGCCCTGTACCCCGAGACTCAGCCGGTTGACGCCCGCCTCCCGCCAGGTCGCCAGTCGCTCGGGGTCCGTCGAGGCCGGGTTGGCCTCCAGCGTGACCTCAGCGTCAGCCTCGATCTCGAACGTGCCACGGATGTGCGCAAGCATGCGCGCCATGAGGTTCGCCGGCAGCAGGCTCGGCGTACCGCCGCCGAAGTAGACGGTGAGCAGGGATCCGAAAGGCAGCCTCGCCACGGCCTGCTCCAGCTCCCGCTCGACCCCAAGCTGGTAGTCGGGCATCAAGCGATCCATGCCGGCGTAGGCATTGAAGTCGCAGTACCCGCATTTGTGCCAGCAGAAAGGGATGTGGACGTAGAGGTGGCGGAACGGAACCAGTCCACCAAGGGGGGCGGAAAGGGCCTCCTCCACGTGCCGAGTGAGGTGCCCCGCATGGGAAGAGAGGGCAGTCCGGCTCAGCGAAAGCTCCGGATGTCGTAGCGCGAGTTGCGCGCCATCTCCAGCGTCCTCTTGAGTTGCTCCGACGCTTCTTTCTCGTCTGGCACCAGTTCCACGATACGGGAGGCCATCCGATCCTCCAGTCGCGCCACCTGACGGCCGATGGAGTCGGCGTTCGCGCCCTTGGCTCGATAGCGCTCACGCTTGCGCCACAGCCGCGCATGCTCGGCGCGCAGATCGGACATGGCCTGGTCCACCCGGCAGTCCAGACACAGACCACTCCGGACGACGGAGCTGTAAACCTGGCGGCCGCAGCGCCTGCAGGGTACGAGGATCCCGGTCACGTGAGCTCCTCCACGCGCGCTGCGCTCAGTTCAGCCAGCTGGGCAGGGGTGATCGGAAACACCGCGTCGGGACGGCCGGCGGCCGCCCAGACCACCTCGTGATGCACGAGGTCGCGGTCCATGAAGACCGGCAGCGTGTTTGCGTGGCCGAACGGCGGCACACCTCCGATCGCGTACCCGGTCGCCTCCCTTGTCAGGTCGGCGTCAGCCTTGCTCACACGGCCGCCGGCCAGGGCCGCCAGGCGCCCTGCGTTCAACCGGTTGGCGCCGCTAACGAGCGCCACCACGGGCCGCCCGTCCGCCGTGAATATGAGCGACTTTACGATCTGGGCCACATCGCAGCCGATGGCGCGTGCAGCGTCCTCCGCGGTGCGGGTGCCGGCCGGGTAAGTCCGGACCTGGAAGTCCAGGCCGTGCTCCATCAGCCAGTCTTCGAAGCGCGCCACAGCACCTCCTCGAGCTGGCCCGGCCGGCGGCCCTCGGCCGCGGCGGTCACCTGGATGTAGTTCTCGCTCACGCCCTTGATGCGCCCGTCCGCAACCCGGTCCCAGACCACCTGGAGTGGCCTGCCATCAAACCTCGCTTCGTAGTCGGCGCCGAGACGGTGACCGAGCTCGATGGCCCGCCGCGATCGCTCGCGGGCGACGGGGATCGGAACCTGGCCCGGGTAGCGGGCGGCAGCCGTGCGGGGACGCGGTGAGAAGCGAAAGACGTGGAGCCCGCTGAAGCCTGCCCGCTCGATCGCGTCCAGCGTTCGCTCGAAGTCCTCAGCGGTCTCGCCGGGGAACCCGACCATGATGTCTCCGGTCAGTGCCAGGTCGGGGCGAACGGCTCTGGCCATGGCGACGGCGTTCTCGAACGCAGCCAGGTTGTAACGCCTTCGCATGCGCGCCAGGACCCGGTCAGAGCCGGACTGAAGCGGCAGGTGCAGATGAGGACAGACGCGAGGATGCTCGAGCAGCGCCGTGAGCTCACCGTCGACGTGGGAGGGATCGATCGACGAGAGCCTGACGCGGGCAGGGTGTGCCGCCTCCAGCAAGCGCCTGACGAGCAGCGCCAGGCCTCCGCGATATGAGCCAAGGTCGACGCCGGTCAGCACGATCTCCCGGTACCCGGCCCGAGCGGCTGACCGCGCACGGCCCTCCAGGTAGGGCAGCACTCGCGAGATCGAGCGGCCCCGTGTCTGCCAGACGATGCAGAAGGTGCAGCGGTTGTCGCAGCCGTCCTGCACCTTCAGCACGTAGCGCGAGCGGCGCACGCCCGGGGGTTCTACGGCCGCTTCAACGCCGGTCGGCGCCTGCTTCCAGGCGTTGGGGACCACCACGTCCGCACCCAGCGTGTCAGCCGGGTGGGCGTCGACGTAGCAGCCCATCAGGACCAGGGCCGCACCGGGATGCTCGCGGCGTGCACGGGAGACTGCCTTACGGGTGTCACGGTCGGCGGCGGTCGTGACCGTGCATGAGTTGACGACCACGAAGTTCTGCGCCTCTGACAAAAGAGCGGCGATCTCGTCCGTCTCGGCGGCGTTGGTGCGGCAGCCGAGATTGATGAAGGTCATGGTGTCCGGGTGGCTGAAGGTTACCAACGAGGCGCGGGCGGCCTCGTTCGCCTTGTCCAGGTTCGCATCGTCACCGTGATCGGGCCGCCACCGCGCGCCCTGGCAGCGCCGTGACGACAATGGCTTCATGACCGAGGACGCGGACCCGGTCGGACCTGGCCTGACGTCGGCACATCTTGCGTGGGACCGAGCGTGGCGTGAGCTCGCAGCCACCGGCCAGCAGTCGCCCTGGAGACAGCCGGAGGCGAAGGTTCTGGCGACAGTCCCACTGCTCAGACTGCGCGGAGCTCGGCGTGTGCTCGACGTGGGGACGGGGCTCGGCAGGCACGTCCTCCAGCTGGCGGCGGAGGGTTTCGAGGTCTGCGGTCTCGATGCAAGCCCCTCGGGGGTGCGGGAGATCTCCTCCGCGGCCCGGGCGGCCGGCCTCGACGTCGGCCTTGTGGTCGCGACTTTCATGGAGCTGCCTTTCCCCTCTGCCTCGTTTGACTTCTTGCTCGCCTGGAACGTCCTTTACCACGGTGATGGCAGCTGCGCAGTTCAAGGTGTGGCAGAGGTGGCACGAGTGCTGAGACCGGCCGGCCTCTACCTCGGCACCATGCTCTCCAAGCGGCACGCGGAGTACGGCGTCGGAAGAGAGATCAGGCCCAATACGTTCGTACAGGATGGCTCGGGTGGTGACCGCGGCCATCCCCACTTCTACTGCAACGCTGCAGAGCTGCTGGCGTTGCACGCCGACTTCGAACCGCTGAGCCTGGAGGACCGGGACCAGGGCGACAGCAGGCGGACAGCTCAGTATCACTGGGAGTTCTTGATGGAGAAAGCGCCCAACCGGGCCTGACACGGGCCGGCGTCTCTCTCACGGTCTCGGCACCGGTCGCATTGTCTGTTTTTTGTCCGTCCTGACGATCTAGCGTGGGCGGCGCCATGAGCCTAGTCGGCGGCATCGCGGGCGACGTGGCGGCGATGATCGAGACGGCCCGCCGCCTCCAGTCTGCTGCTGCGGTCACACACGACCTGATCGAACAGGCGCAACGCGAGCTCGATCTGGTGCGGTACGAAGGTCCTGCCGCGCGGGCGGACCGGGACCACGTCGCCGAGGTTGCTGCCAGCGTCCACGGCCTGGGCAACGCGCTCGACGGGGCGAGCGCCGCCGTATTCCGGGCCGCGGCCATCCCCCAGGTATGACGCGGGTCCTCGTCGACCCGGTGGGACTGGAGCGGACTGCCAGGGTGCTGGATCACGTGGCCGAGGAGTATCGGGGCCTGGCCAGCCAGCTGCGTGCGTCCCCCAGCCTGCCAGGACCGATCGGCGCCTGGCTTGTCGAAGAGCTCGGCCGGCTGGCAGCCGGCCTCGGCGCTCAGACGGAAACCCTCGGTTCGATTGCGGGCAGGCTTCGCGAGCGTGCGCGAGAGGCACGGCTGGCCGATGCGGCCGGCGGCCAGGTGGGTCGAGGGCGGCTCCCGCCTCTGCGGCCTCACGGGCCGCCACCGCCTCCCCTCGCACCACAACAACCGGAGCCCGGGTCGCCTGAGCAGTTTCTGCTCTGGCTGACAGGCCGCCTCGAGGTGTCGCCCGGCCCGGGTCGGCTCGGTCCCACGCTCGGTCTCGCCAGCAGCGCCGCGAAGCCGGCGGGGTCGGGGGCCGCGGCGGCTGTGCTCGGCTTTCTCATCCTGGTCGGCGCCCTCGTCGGGGTGGTGCAGATGAGCGGGAGCCGATCCGAGGACTCTTCGCGATCCAGGCCCGAATCAGGTCCGACCGCAGCGGACACCGGGGCTCGGTGTACGCCCCAACCCCCATTCGATCCGGATCCCGTCGCGAACTACCGCGCGCAGCTCGACCCGGCCACGCTGGACGCCGCCCGGCGAGAGCTGCGAGGCGAAGTCGTGGCACGCAAGCCGGATGGCACTCCCTACAACCACGTGGGCAAGGTCAAGGACGCACAGAGGGGGTTGAAGAATACGATCGCCGCGATGGAGAAGGACCTCTCTAGCCCAGGTTGCTCGACCGCTCAGCGCGCGCAGGCACAAAGCGTCATCTCGGAGGCGAGCAGGCTTCTCGACTACTCCGAGAAATACGTGCCACCTGGAAGCTGACCAGAAGCGGGAGTCAGATGCCCAACATCATCGACAGAGCCAAGGCGGGCCTCCTCTCAAGGCAAGAGCTTGATGAGGTCGCCGCCAGCCTGGAGCGGGGCGAACCGTCCGGGGATCTGCATGAAAGGCTGCTGGTCCTGATGTTCGGAGGTGACGCCCGCTACCGGCTGGCGATCGAGCCGTACCTCGACTTCCACGCCGACCTGGAGATCGCGCGCTCCGCCCTGGAGACGTTGTGCAGCTACTGGTATCTGACGGCCGACTACCTGGACTGGCTGGTCTGGTACGGAAAGGGCGTCGAGTGGGATTTCAAATGGACCCCGACGGTCCGTCCGCTGGCGCTGTCGATCGCGGGTAGACACCTCGCGTACAAGAAGTCGCGAAGGCTACTGACGCTTCTCACGACGGTTTCCGAGGACGAGACGGAGCAGCAGAAGAACCGCGAAGAGGCCGCAAGCGCGTTGCTCGAGGCGTCGGGCGTTCCCCCCCACAAGGTGCCGTTCGAGCTGTCGCTGACCGACGAACGATACGCGGCCGCGCTGCAGGCCGCGAGGGCGCGGCTGCCGTCAGAACCGGATCCACCGCCACACGCCGCCGCCCGGCCCGTGCCCGGCCGAATCGAGCTGCCCGACTACGCGCTGCCTTACATTCCGGCTGAACAGCCGCCCACCCTGAAGCAGGCTCGGGCCGGGGAGCTTTCGAGAGGCGACCTGGACCGGATTGCGCGGGAACTGGAGACCCAGAAGAGCTTCGAGCGCATCCGGGAGCAAATGCTCGTCATGCTCCACGCCGGCGACGCCAGCTATCGCAGCGCCGTTCAGCGCTACCTGGACTTCCGCCCCGATCCTGAAATCGCCCGGCTGGCGCTGGTGACACTCTGCGCGAGCTGGGGCCTGACGCGATTCCTTCTCGACTGGCTGGCGCAGTTCATCGAGGGCGTTGTTTGGGATTGGGCGGGCGGTGAAGCCGTCGTGCGGCCGGCCGCGTTCACCCTCGCGGGCGCCTATCTGGCGCGAAGGCGAAGCCGCTCACTGCTGGAGCTGTTGCTCCGGATGGCGGAGGATCCCGGTGAGGATCGCGCTGCTCGCAGTCAGGCATCGCTGGCGCTTGACCTCGCCTATGGCTCCCCCCTCGACAGGTTGCCGGACTACATCGAACCAGGAGACCAGGTGTTCGAGTGGGTGCTGGGCTATGCGCGGGAACGCCTGCGCTCAGAGTGAGCGACCTCAGGCGTCCAGGCTGAGGACCGCCATGAACGCGTCCTGCGGGATCTCGACCGAGCCGACGCGCTTCATGCGCCTCTTCCCTGCCTTCTGCCTCTCGAGCAGCTTGCGCTTGCGGGTCACGTCGCCGCCGTAGCACTTGGCGAGGACGTCCTTGCGCATGGCCGGGATGGTCTCCCGGGCGATGATCTTGCCGCCGATCGCCGCTTGCAGCGGCACGTCGAAGAGCTGGCGTGGAATTATCCTGCGGAGCTTCTCGACGAGGCGCCGGCCGTGGAGGGCCGCCCTCTGCCGGTCGACGATCATCGAAAGGGCATCCACGGCCGAGCCGGAGATCAGGATGTCCAGCTTGACCAGATCGCCCGATTTGCACGCGACCAGCTCATAGTCCATCGACGCGTACCCGCGTGAGCGGGACTTCAACGCGTCGTAGAAGTCGTGCACGATCTCCGCCAGCGGCAGCTCGTACTCCAGCGTGACCCGATCGCCCGCATGATGCTCCAGGCGTACATACGTCCCCCGCCGCTCCTGGCAGAGCTCCATCATCGAACCCAGGTATTCGGAGGGGACCATGATCGACACCAGCACGTACGGCTCTTCGATCCGCTCGATCGACTGCATGGGCGGGAGCGCGGCAGGGTTGTCGACATCGACCTTCTCGCCGTCGCGCAGGTAGACCTCGTACTTCACCGTCGGCGCGGTCGTGATCAGGTCCAGGCCAAACTCACGCTCCAGCCGCTCCTGGACGATCTCCATGTGCAGCAGGCCGAGGAAGCCGCACCGAAACCCGAAGCCGAGGGCCGCCGAGCTCTCCGGCTCGTAGACGAGGGAAGCGTCGTTGAGCTGCAGCCTCTCCAGCGCCTCCTTCAGCTCCTGGTACTCGTCCGAGTCGGTTGGAAAGAGGCCGGCGAAGACCATCGGCTTCACCGACCGGTAACCGGGCAGCGGTGACTCCGCCCCGTGAAGCGCGTAGGTGACTGTGTCCCCCACGCGCGCGTCAGTTACGTTCTTGATCGCAGCGGTGAAGTACCCCACCTCACCGGCCAAAAGCACCTCGCCGGACCGCTGGCGCGGCTGGAACCAGCCCACCTCGTCGACTTCGTGCACTTTGCCCGTGGCCATCATCCGAACGCGCGTGCCGGGCCGGATCACGCCATCCACCACCCGCACGTACGTGACGACTCCGCGGTAAGAGTCGTAGGCCGAGTCGAAGATGAGTGCCCGGAGCGGGGCTTCGGGGTCGCCCCTGGGCGGCGGCACCTCGTTGACCAGCGCCTCCAGCACCTGCTCGACGCCGGCGCCGGTCTTGGCCGAGGCGAGGATGATCTTCTGGCGGGGGATGCCGGTCACCGCGGTGATGTGGGAGGCGACCTCTTCGGGCTGCGCCGCCTGCATGTCGATCTTGTTGACAACCGGGATGATGACGAGATTGGCCTCGACGGCCTGGTAGAGGTTGGCCAGCGTCTGCGCCTCGATCCCCTGGCTCGCGTCGACCACAAGCAGCGCGCCCTCGCACGCGGCCAGCGACCGGGAGACCTCGTATGAGAAGTCGACGTGACCGGGGGTGTCGATGAGGTTGAGCTCGTACGTCCGGCCTTCGGCGGCCCGGTAGGCCATTCGCACCGGCTGCAGCTTGATGGTGATCCCGCGCTCGCGCTCCAGGTCCATGGCGTCGAGAACCTGGTCGACCATCTCCCGAGCGCTGACGGTCTCGGTCCGCTCCAGCATCCTATCGGCCAGCGTCGACTTGCCGTGGTCGATGTGAGCGATGATGCAGAAGTTGCGTATCAGGTCCTGCGCGGTCGCCACGGCGGTCAATGGTATCGAGGCCTGATTACCCGGGCTGGCGCGGCCCTGCCGCTACCCGGCTCGACAACGGCCAGCCGCGCAGTTAGCATCATCCGCACACGGCACCCCATGGCAAACGGGTGTTTGAGGGTATGGAGGAGGTACGGTGATCCCATTCATTCGTAACCCGCTGCGGTTGGCGGTGCTCGCCACCGCGGCTTTGCTGATCGTGGCTGCGTGCGGCGGCGCCACAACCGGGACGACCACGTTCAAGGGCACCAAGAAGCTCGGCCTCACGACGACGATCAGCGGCGTCTCGGCGACGTACGGGCACGCCATCAGTCAGTCGGTAAAGATGGCGGTGGACGAGCTGAACGCCAGCGGCGGTGTCAACGGCTACAAGATCGAAGCCGACATTCTCGACGACGCCAGCGATGTCAACAAAGCAGTCCAGAACACCCAGCAGCTCGTCCTGCAGGACAACGTCGTCGCCATGATCGGCCAGGTCCTGTCGTCCCAGTGCTCGGCGACGATGCCGATCACCAGGCAGAACAAGACCCTGGTGATCGCGGCGACCTGCAACAGCTATCAGCTCACCACTGAGCCCGACCTGGTCAACCCCTACTACGTCTCCATTGTCCCCAACACGTACATGGAGGGCACATCGGCCGGGGCCCTGGCCGCCAAGCTCGGGGTCAAGAAGGTCTTCATCGTCTCGCCCAACTACCTGTTCGGTCGCTCCGAGACCAACGCGTTCGTGGCCGCTCTGAAGAAGGCCAGCCCATCGACTGAGATCGTCAACTCTGAGAGCACGTGGTACGTGCCCTTCCCGACCAACCCGCGGTGGGACTCGACGATCAGCGCCATCCAGGCGGCCAAGCCCGACCTCGTCTACTCCAACATCTTCTCGGC
>DATFWQ010000277.1:0-27043 GCA_035259145.1 Candidatus Dormiibacterota bacterium | reverse complement strand
GAAGGCCAGCCCATCGACTGAGATCGTCAACTCTGAGAGCACGTGGTACGTGCCCTTCCCGACCAACCCGCGGTGGGACTCGACGATCAGCGCCATCCAGGCGGCCAAGCCCGACCTCGTCTACTCCAACATCTTCTCGGCGGATCAGGTCAACTTCATCAAGCAGGCGATCGGAGTGGACCCCGACTTCTTCAAGAAGTACCCGATGACCACGCTCTCCAGCGTCGACGACCTCAGCGCCCTGACCTCGAGCTACCCGCTGGGCATGCACCTGTATATGCGCGCCCCGTTCTTCGCGCTCTCCAACCCCCGGATCGACGACTTCGTCAAGCGGTATCGGGCCCGTTACAGCAACGAATACCCGTCGGATTGGGCTGTGATGGACTTCGACGCGGTGCAGGTCTGGGCCAAGGCCGCGAACGCGGCCGGCTCCTTCGACAGCGACAAGGTCCTCAAGCAGATCGTGGGGAAGTCGTTCCAGAGCCTGCGCGGCTACACGTTCACGATCCGCACCGGCGACCAGCAGGCGAACGTCGGCGAGACCATCGGCACCACCGCAGACAGCGGCGGAAAGTATCCGTTTCCGACCCTCAAGGAGGTCACCAACCTGAAGGGCGACGACATCATCATGCCGATGACCCTGGTGAACGAGCTCCGTGACGGCAAGTGCGAGAAGGGCGGCAACCCCACTACCACGGATTTCGCGCTCTGTCCCTCCTGGAAGTCCTGATCAACGTCTCCAGGACCCTCAATTGAATCCGGCGCAGGTTTTGTTGTTCGCGGTAGGCGGCCTGTCCAACGCCGCCTACCTGTTCATAGTGGCCGCCGGGCTGTCACTGGTGTTCGGAGCGCTTCGTGTGATCAACATGGCGCACGGCTCCCTCTACATGATCGCGGCGTTCGTAACCGTCGTCGTGGCGGAGAAGCTGGGCGTTGCGCTTGGCTTCTGGGGCGGGCTGCTGGCCGCGGTGATCATAACCGGCCTCGTAGGCGCCCTGATCGAGATCGTCGTCCTCCGCCGCGTGTACCGTGAGGCGCACCTGGTCCAGCTCCTCGGCACATACGCCGTCACGCTGATCATCGCCGGCCTGGTTCGAATCGTCTTCGGACCCAACTACAGGACGATGAAGGTCCCGGCACAGTTCAACGGCTCGCTGGGCCTGGCCGGGTTCAGCTATTCCGTCTACTCCCTGGTCATGATCGTGGCCGCGATCCTGATTGCGGCCGGCGTGTACCTGATGCTTTACCGGACTCCACTGGGGCGCAACATCCGCGCCGCTGTGTCCGATCCTGAGCTGCTCAGCGCCAGCGGCATCGACGTGGGCCGTCTGTTCACCACCGTCTTCGTCATCGGGGCCTGCCTCGCCGCGCTGGGAGGTGTCATCGTCGCGCCAAGCCAGGCGGTCCTGTCCTCGATGGACACGGATGTGCTGGTGCTGGCCTTCGCGATCAGCGTGATCGGCGGCCTGGGCAGCATCCTGGGCTCGCTGGTGGGCTCTGTGATCGTGGGTGAGGTGTACTCCTTCGGCCTCCAGAACCAGTACACGAACCAGTTCGCGCTGGCCTTCGTGTTCCTCATCATGGCGGCGGTGCTGATCATCCGTCCGTGGGGGCTGTTCGGGACGCCCGAGCAGTGATCTCCCGTCTCCATCTGCCACGGTCTGCCCGATTCCGGTGGACGGTGGCCGTGATGTTCATCGCTTTCGTCCTGCTGATTCCGCCTCTGGCGGGCCTGCACGAGCTCGCCAACCCCGACATCAGCGCCAAGTTCGAGATTTTCCTGGCCACGTCGGCGGTGGTGCTGGCGCTCTGGGCCGTCTCGTACAACCTGATGCTCGGTTACGCGGGCATGGTCTCCTTCGCCCACGCAGCCTATTACGGCGTGGGCGCCTACACGGTCGCGCTGCTGTTCCAGCGCTTCCACGTTCCGGTGCTGGTCGGATTGGCGCTTGCCCCGCTGGTGGCGGCGGTATTCGGGCTGGTCACCGGCCTGGCGGCGCTGCGAGCAGTCCGGCTCTACTTCTCTCTACTCACGCTTGCGATATCGCAGGTCCTCTTCTCCATCGCCTTCGGCTGGTACGCGGTCACGAGTGGGGACAACGGCATCCATGGCCTCGACCTGCCTGAGAAGCTGAGTGACTTCACCGCCCTCTATTACTTCGTCAGCGCCGTGGTCGGTGTCAGCCTGGGGCTGATGTTCGCCCTGACCCGATCGCCGTTCGGTGCCGCGCTGGCGGCGATTCGCGAGAACCGCGAGCGTGCCCGTGCCATCGGGATCAACGTCAAGGCTTACGAGCTGGCCGTCTTCACGATCGCGGCCACTTTCGCCGGCGTCGCCGGAGGCCTCTTCGCCCTCTTCCAGCAGGAGGCGTTCCCGGAGATGCTCTACTGGACTCAAAACGCCCAACCGGTGGTGGTCGCGCTGCTGGGCGGCACCGGCACATTCCTGGGCCCGGCCATCGGCGCACTCGTCTACACGCTGCTGGACAACCTGCTCAGCAAGAACTTCCCGTACCAGTTCGACGTCCTTCTGGGCGCGATCGTGCTCGGGGTCGTCCTCGTCGTCCCGGGCGGCTTCTCGGCTCTGCCCGAGCTGTTCACGACTCTGCGCACGCGATTCCGCCACGAGCCGGAACCAGAGCAGATCGAAAGCGGTGGGGAGTCGATCGAGCGGGCTGACGTCGGCAAGGTCGTTCGCATCGAGGCGGTCCAGGCGGATCAGGCCCGGGTCGAACGCGGCGAGCCGCTGCTGGTGGTGGAGAACCTGTCGCGCTCGTTCGGTGGGCTGCGGGCGGTTCAGAACGTTGATCTGGTAGTCCACGCCGGCGACCGGCACGCGATCATCGGGCCCAACGGCGCCGGCAAGTCCACCCTCTTCAACCTGATCACAGGCCGCTTGAAGCCGAGCACAGGAAGGGTGCTGTTCGCGGGCAGGGACATCACAGGCCACCCACCGCACACGATCGCAAAGGCCGGCATCGGCCGCGCCTTCCAGATCACGATGATCTTCCCAAGGCTGACCGTTCTGCAGAACCTCCAGTACTCGATGCTCGCCCACCGCGGCCGTACGGTGCGGCCGTTCGGGCGGGCCGACCGCATGTTCCGCGACGACGCTATGCAGCTGCTGGAGGCCGTCGGGCTCGACCGGTACGCGACGCTGCCCGCCGGCCAGCTGTCACACGGCGATCAACGCGCGATCGAGATCGCGATATCTCTGGCACTCGGGTCGACGCTGGTCCTGCTCGACGAGCCGACCGCAGGCATGTCCCCTTTCGAGACGGAGAAGGCCATGGAGCTTGTCCGCCGTGTCGCCCTGGAGAAACAGCTGACCCTGCTCTTCTGCGAGCACGACATGGAGGTAGTCTTCGGGACTGCGCGAACCGTAACCGTGATGTACCAGGGCCGGGTACTGACGCAGGGTGGGCCCGATGAGGTGCGCGCCAACCCGGACGTTCAGAAGGTGTACCTCGGGGAGCTCGAAGCCGAGGCGGTGGTCTGATGATTACGGGCAGGGGGAGGCAGGCCTCCCCCTCCGGACCCCCTCCCGGCGGGCCCCGTCCGGCCGGCGATCGTGACAACTCATTCGGACCGGCAAAGCCGGCCCTACCCACCACGCCTGTGACGATGGGCAGGGGGAGGCAGGCCTCCCCCTCCGGACCCCCTCCCGGCGGGCCCCGTCCGGCCGGCGATCGTGACAACTCATTCGGACCGGCAAAGCCGGCCCTACCCACCACGCCTGTGACGAGAGGGGAGTCCTTTTTCTGATGCTCGAGGTCCGCGGACTCGACGTCCGCTACGGGAAGAGCCACGTCATCTTCGACCTCGACCTCGACGTCGCCGACGGCGAGCTGGTCACGCTGCTGGGCCGCAACGGCGCCGGCAAGACCACAACGCTCATGGGCATCGTCGGCCTGCTGCCAGGAGCGACCGGCACCATCCGCGTCGGGGACCTCGACATCAGCCGCTGGCCCCCATACCGCCGGACCAAGGGCCACATCGCCTACGTGCCGTCTGGCGCACGCTGCTTCCCCAACCTGACGGTTCTGGAGAACCTGGAGCTGACCGCTCATTCTGATGGCCGCTCAGGCTGGGACCTGCGACGGGTCTTCGAGATGTTCCCCAGGCTGGAATCGCTCAAGACAAATCTTGCAGGAGGCCTGTCGGGTGGCGAGCGTCAGATGCTGGCAATCGGCCGGGGGCTGATGAGCAATCCGGCGGTCATGCTGCTGGACGAGCCCGCCGAGGGCCTGGCCCCGGTGGTCGTGCAGTCGATCGTCTCCCTGCTGAGGACTCTCAGGTCGACTGGCGTCTCGATTCTCCTGGCGGAACAAAACCACCAGGTGGCGTTACGAGTGGCCGACCGCGCAGCGTTTATGGAGAAAGGGCGGATCGTCGAGGTGCTCCCCGCTGACAAGGCACGTGGCAGCGACGTGCTCCACCGCATCCTCGGCGTCTGACGGGTTTCAGGGCTGATTCGGGAAACAACTAGGTGGCGTACGATCGGCGCGAACTCACGGCCCCTGGGTCGCACCGGCCGCGGTGGCTGGTCGGTGGAGCGCTGCTGGGCACTCTGTTCGTGACGGCCGGCGCGGCCATGTGGACTGCCACGCCGGTGCCCTCCAGCGGCCAGCTGGTCGACGCCGCCGGGCGCCCTGTCGCCGACGCGATCGTCAGCGAGGTGTCAACCCTCTTCTCACCGGCTGGCGAGGTCCGCAGCGACCCTAATGGCAGGTATCGGATCGGTGCCCGACGCTGGCCCTATGCTCCAATCAAGCTGACGGTCCTGGCACCGGGGTTCGTGCCGGTGAAGACCGGTGGGGGCCGGCTCGTAATGCATCGGTGGCCGCGGCTGTCAGGCGTCGTGGTTGACGAGACGGGCGCTCAGCTGCCAGGAGCCGTTGTCACGTTCGCGTATCTCTCCAACGTGGTCAACGCCGTCATGACCAACCTGGAGGGCCGGTTCCAGATGACGCTGCCGAACGTCCTCGGCGATGTCAGCGTGACGGCGCTCTTGAGTCAGCATGACTCCGGATCACAGCAGGTGTCGCTGGTGCTGGACGAGACGCCAAGCATCCAGCTCACGCTGCCACGGCAGTTCGCCAGGCTGCACCTCGACAGCGACCCGGCCGGCCAGGCCGCACAGGTGGATGGTGAGCCGTCGGCCGACTGCCAGAGCACGCCCTGTGATCTCGCCGTGCTGGCAGGCGCCCACCAGGTCGCCTTCGTGACAGACCTCTTCGTCCCCTGGCAGACCGAGGTCCAGGTCGGCAAGGATGACGCTGTGACCGTCCGCGCTCAGCTTGAGCGGAAGACGGGGACCCTGAACATCAGTGCACCAGGCGGCGGCGAGCTGACCCTCGACGGCCAGAGCCTGAGCGGAAGCCCGTTCAGCGGCAAGATCCCGACTGGCCAGCACACGGTAAGCTGGCGTTCGGCCACCACCTGGCCGGCAGCAGCCCAGGCCAGCGTGAACTGGAACCAGGCGACCGACGTGACGCTCACACCCATCCCCGTGGGCCGCGACGCGAGCTCGTTCACCAACGGCCTCAAGAGCTACCTGAGCGCCCAGGGAGGCACCTTCGGCGTCTACATGGAAGGCTTGAGATCCGGGCTTACGGTCTCACTGGGTGACACGACCTCGATGGAGGCGGCGAGCGTGATCAAGATGCCGGAGGCGCTTTATCTGCTGCACCAGTCCGACTCGGTGCAGATCTCACTGGGCGACCAGATCGACCTCCATCCCGAAGACTTCATGAGCGGGACCGGGAGCTTGATCTATACGGCCCATCCCGGCGACATGTTCTCGTACGACCAGCTCCTGTCGCTGCTCATTCAGCAGAGCGACAACACCGCCTGGAGGGCACTGCGCCGCGTGCTGGGCGATTCCCAGATCGACGCGTACGCGGCCTCCGTCGGCGCGGGCGACTGCCAGCAGGCGACCAACGGCTGCTCGGCGCGCTCGGCCGGGCGGATGATGGCTCAGCTCGCGAGGGGCCAGCTCCTCAACCAGACGTCGACCCAGCGGCTTCTCAATCTGCTGGAGACGACGCAGTTCAACGACTGGCTGCCCTACTACGTCAGCCGGACGGCGACAGTCGCCCACAAGATCGGTACCGACCCCGACAACGGCGTGGCCAATGACTGTGGGGTGGTCTTTCTGTCAGGCGACCCGTTCGCGATCTGCGTCTTCACGACCACGCCCGGCCAGTTTGGCGCACAGGTCATCCGCGACATCGCCCGCGCCGCCCTCAACCTGTACTAACAGCTGCGGCTGTGGCGCAACTGAACCAACTGCCGGGACATCGCGCCCTAATCGGCGTCTTGGAGAGGGCCATCTGCCGGGCGAGCTCACCTCTCGATGGTGAGTGGAGGCGTCACCGCGTGTGCAACTGGGAGGGGCCAAGAGCCAGCGCCAGGGCAACCAGCGCGGCCGTGTCCGCCCGGAGGTTGCGCTCCCCCAGGCTCAGCAACCGGTCACCGCCCAGGTTGAGTTCCTCGGGAGACCAGCCCCCCTCGGGCCCGATGAACAGCGTGGCGTCGTCCACGAAAGGGCCGAGCCCACGGCCCGAGCGGTCAAGGAGCCAGGGCTCATCGGCCTGTTCCCAGGCCGCCTGGAACGGCAGAGGACCCACCACCTCCGGTACCACGAGCCGGCCGGCCAGCATTGCCGCCTCGCGGCAGATCGTCGCCCAGCGGCCTGGCTTGCTTGCGCGAGAGATGCTGCGAGCCGCATCCACCAGTATGAAGCGGGCTGCTCCGGCCTCGGTGCAGCGCGAGAGCACAAGCTCCAGCGACGCTGAGGGCAGCATTGCCACGGCAACGGTAATCGACAGCTCTGGCTCCGGATGGTGCTCGACGTCGGCTTCCACGAATCCACTGATCCTTGTTGCGCTGACCGCATCCAATCGGACCGTGAGCAGGCGGCCGGCCGGTTCTACCACCGAGATCCGCTCGCCGGGGCGAGCCCGGAGCGAGAGGGCCAGATGCCGGGCGTCCTGGCCGGTGATCTCGACCTGGTTCCCGCTGCGGCTCGCGAAGAAGTACGGCATCAGGATGGCACGAACCGCTAGACTAGCCCGGCCAACGAGCCGGGCACCCGGTTCGCATCTGCAATCTTTCGTTTGGGGGGATTCTCCGCATGTACCTGATCACAACCGCAATCACGACCAACAAGATCATTGCCCTGATCGTGGTGGTGGTCGTCGTAGCCGCGGGCGCCTTCTTCTGGATGCGATCTCGCAGGTCGGCAGTCTGATCGCTCAGTAGCGCGACCCCGGTGACCCGGACGCTATCCGGCGCCCGGGTCACGCTGCTCCAGAACCCGCCGGCGCTGTTCGTTCAACGCACCCAGCGCGTCGGCAAGCCGCTGCCGGTTGGCTCGGTCGTTCAGCCAGCGGCTCTGGCCCGACGGGTGCGGCAGCGGCACCATCACTGGGTGAGAGCCGAATGTTCGCCCCACCCGCTCTTCCAGGCTCCCCGGTCCCAGGAACCGCGTGATGGCCATCTGCCCCACCAGAATCAGCACCTGCGGCCGCAACAGCTCGAGCTCGGCCTGGAGCCAGCTGCCGCAGTTCTCGATGGCTCGGCTCGGCGGTGGCCGGTCACCGATGCCCGAGCCGACACGGCCGGGAAAGCAGCGCATGAGCGCGGCTATGTAGGTCAGCCGTCGGAACTCTTCGTCCGAAGCGAACCCCGCCGTGAGCATCCACCGGCCCAGCTCACGGCCTGCGCGGCCGGAAAACGGCAGGCGGCTCTCCCGCTCGACCGGACCTGGCGCCTGTCCGATCAGGAAGAATGGCGCGCCGGCCTGGCCTGAGAACACCGGTGCTGCGTCGGGGATGATGCCTTCGTCGACGCACTTTCGGCAGGCCCGGCAGGCCTCCTGCAGGGCGCTAAGCTCCTTCTCGATGCTCCGTCTGGGGCTCATCGGTGACACCCAGGGACGGTACCGCGTCGAGGCGCTGCTCGACTTCGTCCGGGACCGCTTCGCTACTGTCGATGAGCTATGGCACGCGGGCGATTGGCAGGATGAGGCGGTCCTGGATGGTCTCCGCCGGCTCCGGAAGCCGCTGACCGTGGTCAACGGCAATGCGCCCGACGACCCCCGGGTTCCGATGCAGGTGCGCCGCAGCCTCGAGGGTCTCGAGGTCGGCATGGTCCACCGGCCACCCCGAACAGGCGATGTCTGGGCGGCCCAGCTCGACGTCTGCATCCACGGCCACACGCATCGCTGGCGTGACGAGATTGTCGGACGAACCAGGTTCATCAACGTCTCGACCCCCACTACCGGAATGGCGGGTGATCGCGCCGTCGGGATCCTCACTCTGGACGCCGGCGCCGCGCGGCTGGAGCGTATTCCTGTCTTGCTCGCTCCACGACGGGCCTAGAATCAGCGTCATGCCAGCCCCAAGCGAGCCGCAGGTGCTTGCGGCCCTTGCTGAGATCGTGGACCCCGACCTCGGACGCGACGTCGTGAGCCTGGGGATGATCAAAGATCTCCGCATCTCCGATGCCGGTGAGGTCGCATTCACTTTCGAGCTGACGACCCCGGCCTGCCCGGTTCGCGATCGGTTCAAGTCCCAGGCCGAGGAGGCCGTCATGGCCCTGCCCGGAGTCTCGCGAGCCGACATACGGATGACGGCCAACGTGAGGCCTGGATTCATGCGCCAGCAGGCCTCTGAGATGCTGCCCGGAGTCAAACAGACCATCGCCATCGCCAGCGGAAAGGGTGGCGTCGGCAAGTCGACGGTCGCCGTGAATCTGGCCGCTGCGCTGCACCAGGCGGGGGCACGGGTCGGACTGCTGGACGCCGACATCTACGGTCCGTCCGTCCCGGGTCTGACGGGTACCCAGGATCAGCCCAAGGTCGTCGATGAGAAGCTCGTGCCGTTGCGGAGCTACGGGCTCCAGCTGATGTCCATCGGCTTTCTGGGTGGCGCTGACAAGGCGATGATCTGGCGAGGCCCGATGGTTTCTCGCGCCATCCAGCAGATGATGTCGGACGTGGCGTGGGGTGAGCTGGACTACCTCGTAATCGACCTGCCCCCCGGCACCGGCGACGCCTCTCTGACGATCGCGCAGTCTGTCCCATTGACCGGGGTGGCGATCGTGGCGACGCCTCAGGCCCTCGCCCTCGACATAGCGGTCAAGGCGCTGCAGATGTTCCGCTCGCTGAACGTCACGCCGCTGGGGCTCATTGAGAACATGAGCTGGTACGTCTGCCCCGAGTGCGGTCATGAGCACCATGTGTTCGGCCATGGCGGTGCCGAGCGGGCGGCGCGGCGGCTGGGCGTGCCGTTCCTGGGGGCGCTCCCGCTGGCCGAGGACATCCGGGTCGAGTCGGACAGCGGCGCGCCGATCGTGGTTTCGCGGCCAGACTCGCCCGCCGCCAGGGCGTTCGCCGACGTGGCGTCTCAGATCGCGGCCAGGACGTCGATCCAGTCGTTCCGCCAGCTGCCCGTGATCAACGTCCGCTGAGAGACCCCGACCCGTTTCCGACCACTGTCGACCTGGTTCGAGCCGACAACATTCTGGAGATCGCCTGGGAGGACGGGGCCCGGACGAGCTACGCGGGCCGGCAGCTGCGGTGGGCCTGTCCGTGCGCGGAATGCCGAGGCGAGGCGGGTGTGCCGGGGCGATTGGACAGTGCCGCCGAGCTTGACGAGAAGGAGCTCAAGGTCACAGACGTGGGCCTCATCGGGCAGTACGCGCTGCAGATCGGCTTCGCCAGTGGCCACGCAACGGGGATCTACACCTTCCGGTATCTGCGCAACCTGGCGGACCTGGAGGGGCCCCGGCAGTAGCGAGCGAGCCTCCCCCCGGAGGCGGTACCGCCAACTGCCGGGAAATGGCCCTATGGGGCGCCCTGGAAAGGGCATTTGTGCTGGCAGTTGGCCCTATCAGCGGTCGTTGTGACCTGGTCTCTCCAGGTCTAAGGTCCCACTAGACGACTTCGACCGCGCGCTGGCGGTCCTTGAGCGCGTCGACGTACTGCGACGCGGCGACCGCTGCAGTCGTGCCGTCGCCAACGGCGGTCGCGATCTGTTTTGTCAGCTGTGCCCGCACATCCCCGACCGCCCACAGGCCCTCGATGGACGTCTCCATGTTCCGATCGGTGATGAAATACCCTGCCTCGTCGTGCTCAGCGTGAGCCTTGAGCAGGTCCGAATTGGGCAGGAAGCCGACAAAGATGAAGACGCCCCCGACAGGCAGGTCCTTCTCGAGGCCACCCTGCACGTAGCGGACATTCCGCACTTTGCCGTCGCCCTGGATCTTACGTACCTGGGCGTTCATGATGAACTCGACTTTCGGGTTGGCCCTCGCGCGCTCCTGGAGGACAGGCTGAGCGCGGAACTCACCCCGGCGGTGGATGATGTAGACCTTCGTGGCGTAGCGCGTCAAGAAGTCGCCCTCCTCCAGCGCCGCGTCGCCTCCGCCGACAACCGCCAGCTTCTCGCCCTTGAAGAAGGCGCCATCACAAACGGCGCAGTACGAGACGCCACGCCCGGCGAACTCTGTCTCTCCGGGCGCGCCCAGGCGCCTGGGCAGGCCGCCGGCCGCCATGATCAGGGCTGGCGCAGTCAGCACCTCACCGCCGTCCAGCCGGACGATCTTGGTCCCGTCGGCGGCCACGTCGATCTCCTGGACGCTCTGGAACTCGCGGACATCGAGGCCGAACTTGCGAGCGTGGTCGAGCATCTTGATGGCGAGGTCGCTGCCGAGGATCGACTCGAAGCCGGGATAGTCCTCGATCATCTCGGTGTTGAGCAGCTGGCCGCCCACCGGGCCACGCTCCACCAACACGCCGGAGAGCTTCATTCGTGCGGCGTACAGCCCAGCCGCGAGACCGGCGGGCCCGCCGCCGACGATGATGACGTCGAACTGCTCGCTCACGATCTCTGAAACCAACCGGAGCCAGGCCAGATTCCGGCGAGCCCCGGCGTCCTATCCATTCCGGTACTGGACGCCGTACCCGCCTTTTGGCGTGACGCAGATGATGTTGTCGTACGGACAGCCGATCGCGCAGGCGCCGCACTCGACACAGTTGCCGAAGCTCACGATCGTCTCCTGCTTGACTTCGTCCCACTCATAGACGCCTGCCGGGCAGAAGTAGGTGCAGTACTTGCCCGCACACTTGTCCCGGCAGACCTCCTGGTTGCCGATCTCGATGTGGGGGTGGCCGGTGTCCTCGACGTAGCGGTTGGTGAAGAGCTTGTCGGTGAGCTTCTCCATCTGGACCTGAAGTCTATCGGACCACCTTCACGGCAACATGAAGGGCCGCGCCGTGACCACCGCGGAAGTAAAATCCAGACCGTAGGAAAAGCGGGAGCTCTTTCGGGGGCTGAGAGGGCCGGAAGGCCGACCGCCAGACACCTGATCTGGGTAATGCCAGCGGAGGGAACCGTCATATGAATAGCGCCATCTCCGGCGTCGAGGCGTCTACCAGCGACCAGTTCCTCAGGGTAGAGGAGCACGGGATCGAGCCGATCCCCGTCGACGAACGTCACGGTCGTGCCCGCGAGCTCGGATTCTTATGGGCCGGCGCCTTTGTCAACTACGCCAGCCTCCTCACCGCCAGCCTGGCGACCACCTTCTTCGGCCTCGGTGTATGGGACGGGCTCGCCGCCACTGCGCTTGGCACCGTTGCCGGAGCCCTGATGCTTGGGCTGCTGAGCCACACCGGACCGCGTTCAGGCCTGCCCCAGATCGCGTTCACCCGGCGCATCTTCGGGCGCAATGGGGCCAAAGTGGGCGCGTTCCTGACGCTCTTCCTCGCGGTGGGCTGGTTTGCGGTCGACACTGTGATCGCTTCTCAGGCCGGTGTCCAGATGTTCAAGCTGGCCGGCTTCGGCGATGCGGCCAGCAGGTTCGCCTTCCCGCTCGTGCTCGTCATTGCCGGCCTCAGCGTCCTGGTGGCCGTGTACGGCCACGCCACGATCAAGGTCTTCGAGACATTCGGCGCGATAGCGTTCGCGGCTCTCTCACTTGTCCTCTTTGTGGTGCTGGCGCCCAAGTTCAACTGGACCGCGGGACCCACCGTGCAGGGCGCGGACTTCCCCGGTGCGTTTGTACTCGCATTCATGGTCTGCTTCGCGCTCGTCGCTTCCTGGTTCCCGTTCGCCAGCGACTACTCCCGCTACCTGCCGCACAACACGCCCGCCGGGGGCTTGACCTGGTGGCCGGTCCTGGGCGTGACGGCGCCGATGATCCTGCTGGGGCTGTTCGGACTCCTTCTCCCCACCATCGATCCCAGACTTGCCGCCTCCGCCAGCGGCGGACCGCTGGCCGTTGTCACTCAGCACGCGCCACCATTCATCGCGGTTCTCTTCTTCGTCTTCGTCGTCCTCGGCGAGATCTGGGCCAACTATCTGGACGTGTACACCGCGGGGCTGGTCACACTCACCATGGGGATCCGGCTCAAGCGCTGGGAGACGGCGCTCGGCTGCGGCATTCTGGGGACCGTCCTCGCCACCTACGCCGTTGTGATCCAGGACTTTCACGTCGCCTACCAGCAGTTCCTGCTGCTGACCTACCTCTGGGCTCCGGCCTGGGCGGCCATCGTACTGCTGGCCTTCTACGCTCACGGGGAGCGCCATCCGGTTCCGGCGCTGGTCGCCTGGGGCCTGGGCACGGTCGTCAGCCTGTTTTTCGTCAACTATCCGAACATCTTTGGCTCTGCGTCCTTTTTCAACCAGCCGCTGATCAATGCGCTTCACGGCGCCGACCTGTCGGGGCTGGTGAGCGCCGCCGTCGCAGGCACGGCCTACACCCTGATCCTGAGGTTCGGTCGCGCCCAGGTGCAGCAGACCGTCGCCGGCAGGTGAAGCTACCGGTCGCCCTCACGATCGCCGGCTCGGACTCGGGCGGAGGCGCCGGCGTCCAGGCCGACCTCAAGACGTTCGCGGCCCTCGGCGTCCACGGCACCAGCGCCATCACCGCGGTCACGGCGCAGAACACGATGGGCGTGAGCGACTACACCGAGCTCCCGGTCCACATGATCCGCGCCCAGATCGACGAGGTGATGCGAGATCTGGCTCCCGCTGCGGCGAAGACCGGGATGCTGGCGAGCCCTGAGATCATCGCAGTGGTGGCCGCCGCCGTCGAAGAGCACCGCATCGCCAGCCTCGTGGTCGACCCGGTGATGGTCGCCAAGGGTGGCGCCAAGCTGCTCCACGACGATGCGGTGGGGGCGCTTCGTACCCGGCTGATCCCGCTCGCGGCGGTGATCACCCCAAACCTGCCCGAAGCCGAAGTTCTGTTGGGGCGACCGATCGCCGGCCGTCGCGAGCGGGAGCGCGCCGCCAGGGACCTGGTTGACCTTGGCTGCGGAGCAGCGGTGGTCAAGGGCGGGCACGCAGGCGAAGATGCCGACGACGTGGTCTGCGACGGCGAAGCACTGCGGTGGCTGCCGGGAAACCGCATCGAGACCGGCAACACCCACGGCAGCGGCTGCACCTTCTCGGCCGCCATCACCGCATGCCTGGCCCAGGGCCGCAGCATGCAAGACGCCCTGCTCGAAGCCAAGCTCTTCGTCACCGAAGCCATCCGGCACTCACTGGAGGTCGGTCACGGCCACGGTCCGGTCAACCCCATGTGGCGGCTGACAGGCCCATCACCCGACTGACCGAGCGACGTCCAGCCCGATCGCGGCCACGAGCCGCACCGCGCCCGCCGGCCTGCTCGCGTGGTGCTCAGGCGCCGGCGTCGACCCGCTCGATCTCGATCTCGGCCTCGTCACCGACGCGCAATCCGGCGGAGTCGAGCAGCTTTCGGCTGACGCTCAGCGCCAGTATGCCGCCGCCGGCCGGCATGGTGTTCGAGCTGAACTCCAGACCGTTCAGGGCGCCCCGGACGCGCATCTGCTTGAGGCCACCCAGGGCCGCTGCCACGTCACCGGGGACGTCGACTACCGCGAGTCCCGCGGCGCGCTCAGGTCGAAAGAACCGGATGCTCCCCCGGAACCGTGCACGATCAGCCACGTGCGTCACCTCCTTGGCTTCAAGGCCAGCGCGTCGATCGAAGGGGCCCCACTGGACGAACGCGAGCAAAGCGCTGATCGATCGCCTCACAAGCCAGATTGTCGCGATGCCACGGGTGCTGAGGTGCGGCCAGCGGCGCGCGTACGCTTAGGGCGTGAGCGAGGGCCCATCCCAGTTCCACTTCTCGCCGCGCCCAAACCGCGCAGATGAGATCCACTGGCAGCCGTGGGCGGCGGAGGCGTTCGAGCGCGCCACGGCTGAGGACAAGCCCATCCTGCTCGCGATCTCCGCCGTCTGGTGCCACTGGTGCCACGTCATGGACGAGACCTCGTACTCGAACCAGCAAGTGATCGACCTGGTCAACCGTGAGTACGTCCCCGTGCGCGTCGACAACGACGTCCGGCCGGATATCAACCAGCGCTACAACATGGGCGGCTGGCCGACCACCGCCTTCCTCACGCCGCAAGGTGACGTACTGACCGGCGCCACCTACCTGCCTCCCGACCAGATGGCCGACGCATTGACCCGCGTTGCCAGCTACTACCGAACACGAAAGCCCGACATCGTCGCCGCGGTCCTCGAAGGCCGCCGCCGCGCCGGCGGGGCGGTCGCGGCCAGCGCCGGATCACTTGATCCGGGCCTGGTCGACCGCATCCTGGGAAGTGTCGAGACCGCCTATGACGGGCAGTACGGTGGCTTCGGCAACGCTCCCAAATTCCCTCAAACCGACGCCGTCGCGCTGCTGGCCGAGCAATCGATCCTCAAGGCCGAGCCGCGCCTGATGGAGATGGCGCGCCACACGCTCGCCCAGATGGCCGGCGGAGGCACGTACGACCACGTCGAAGGTGGCTTCTTCCGTTATTCGACCACCCAGGATTGGAGCGTTCCTCACTTCGAGAAGATGCTCGATGACCACGGCGGGCTGGTCGCCGCGCTGGCGCTGACCGGTCAAGCGGCCATCGTGGACGACGCCGCACGTTACCTCGACACAGTTCTGCGCAACCCCGAGACCGGCCTGTATGCGGGAAGCCAGGACGCCGACGAGGAGTACTATGCAAGCGACGCCGTCCGCCGCAGCCAGCTCACGGCCCCTTACGTGGATCGTCGCACCTACGCGGCCTGGAACTGCGGCCTTGCCATCGCCTACCTCGAAGCCGACTCCCGCCTCGGTAGGCCCAGGCTGCGTGAATCCGCGGGCCGGCTGCTGGAGCAGCTGTTCGCCGACCTGTACGTGCCCGGAGCCGGACTAGGCCACACGACCGGGCAGGGCGGCCAGCTCGGCGACCAGGCCTGGGGTTTGTGGGCGTCGGCTCGCGCGGCTGCCGCCGGGTTGGGCGACGTCTGGCGCACGCGCTCCCTGGAGCTGGCCGACCACCTCCAGGCTGCATACGGCGACCCGGAGCTCGGCGGTTACTTCGACCGCTCCGGAGGAGACGACCTGGGCAGGCTGCAGGATCGGATCAAGCCACTGGCGGAGAACTCGGTCGCAGCCATCGGGCTGACTGAGCTGGACGCGTTCGTCGGCGACCCCGAGCTGCGCCTGCGCGAGCACGCCCGGCGCGCGCTGGAATCGGTGGCGGCACTCCCCCGCCGTTACGGCATCATGGCCGCCGTCTTCGCCCGCGCTCTCGACAGGTTGCTGAGGGAGCCGGTCAAGGTCACGACCCGCAACGAGACGCTGTCTCAGGCAGCCCTTGCCGTCCACCCTTACGCCGTGGTCGACCGGTCCGGCGACGAAACGGCGGTCGTCTGCATCGGGACGACATGCCTGGCCCCCACGCGCAGCGTGGAAGTGCTCAGCGAGAGGCTCGGCCAGGCGGTCGTGGCGCGTGCCTGAGAGCCGCAGACACTTCCGTAAACGCGTCGACGCCGCTCTGGACAATCCCCGGCTGCAGCAGGCTCTGACAGAGGCGATGACCAGCCTCCGCGCTGTGCGAGCAAGGGGCTTCCAGTCGTATGACTTCGAGGCCGGCCGAGGAGACCTGAAACGGCGGCGCCAGGAGAACCTACCCAGGCTGCCCCAGCTTGTGGAGCAGTTTCGCCAGCGCCTCGAGGCGGTCGGCGGTCAGTTTCACTTCGCGCGCGACGCAGCCGAGGCTCGCCAGATCGTCGGGAAGATCTGCGAGCGAGCCGGAGCGGGCATCGTAACCAAGAGCAAGTCCATGGCCACCGAGGAGATCGGGCTCAACCATCACCTGGAAGCCCTCGGCATGGAAGTCGTCGAGACCGACCTCGGTGAGTACATGGTGCAGCGCCTGGGGCAGCACCCCAGCCACCTCCTGGCTCCCGCAATTCACCTGACCGTCCAGGATTGGGCGGACGAGCTGGGGGTCGAGCCCGACAGAGACGCGATCATGGGCCACGCCCGACAGGAACTGCGCGAGAAATTCATCAACGCGGCGGTGGGCATCAGTGGGGCAAACGCGGCCATCGCCGAGACCGGGACGGTCATGATCGTCACCAACGAGGGCAACGCGGACCTGACGATCACCCTGCCGCGCGTCCACGTCGCGGTGTTCGGAATCGACAAGGTGATCGCCAGCCTGGACGACGCGGTCTCCATGCTGCGCATGCTCCCGCGCTCTGCCACCGGCCAGCTGATCAGCACGTACGTCAACTGGGTGACCGGCCCCTCACGCTCGTCGGACATCGGCTTCTCACCGGTGATCGGCGCCCACGGGCCTCGCGAGATGCACTGCGTCGTCCTCGACAACGGTCGCACAGAGATGCTCGCGGACCCCGTCTTTGCCGATGCGATGACCTGCATCCGCTGCGGAGCCTGCTCGAACGCCTGCCCGGCGTTCATGGCGGTCGGTGGCCACCAGTTCGGCCACATCTACAGTGGGCCCATCGGGCTGGTGCTGACGCCCTTCCACCATGGACCGGCGGCGGGTGAGCTGCCCAACTCCCTCTGCACCCAGTGCAACGCGTGCCAGGAGATCTGCCCGGTCGACATCCCGCTGCCCCGGCAGATCCTCGAGCACCGGCGTCACGGGCACCGCAAGACGCTGACCAAGCGCGCGCTGCTTCAGATGTGGTCGCGGCCCGGCGCCGCCCGGGCAGCGACGCGGCTGGCGGCTCCTGTCAGCCGGCTGTTTCCAGTAGGACCGGTGCCGCTTGCGAAGCGGCCGTTCCGGTCGCTGGTTCAGACCGGCGGTCCCGACGGCGAGCAGCCGGCGACCATATTCGCCTCATGCCTGGTCGACCGCGTCATGCCCGAAGCCGGCCAGGCGCTGAACCGGATCCTCCGGCGAGCCGGCTACAGGGTCGAATTTCCTGAAAGCCAGTGGTGCTGCGGACTGATCTGCAGCAACGCCGGCGACTTCGATCGCGGCGCCGGCCTGTTCGCGCGCCTGGTCTCGGCGCTTGAGGCCTCGGAGGGGCCGATCGTCACCCCCTCCGCCTCCTGCTTCGGTGCCGCCACCATCGACTCCGCCGACTGGGGGGTCGGCGGTGCCGGCGTTGAAGCCGTCCGGGAGCGGATGCGCGATTCGACGCGGTTCGTGCTCGAACTGCTGGAAGGACGGCCGTCACTCGTGCAGGCTGCCAACGGCCTGCGACCTCGGGTCGCCTACCACGACTCCTGCCAGACCAAGCGCCAGCTGGGCCTGGTCAGAGAGCCGCGTAGAGTTCTGGAGCTGGCCGGCTACGAGGTCGTCGACTTGCCCGACATCGCCAACTGCTGCGGTTTCGGGGGCACCTTCTCGTTCGACTGGCCCGAAGTCGCCGACCGCATGGTGCAGTGGAAGCTGGAGGCCATTGCCAGGACCGGCTGCACGGTGGTCGCCTCCGACAACCCGGGCTGCCTGATGCACATCCGAGCGGGTGCCCATAGGCGGCGTCTGAACCTGCGGGTCGCCCACGTGTTAGAGCTCGTCGCCGAGCGACTGGACCCAGGCGCACCGTAGGCGGGCGCGGTAAGGCGCCCGCGTTTCGTGCTCACGGCGGCGTCGCTCAGCCCTCGGGGAGTCGCATTGCCAGCCGGCTGGTCACGATTCCGGTGTTCAGGCCGATCGTCCGGAGACCACCGAAGAACCGCGCGTGCTCGATCTTGCAGCAGCGGTCCATCACCACCTCCAGCCCCCCCTCGCGCGCGATCCGGGCTGCATCGTCACTGACCACTCCAAGCTGCATCCAGAACACCCTGGCGCCCACCTCGACTGCGTCTCTCGCGATCCCCGGCGCCTCCGCAGAAGGTCGGAAGACGTCGACGATCTCGATCGGATGATCCTGCGCGGCCTCCCTCAAGGTGGCATATACGCGGCGCCCCAGGATTTCCCGCTTCCCGGCCTGCGCCGGGTTCACCGGCACGATGTCGTAGCCGTTCGCGTCCAGGTAGATGGCCGCGAAAGAGCTCGCGTTGTAGTAGTTCGAGCTCAGTCCGACCATGGCGATGGTCCGGTAGCTGGTCAGAATCCGGTAGCGATCCCACGCCGTCAGCCCGAAGTCGTTGCGCTCGCCGACCGCGCTCATCGTGCCTCAGCCGTCCTTTCTGAACGGCAGCCGCGAACTCCCAGCACCTCCATCACGTGCTCAGCCCTGGTAAGGCGCGCCGAACGCCTTGGACAGGATGGAGTGCCCGAGTCCGTTCCGAGACGGCGCTGCGGCCACCAGCCCTGGCTTCTGCGACCGAGTCAGCGCCTGGTCCAGGTCCCACAGGATGTCGTCCACGTCTTCGATACCGATCGAAACACGTACCAGCTCAGGCCCGATTCCGGCCTTGCGCAGCTCCTCGTCCCCGAGTTGCTGGTGGGTCGTTGAAGCCGGGTGGACGACCAGGGACTTGGTGTCGCCCACGTTGGCCACGTGGCTGAAGAGCTGGACCGAGTCGATGAAGCGCTTTCCCGCCTCCCTGCCGCCCTTGATGCCGAACGTGAAGATCGAGCCGGCCCCTCTGGGCAGGTATTTCCTGGCCAGCTCGTAATGGCGGTCGGATGGTAGGCCGGGGTAATTGACGTACTGGACGGCCGGGTGCTGCTCCAGGTACTCGGCGACTCTCTGTGCATTGGCGACGTGGCGGTCCATGCGCACGTGCAGGGTCTCCAGACCCTGCAGCAGCAGCCAGGCCGTGAATGGCGCCATGGTGGGGCCGTAATCACGCAGCATCTCGCACCGGCACTTCATCAGCCACCCGAAGTCCCCGAAGTACTCGAAGAACCGCAGGTCGTGATAACCCCGCGACGGCTCCGTCATGCCGGGGAACTTGCCGTTGTCCCACGGGAAGCGGCCTCCGTCGACGATCACGCCGGCGATCGCCGTGCCGTGACCGCAGATGAACTTGGTGGCAGAGTGGACCACGATGTCGGCGCCCCAGTCCAGCGGCCGGCACAGATAGGGCGAGGCGAAGGTGTTGTCGACGATGAGTGGGACTCCCACCTCGTGGGCCAGGTTGGCCAGGGCCTCGATGTCGATCACGTCGATCAGCGGGTTGCCGAGGGTCTCCGCGTAGAACGCCTTTGTTCTCGGGGTCACCGCCGCCTTCCACTGGTCCAGGTCAAGCGGGTCCACGAAGCGGCTTTCGATGCCCATCTTCCGGAAGCTGACGTCGAACTGCTGGAAGGAGCCTCCATAGAGGCTGCGCGAGCTGATGAACTCGTCTCCCGCCTGCATAAGCGCGAAGATCGTCAGGTGCTGGGCGGCCTGGCCTGAGGCGGTGGCAATTGCGCCGATGCCGTTCTCGAGGGCCGCGATCCGCTCCTCGAAGACCGCGACGGTCGGGTTCATGATGCGCGAGTAGATGTTGCCGAACCGCTGCAGCGCGAACAGATTGGCGGCGTGGTCTGTGTCCTCGAAGACGTAAGCGCCAGTCTGGTAGATGGGCACAGCCCGGGCACCGGTGACGGGGTCTGGACGCTGGCCGGCGTGAACGGCAAGCGTGTCGAAGCCGAACTGTTTCTCACCGTGCATGTCGCGAGTTTAGGGCACGAAGAGGCAGGCCATAGCCGCTTCAGCGGAACGGTCAGCGAGGCCCCAGCGTTAGGCTAGTTGGTAGTGCTCGAGTCGATCTACTCGCCCTCGGACCTGCGCACCCTGAACCGTAGCCAGCTCGAGCAGCTGGCCGCGGAGATCCGATCTTTTCTCATCGAGCACGTCTCGAAGACCGGCGGCCACCTGTCGCCGAACCTCGGCGTCGTCGAGCTGACGCTCGCGGTGCATCGGGTCTTCGAGAGCCCTGACGAGGTGATCGTCTGGGATACCGGCCATCAGGCCTACGTGCACAAGCTGCTGACGGGCCGTGCCGGTGCCTTCGCCACGCTGCGGCAGCCCCGCGGCCTGTCCGGCTATCCGTCGCGGGCCGAGAGTCCTCACGACGTCGTCGAGAACAGCCACGCATCCACCTCCCTTTCCTACGCGCTGGGTATCGCCGAGGCACGTCTCCGGCGTGGCGTTCCCGGTCACGTGGTGGCTGTGATCGGCGATGGGGCGCTGACCGGCGGAATGGCCTATGAGGCGCTCAACCAGATAGCCCACCTCCAGCCGCCCAACCTGGTGGTGGTCCTCAACGACAACGGTCGCTCCTACGCGCCTACTGTGGGCGGTCTGGCGCGGCACCTCGCCCAGCTGCAGATCGACCCGCGCTACGAGCGCCTTAAAGAGGAGATCTCGAACAGCCTCCGCCACCTTCCGCTGGTCGGTGCGCAGGCCGATCAAGCGGCCTTCCGGGTCAAAGAGTCTCTGAAGCAGCTCCTACAGCCCAGCACGGTGTTCGACAGCCTGGGCCTCAAGTACGCCGGCCCGGCAGACGGCCACGATCTCGATGCGCTCGAGGACCTGCTTGGACGGGCTCGGCGCCTCAAGGCCCCGAGCGTGATCCACGTTGTAACCGACAAGGGTCGGGGGTATCCGCCTGCCATCGACGATGAGAACGACAAGCTGCATCAGGTCAGTCCTCGCACCGACCCGCTCACGGGCCGGCCACGCAACCCTGAGCTCACGTACACCAACGTCTTCGCGGAAGCCGTCATGTCAGCTGCCTCGCGCCACCCGGACGTGGTCGCGATCACCGCCGCCATGACGTCGTCGACCGGGCTGCTCAGCTTCGCCAAGGAGTTCCCTGAACGGATCTTCGACGTTGGAATCTGCGAGCAGCACGCGGTGACGTTCGCCGCCGGGCTGGCCATGGGCGGCAAGCGGCCCATCGTCTGCATCTATTCGACGTTCCTGCAGCGCGCCTTTGACCAGACGATGATGGACGTCTGCATGCACCGGCTGCCGGTTGTCTTCGTGATCGACCGGGCCGGGGTCACCGGCCCCGACGGCTCTTCCCACCACGGCGTCTTCGACTTGAGCTACCTGAGGCTGATGCCGAACCTCAAAATCGCAGCCCCGGCGGACGCGACCGAGTTGTGCGCGCTGCTGGAGACGGCGCTGTCGTCTGACGGGCCGGTCGCAATCCGCTATCCGAGGGGAACGGTCCCCGCGACGCCTGATCTGCCGGTCGAGCCAATCCCGATCGGGCGCTGGGAGGAGGTGCGGCGCGGCGATGAGGTGGCCATCCTGGCCATCGGGCGCATGGTGGAGGTCGCCACTGTGGCCGCAGACCTGCTTGCGGCAGAGGGCATCGCCTGCGGCGTGATCAACGCGCGCTGGCTGAAGCCGATCGATCCGCGGCTCCTCAGCGACTGGGCCATCCGCTACGGTCTGCTCCTGACGGCCGAAGACAACGTCGGCACCGGCGGCTTCGGCGCCGCCGTCCTGGAGGCACTCGCGCCGCAGGGCCTTGCCGGCAAGGTGCGGATGGCTGCCCTGCCGGACCGCTTCCTGCCGCACGGAAGGCAGGCAGAGATTCTGGCCGAGCACGGCCTGGATCCGGACGGTCTTGTGCTGAAGGTCAAGGCAGCTCTGGTCGAGACCGCCCAGAGGGCGTGATCAGCGCCGCATCCCTCAGAGCGGCTTGCGGCCCGGAAAACCCTCGCCGATGCGGTGCCAGTGCGCGACGCGGTCCTCGCCCAGCTGCCAGCAGAGCTCTACCAGCTCGCCATTTCGGTAGGAGAGAAAGTCCACCAACCCGGTGCGAGGATCTTTGAGCTGAACTCCCAGCTCCTCCAGGCCCGCGAGCGCAGCGACGAGATCATCCTCAGCACCGCGCAGCGCGGCGGTGCTCTCTTCGAAGCGGTCTCGATCGGACGTGCTGGCAGCCGGACGCCCCATCCGGTACTGGGCGATGCGAACGCGGTCTGTTAGCTCGTCAAGCTGGGCCGAGAGTTCGACGATCTGGCCCGCCAGGCGCCGGACCTTCGGCAGCATCTGATTGGCCTCGTGAACCCGGTAGGTGCGTGGCGGCGGCATCGCTCCTACGATGCAGCATACGGTCGCGCTGACGCTGAGAAGAGTGAATCTGGTTAGCTTGCAAACCATCGCGAAACGAGCACCAATGAACGGCTTCTCGCCATACGTGACTTTCGCTCGCCCCGAGTGGGCTCGCCTCCGTGACGCGACTCCGCTCACGCTTACCGATGCCGACCTCGTCACGCTGCGGGGCATCAACGAGTACGTCTCCCTCGACGAGGTGGTGGAGGTCTATCTGCCGCTGTCCCGGCTGCTCAACCTCTATGTGGCCGCGGCCCAGGGACTGCACCACGTGACGGATACGTTCCTCGGTAGACCGGCCCGGCCGGTCCCCTACATCATCGGGATCGCGGGCAGTGTAGCCGTCGGCAAGAGCACGTTTGCCCGCATCCTGCGAGAGCTCCTCGCGCGGTGGCCCAACCACCCGAAAGTCGACCTCGTCACCACCGACGGATTCCTCTATCCCAACCGGGTTCTCGAAGAGCGCGGCCTGATGCAGCGCAAGGGCTTCCCGGAGAGCTACGACCTCCGGCGGCTGATGCAGTTCATGGCGGAGCTCAAGTCGGGAGCCGACCAGGTCAGGGCGCCTGTCTACTCTCACCTCGTCTACGACATCGTCCCTGGCGATGAGATGGTGGTAGAGCAGCCTGACATCATGCTCGTGGAGGGCCTGAACGTGCTGCAGACACCGGACGGCGCTCGCCGCCGCTCGATCCGCACGTTTGTATCTGACTTCTTCGACTTCTCCATCTACCTCGACGCCGACGAGGACGACATCGAGGAGTGGTACGTCGCACGTTTCCTGACCTTGCGCGACACCGCGTTCCGCGACCCGAGGTCGTACTTCCGCCGCTACGCGGACCTCTCTACAGCGGACGCCATCGGGACCGCCAAGCGGATCTGGGCCGACATCAACGGAATCAACCTGCGCGAGAACATTGGTCCCACCCGCGATCGAGCCCGGCTGGTGCTGCGAAAGGCGCGCGACCACTCGTTCGAGGAAGTCCGGCTCCGAAAGATCTGAGCTATCTTGACATGAGCAGAGAGTTCGATTATGATCGAACTCGATGGTCGCATCTATCACGAGGCTAACGTCTCCACAGACTGTCCCGAACATCGACTTCTGCGTCTCAGAAGCGGCCGAGAGTCTCTCCGGACTCCACATCTTCACAGACCCGGCGGTTCGATGCAAGGACTATGAGATCGGTTGCGCATGGTTCGATGATGTACGAACCAGTGCCTCCTCTCAGCTGACAGAGCTTCTCGCTCCATTCCACTCTCAGCCCGGGTCAAGCAATGCCTGGTGCGCACTGGATGCTCTGGTGGCGGAGGCGCCGGCCGACGTGCCCGGCTTTCTGGACCATCTGGAGGCCATGCCGCCTGACGAGGTGTGGCTGGAGCTGCTCGGCTTCCACCACCGTCACCAGCCCGGCGCCGCCCTGCGTGAGGCGATGGTGGGTGCCGGCCACGGCGAGCTCGACCCGCTGCTCTCGCTTCTGGAGCGGGACGACCCCGTCGTCCGGAAGTGGGTGCCTCAGGTGGTGAGGCTGTTCGGGGCTGACGCTGACCGGGCAAAGGCCATGGTGGTGGCCACGTTGGACCGCTGGCACAGCGAGGTGTTCTCCGGGCAGTGGGCTGAGATCGCCCCGATCCTCACGCGCGACGCAGAGCACAAGGGGCATATGGCGGAGGAGCGCTCTCTATTCGAAGTCGTCGAGGAGGCGACCAATGGCGGCGAGTATGCGCCCGAGGTCGGAATCGACCGCCTGCTGCTCATCCCCTCGTACTTGAACCGTCCCTGGGTCAACTACGACCGCCACCGGAACACCCTGGTGATGCAGTATCCGGTCGGCGAGGACGCGCTCGCGCCGTCGGTCGAGGAAGCGAGAAGGCGGCGTATCTTGCGCCTCGCAAAGGTGCTGGCGGACGAGTCCAGGCTGCGGGCCCTCCGCAGGCTGGCCGAGTCACCCTGTACCCTGCAGGAGCTGGCCGACGACCTCGATCTCGGCAAGTCGACGATGCACCACCACCTTGCGGCGCTGCGGGCCGCGGGACTGCTGCGAGTGCGCCTGGGTGAGAAGCGGTACTCGCTTCGCACCGGACCTCTCTCAGAAGTGTCCGGGCTGCTCGGTGACTATCTCGGCAGCGCAAAAACCAGAAGCTCGCACGGGAGGCGAAAGTGATGGACAGCTATCTGCTCACGATCATGGCCAACCAGCGTGGCCAGGACCTGCGAAAGCAAGCGGAGCGCGGCCGGCTTGCGGTCACAACCACCACGGGTAAGCGTCCGAATATCCGGCTGCGGGGCCAGAACATCACGGTCGAGATTCACCTTTCGGCCGACCTCCGACCCGAGCAGATCGATCAGATCTTCGCCAGCCTGGCCTGCCACCTGGACTCGCGCGCCGCGTAGGTCCGGGGCGCCCCCCTCCCCCGGCTTCGCCGGGTACTCCACCGACGTGGCGGGGGAGAGTTGGCTGCCCCCGGCTTCGCCGGGTACTCCACCGACGTGGCGGGGAGAGTGTTTTGGCTGGTCAGGTTGAACGGGCCAGGGTCTGCCGGTCGATCTGGTAGACGGTTACGGTCCGGCGCAGCCGGAAGCCCAGTCGGTGGTTGATCGCGAGCATGGGCGCGTTGGAGCCTGCGTTCTCGGTGACGATCGCCTGGGTGTCCGGGTGGAGCCGCCGGATGTGCTCCAGCATGGCGGCCTTCAGCCACTTACCCAGGCCCCGGCCGCGGGCCCTCCGATCCACGCCGGTGAACATCTGGTGGATCAACCCGGGCTCATAGGGATGCTTCAGGACGTCGGTCCACCCCGAGATCGAGCCGTCCGGTTCACGTATCAGACATGTGTGAACCGATGAGCCGGTCTCATCCAGCCTCGCGTAGAACTCCCTCACGTGGTCGGCAGTCATGACCATGTCGCCGTGGTCGAGGCCCTCGAACGGCACCGTGTTCAACAGTTCGGTGAGGCGGACGCAGAACGCCTCCAGGGCCTCGTCGGGAAGGCGGTGCCGATACAGCTGCAACCGCGATCGTGGCGACGCGGCCTGCCCTTCCCGTACCCAGCGAGCGACCATTTCCCATTCCACCTGTCGCATGTCCATTCGGCTCTCGCGGTCGGTCATCTTTGGCGCCGCGCCAAGCCCGCGCAGGAAAGCGTGGCCGGGCTCGTCCTCAGCCGAAGCCGTCATCACGCTTGCCTGGTGTCGTTCCATCATCTCTACGACTCTCGGGATCCACCTGCGCCCGACGCCCTGCCGCCGGTGCTCACGCAGCACGTACACCTCGGCAGACAGAAGATGCCGGTTGGTCTGGTATTCCGGTGACGACGGGTGGGTCGCCCGGGTCTCGAGAACGCTGACGATCTCGTCGTCTCGTAGGGCCAGCCAGGTGTTCTTGATCGTCCGCGAGTCTGGCGCCAGCATCCTCATCTGGGCGACGGCGTCGGGCGTCAGCGGCTCGTCGGGCCGCCACTCCGCGTTGCGGCGGCGCCTGAAAGCGTGATAACGCCGCCACTCGACCGGAGTCGCGAGCCCAGGGACGAGCTCGCGCTGGCTCTCAGTCAAGGCTCAGCAGACCTGGGCCAACCGGTCGCGGTGGACCTGGAAGTAGGTCACTTCGCGGGTCAGCTCGAAGCCGAGCGCGTGGTTGATGGCGAGCATCGCAGCGTTCGAGCCGGCATTCTCGGTCGTCACTGTGCGCACTTCGGGGTAGGCGCTTCGAACATGGAGCAGCATCGAAGCCTTCAGCCACTTTCCCAGGCCGCGGCCGCGGGCCCGCGGATCCACGCCCGTGAAGTTCTGGCGGACGAACTCAGGCTCGTACGGATGCCGAAGCACGTCTGTCATTCCAGCGATCGTGCCATCGGGGTCCCGGACCAGGCAGACGTCGTGGGACGAACCGCTGATGTCGAGCCTCTGGTACCACTCTCGCTGCTGCTCGGCGGTGGTGACGATATCGCCGTGGTCGAGGTCCTCGAACGGCATGGTGTTGAGGAGCTCGCTGCTGGCCCGGCTGTACTCGTCCAGTAGCTGTTCGGGCAGGCGCCGGCTGTGCAGCTCGAGCCGAGCCTCGGGAGAGGCCGTTTCGCCGTCCCGCGCCCATCGCTCGACCATCTGCCAGTCGACCTGGCGAAGGTCGAGCCGGCTCTCTCGCTCCCGCAGCTTGGGTTCGGCCCCCAGCCAGCGAATGAAGGCGTGCCCGGACTCCTGCTCCGCGCCCATGGATAAGACCGTGCAGCCATGCTCGTCCATCAGGTCCAGCACTTTCGGCACCCACGCCCGGCCGATGCCGCGCCGCCGGTACGGCTCCAGCACCCACACCCACGCCCATAGCAGGTGGCGGTTGGTCTCGTACTCGGGCGACTCGGGACGCACCGTTTCCGCCCCCAGTTCGCTCACAACCTGGCTGCCCAGGGTGACTTGCCAGTGATGATCCCAGGAGAAGCGGCTGCGCATGCAGAGCAGCGCCTGCGCGACGTCGTCCGGCTCCAGCGGCTCCTCCGGCCGCCATTCCTCATGCGACCGCCGGCGGAAGGCGTGATAGCGCCGCCAGTCCGCTGGGGATGCGCGCTCCGGGACGAACTCCGCCCGCACCACCTGGGCATCGTAGCAGGGCACATCGCGGCGTCTTGACGCACCGCCCGGCCGGGCGCCAAGCTTTCGTCGGTGCCCGTCACCCAGCAGCTTTACCGCGACATCATGGCCTGCTTCCCGTCCGGGGTGGCGATCGTCACGGCCAGCGAGGCCGACGGCAAACCGCGAGGACTCACG
>DATFWQ010000276.1:0-8312 GCA_035259145.1 Candidatus Dormiibacterota bacterium | reverse complement strand
CCCAAAGTGGGGGGACCGTTGCCGGTAAAACTACAGTTCCCGCCTTGCTACGCGGCTGAGGAGGCGCGGACGACGACCACGATCAACGCCGAGACCAGGAACAGCGTGTAGGCGAAGAGCTCCTGCCCTCTTTGACCGCGCTGCACCTGGCGTACCAGGGTGAAGGCGGCCAGCACCGCGAAGTAGCTGGCGGCGAGCACGGCCAGCACTGGTCGCCAGGCCCCGGCGATGATCCCAGCAACGCCGACAAGGGCAAGAACGCCCAGGGCGCGATAGGCAAAGGGGCTTGGCGTGAAGCCGGTGAGGTGGGCAAAGCGCTCGATGCCCGGCCTGTAGGCGAACAGGCCGGCGGCAGCGGTGAGGAGGAACTCGACCACCAACACGGCTGAGGCTCCGATTACCAGGAAGATGATGAGCACCGACATCGCTAAAGATGCACGCTCATCCAACGCCGGGCGCGCCAGAGCTGAAAAGCCAGCCGGCGGGTGAAGGATGTTGCCGGGGGCACGACGAACGCTTGCACAAGGGCCGGCAGGTGATGATCGTACTGGAGCGAGGGAACTTGATCCTGCAACGGTCGCCCAAAGTCCCACTTCACAGACAGGAGGCGCTTGACCGCGGCGATGGCTGGCTTCGCCAGGTGGAGGGCCTCCTGGCCTGGCCGCAGCGGTCCCGGTGGCGGACGTGGGTCAGCCAGTGCCAGGCGCGGGAGCCGCAGGATCGCCTCCTCCCTGCCGGGTTGCCCACTCTGTGGCGAACGCGGCATCCTTGCGCAGGCGGGTCGCCAGTGTGCGCAGATAAACGCGATGCTCAGCAGGCGCTGACCGCTCAGCCGACACTGCCAGGCCATAAAGCGCAAGTGCCAGCGCCTTGTGCTGGGGCACCCACAGGAGCAGGGTCTCTGGAGACCGGAGCCTGGCAGCGACCTCGGCAATCAACGGCGCCCTGCACGCCTCCTCCCACCGCGGACTGTCCATCAGCAGCCGGTCCGTCGGTGTGGAAGGTGGCTGCCCCGCGCCACCAGTGAAGCCGGGCCGGGGAGTGTGCAGCCTCAAGGCCTGTACAGACTACCGGGAGCGGGCTACCCCCAGCGGGCGAAGGCCATGCCGCAGCCCGTCCCGGCCGGACTGCGGTAGGTCGGCACGTAGTCGACCACCTCCAGGTCCAGGTGCTCCGTCGCGCCGGCGACCACCACCCAGTTGCGGATCTCGGAGGTTCCCGAGACCAGCTCGCCCTGTCCGATGGCGCTGATTTGTTCAGCGTCGCGAGAACGTAATGCGTCCAGCACGCGATGGTCGAGCTCCTCGTCGATCACGAAGTGGCTGAGGCCGCCCGAAGCGACGACCGCAACCCGAGCGTCCCCGGGCCACGAATCGACGGCTCGCCGGAGCGCCTTGCCGAAGGCGTAGCAGCGTCCCGCTGTGGGCTGGTTGGGCGGGAAATAGGTGTTTACCAGCACCGGCAGCATCGGTGCCAGGTTGCCGCGCATGATCCGGATCTTCACGAAGGTGAACGCATGGCCGATCGAGCGCCCCGCCGGCTGCTCCCTCATCTGAGCCACGTCAAACCCCACGACCATCATCTCTTCGACCACGTGCTTGCCCAGGTCGGGCACGCAGCGATACACGTCACGATGCTCGCCATAGTTGGCCCAGCGTGCCGGCCGCAGCGATGGGGGCAGCTCTTCTTCCGGCTTGGGGATGCACTCGACGGTCTCCCCCCAGTAGATGGCGAGGGTCGGCATGCCGTCGTCAAGGAACATCTCCCGCTGGTCGTCGCCGACGATCATCACGACGTCGGGGGCGGCCTCGGCCAGCGTCTCCGCCAGGATGTCGATACCCCGGTCGCAGCGCTGGTGCTTCTCGAGCCAGACGGCGTCGTCGAGTTCGTCCTGCAGGTGCTCGTGGCGACGGGCCTCGATCAGCTGCTCGTAGTCGTAGACGGCGCCGCGAAAGTACAGCTGCTTGTTCTGCCGGTCACGTTCCGCGTGCAGGCGCCACAGTTCGGACGGCGTGCTCAGCTGCGGGCTGTGCGACGCGGCGATGCCAACCACGATCGCTGCCATGGCTCAATCTCCCTCGACTAAGGTGACTCCGGCCCTGATGCGCTCACGCCGATCAGGTGGGCGGGGTTGACGACAGCCATCTGACGCACGTCGTCCGGCGAGAATCCAGCGTGAAGCAGGTGGTCCGCAAAGTCGGCCAGGCCATCGGCCGCCGGCGGGTTCGCCACCTGTCCGAGGTCCGTCGAGATGACGGCGGCCTCGGCCCCAGTAGCACGCAGGTTGGCGAACACCGTCTCCCAGGTCGTCTTCGCCGTATAGGGCGTGGTGTAGCAGTGCTCTATCACCGCTCCGCGGCGCGCGAGGTCCACCTGGTCCTGAGCGCCGAGGTCGACGGTCGTAAACTCCGCGTGCGTCACGATCAGACGGGTCACGCCCTGCTCCCTCGCGCAGGTCGTAAGCGCGAAGATCTCGTCGCGGCCGACGTGCCCTGTTGCGAGCACCATGCCGTAGGCGGCCACGATCTCGAGACACTCCACGGCCGGCCCCACCAGGTGGCCGCGCTCGTCCAGGAGCGAGATCGGGGACGGGTAGCCGCGCCGCGACCTCATCTGATCGTGGAACGCTCCCCAGGCGGGCGGTGGCGCTCCCGGCCGCCGGTTGACCCATTCGTTTGCAGCGTCGACGGTCGGCATCCAGACCACCCGTGCACCCAGCCGGGCAGCCACCTCCAGAGCGGCCGGGTTAAGGCCGCCCACGGCGTGGTTGAGCGTGAGCGAGCCCGCCACCATCAAGCCGGGCACCGCCCGCCCCACCGCGGCTGCGCGCTCGGCCGTGGGCACGTAGTGCGACTTCAGCACGAAGCCGCCCAGGCCGTGATCGAGGAAATCGCGTGCCAGCTCGACATCGTCCAGTCGGCGGGCGATCACGTCCAGCCCCGCGTGGACGTGCATATCGATGGCCCCCCGTATTACCGCCCAGGCTTCACCAGAGGGCGGCTTCTCGAGCTGGGCCATCGCGCTCATGCTAGGTAGGGCCTTCCGACCTGTCCAGCAGGATTATTCGATTGCCGACATCGGCGCCACCGATCGACCGTCATCAATCGCCGTCCGGCCCACTGTGCCCCGCCTGGCCGGCCAGATCACGGGATTGCAGCTGGAAGTAGCGGTGGCGCTTCCGGGCTTCGTCCAGGCGGCTGCCCTGGTCGACCTCGCTGCGTATCCGCTCCTCCGCCGCGGCGATCTGGCTGGAGGCGGCAAGCACGTCGGCCAGGCGGCCGGCCGGGATCACCACCACCCCGTCACCGTCGCCGACGACCATGTCCCCGGGCTCGACGCGCACGTCGCCCAGCGAGACAGGCACCTGGTAGCCGTCCGCCCGTACGCGGTCTTTGCCCGTCCGCATGAAGACGCCGCCGCTGAAGATCGGATAGCCGAGCTCGAGGCTGCGGGCAGCGTCGCGGCAGACCCCATGGATCACAGTGCCGCCAAGGCCCCGGCGATGGGCGACGATCGTCAGGATGTCACCCCAGACGGTGGCGTCGAGCCGGCCGCCGTTGTCCAGGACAACGATGCTGCCGGCCGGCACTTCGTCTATGTAGTCGCCTACGCTGGCCCCGGCTCGGGTCGCAACCGGGATGGTACGCACCGTGAAAGCCGGGCCTACCAGCCGGAAACGGCGGTCCAGTGGAGCGATGCCGAACGCCTGGCCGGCGATCCCCAGCCGGTCCATGGCATCGCTCAGCGTCGTGGTGGCGTGACGCCGGAGCTCTTCGATCTGTGCGTCCAATCGATTTCCCCCTCCCTCGCCCTCTCCCCTGAGAGGGGGAGGGCGAGGGTGTGCTGCTCGGCTACTTGACCTGGCAGCTGCCAATGGCGGGCAGCTTGTCCGGCGGGATGGTCGAGAGCACCTGTTCCTTCTGTCCGTTGATCTTGACGATGTACGTGGTCGTGACGGCCTGGTGATCGGACGGGTTCATGATGAAGTCACCGCCGGGGAAGTCGGGGCCCTGCTTGGCCTTCAGCGTGGACAGCGACTTGATCAGCTTGCTTGTGTCCGCCTTACCCGTGAAGTTGGCGCTCAGCATCGCCTCCTTCAACGCCATGATGGCCGTGTAGGCCTCGTAGCCGAGACCGCCCGGTACGCCCTTCTCGAGACCCCCCAGCGTGCTGATCACGTTCGGGTCCTCCTTGGCCAGCTGCTTGCGGAACGCATCGTGGTAGGCGACGTCGTACCTGTTGTCTTGAGCCGAGTCCGAGAGCTCGGGCCCCTGGCCGATGTCGCCGGTCAGGGAATCGGGATACACGCCGGCGAAGCGCTCCTTGCCGAAGACGCCGACGACCGGCAGCTTCTGGCTGATGTTGAACTGCGCGATCGTCTGCGAGGCCCGGACCAGGTCGGCGGCGACCTCGGTGTTTATGAGCCCGTTGACCGAGCCGTCCGTCGCGATCTTCGTGATGTACGGCGTCATGTTCGGCTCGTTTTGCGGGATCGGGATGATCTGTGTCAGCTCACCTCCAGCCGCCTGCAAGCCGACCCTGTACGCAGCCAGCTGCGACTGTCCGAACGCGTAGTCCGGGTAGATGATCGACCACTTCTTGCCGTAGGTATTGACGATGTACGTGCTCAGCGGGATGATCACCTGCCGGCCCTGGGGCGTCGTTCGGAAGCTGTACATGTTGCACTGCTTGGCTGCGAAGTCCTCCGCGGCGCAGCCGGTTGACGACACGTAGACCACCTGCAGCCTCGGCACCAGGTTCTCCACGCCCAGGCACTCGCTGCTCAGGATGGCACCGACCAGCGCGTCCACGCCCTGCTGCTGGACGAGCTGCTGCGCCAGGCTGATGGCCTCATCAGGCTGGGCCTTCGGATCAACGTAGACCGCCTGAAGCGGCCGCCCGTGGATACCCCCGGCGGCATTGACCTGCGCTATCGCCAGGTCGGTGTTCACCCGCATCTCGGCCCCCTCCACCGCGGTGGAAGGCGCCTGGTCGTCGAGGACGCCGATCTTGATAGGCGGCCCAGTTGCCTGATTTGACTGGGTGGTCGAGGCCCCGCCGCCGCAGGCCGCGGCGGCTATGATGCCGGCCGCCGCCGCGACCAGCGGCCGCCACCATCTGGACCGGCCCGATCGTCCGGACACCGAGTGCTGCATCGCTGCACCTCCTTCAGTTCTCTCCTGCCGAACCAAACGTCTGTTTCCTTGAATGGCGCTATTCGTCCCTCGCAGCGCTGAACAGCCTGTCCATCTCGACGGCCCCTGCGACCTCGACCGGCCCCGGCTCCCCCGTCCCGATTGGCGACGCCGCCCTGAACCTGCTGCGGAGCCGCCAGAGCTGCCGGAGTCCACCGACCACCCCCGAGGGCAGCAGGTACACGACGGTCAGCAGCGCGACACCCACATACAGCTGGGACTGGGTGCTCTGCTGGCCGAGGTACTCGCCGAGGAAGCGGAGGCCCGCAGTCCCCAGCAGCGGGCCGAGCACCGTGTCCACACCGCCGATCAACGAATAGAGCACGAAATTGACGGAGTCGGCCAGGCCCAGCAGGTCCTGGAACACGAAAGCGTGGGCGAGCGCGTACAGCCACCCCGCGCTGGCCGCGATGAGCCCCGAATACAGGGTGACCGCCACCTGGTAGGCATGAACCGAGTAGCCCATCGCGGCTGCCCGAACCGGGTTGCGCCCGATCGCCACCATCACGCGACCTGCTCGCGAAGAGAGCAGATACCAGGAGAGGCCACACCAGAAGGCCGTCACTGCGCAGAGGAGCCAGTAGAAGCCGTTGCCCTGCAAGGGGTCGAGGCCGAAGGAGATGTCCACCGCTCCCTTGACGCCCAGTCCGTTCTCGCCGCCGGTGAGGCTTATGGACAGCAAAGGCAGGCTGGCGAAAGCGGCGGTGGTCAGCAACGTAAGCAGCAGGTACTCGAGCCCGGTCGCTACGACTGCATAGATGGAGAAGAGGATCGAGACGAGCACGCCGGCTCCGAGAGCGCCCAGCATCAGGAGCACGGGATTGAGCACCGAGTGATGGCTGAGAATCGCGACCGTGTAGGCGCTGACGCCGAAGGTGGCCCCGATGCCGACGTTGAGCAGCCGTGCGTGGCCCGCGATCAGGGCGACAGCCAGAGCCGGCAGCCCGAAGATCAGGTAGTCGGAGATCCGCTGCGGCAGGTACTGTCCATAGAGCGGCGGCCCCAGAAACAGCGCCGCAAAGACGAGGACGACCGCGACGACGCCCAGGGTGCGCACGTCCGGCGCCCGAGCGCGCACCCTGTCCACGCTATAGCCTCACGAGCACCCGCTGTCGCTGCGAACGCAGGATCAGCAGCGCGATCACCAGACCGAACACCATCAGCTGCACGGCCACCCCCGGGATCCACAGTGAGCCCAGCGACTCGGCCACGCCCAGGCCCAGCGCGATGACGGCCGCCCCCCGGAAGTTGCCGAGACCACCTGCGATCACGACTATGAACGCGCTGAGGTTCACGTCAAGCCCCACCGTCGGATAGACCTGGGTGAGCGGCGCCAGCAGTGAGCCCGCCACCGCCGCCAGCCCGCAGCTCAACACGAACGCCAGCGCATACACCCGCGAGACGGGCACCCCCAGCACGCTGGCCATTCGCCGGTTCTGGGCGACAGCCCGCAGCCAGATCCCGTACTTGAGGTACTTGAGAAAGACGAACCCGCCGACCAGGATCACCACCGCGGCGACGACAACGATCAGGTCGTAGACCGGATAGTCGGTGTGGCCGATCGGGACCCGGGCGCTGATGGGCGCCGCGATAGGCTTTGCGTCTCCTCCGAACACGTTCGCGGCCAGCTGCTCCATGATCAGGCTCAGCGCCAGCGTCGCCAGGAGAACCAGCGCGTGGGCCCGATCGCGAAGCGGCCACAACATCGTCATCAGCGCCAGGCCGCCGACGATCCCCACTGCCAGGACGGCCGCGACGACCCCGGTCCAGAAGCTCTGGCCGTGGCCGAGGGCGAGCCAGACCATGTAGGCCCCGAGCATGTAGAAGTCGCCCTGAGCGAAATTCAGAACGCCGAGCACCCCGAAGAGGAGCGCCAGGCCGGCCGCGACGAGTGCGAGCGACGCTCCTACGACGAGGCCGTTCATTGCAGCGACCGCGACGTGCTCCAGCGACATCAGGCCTCTCCCTTCAGGTAGGTCGCGACCAGCTGATCGGGAGTTGCAAACTCGGTCAGCTGATGCTCTCCCGTGATGACGCCCCGCTTCATGACGTACAGGCGGCTGCAGACCGTCTTCAGGAGATGGAACGAGGCGTCCACGACGAGCACGCCTACGCCCGAGTCCACCGCCCGCCCGAGCGCCCCGGCGATAAGGTCGATGTTGATGGGCATAAGGCCCTCGCTCGGCTCGTCGACCATGAGCAGTCGCGGCTGGAGCGCCAGGCCGCGGGCGAGGGCCAGCATCTTCTGCTGACCGCCGCTGAGCGTGCCCGCGAGCTGGACGCGGCGCTCCGCGAGCACGGGGAAAAGCTGGTACGCCGTCTCCAGGCAGTGCTGCTGGTCGGCTCGCGGGCGGAGGAGTGCGCCCGCGCGGATGTTTTCCTCGACCGTCATCTCAGGGAAGACCGCCTCGGCATCCGGCACGAACCCGAGGCCTCGCCGGGCACGGCTGTGGACCGGAGCGCTGTGCAGGTCCCGACCCTCGAATGCGATCATGCCCTGGGTCCGCGGCCCGTGGCCCATGATGGACCGCAGCGTCGTCGTCTTCCCCACGCCGTTGTGGCCTACCAGACCCACTCCCTCGCCCAGGCCGACTCGCAGTGAGATGCCCTGGACCACGTGGCTCCGGCCGTAGTACGCATGAAGATCCTGCAGCTCAAGCACCTTCGGCGCCCCGCAGGAAAACCTGTCTGACCTCCGGAGTGCTGAACACCTGTTCAGCGGTCCCCTCGGCGATCTTTCGACCCAGGTTGAACGCGGTCACCCGGGTCGCTATCCGGCGCACGAGCTCGACGTCGTGCTCGGCCATGACGATCGTCGACCGGGTCGCCACCCCCTGCAGCAGTCTCCCGAGAGAGTGGCGCTCGTGCTCGGTGAGGCCGGAGGTGGGCTCGTCGAGCAGGAGCACGCGCGGGTTTCTGCCGAGGGCGATCGCGACCTCGAGCTGCTTTTGCTGTCCGTGGCCGAGGGCGTCGACAGGGACATCAGACTGGGCGGCCAGCCCGACCAGCGCCAGCAGCTCGGCCGCATCGTGCACGTCCTCGGCTCGGGCACCGGGACGGAGCATGGCGAGCATGCGGTGACGCGCCTCCACGGCGAGGACCACGTTCTCCAGGCAG
>DATFWQ010000275.1:0-18974 GCA_035259145.1 Candidatus Dormiibacterota bacterium | reverse complement strand
GGCTAACTCTGGTACGTGTAGGGCCCTCCAGTACCAGTTCCCTGCTTTGTGGTGACGGTGACGGCGACCTGTCCAGGAGTGTCGGCGGCTGGCGGCGTGGCGGTGATTTGCCCATCAGAGTCGACCTTGAAAGTCACGGCTCGGCTCTGCCCGAACATCACCTCCGTAGCACCCGTGAAACCGCTGCCGAAGATGAGCACCTCCCGTCCTCCGACCGCCGGCCCACTGTCTGGACTCAGTTGGCGCACCACTGGGGGCGCAGGCCCACCACCCGGGGTGAGGATGACATCGCCAAGCCGCTTGATCAGTTCTCGGAAGGTCTCCTCGCGGTAGCCGACGAGAAATGCGACGAGGTAATAAAGAAGGTTCGCAGTCCCACCCGCCGGGCGCGGTTGAGCGTTGACGGCCAGGATGCCTGCCTGGAACACCAGCACGGAGACCAGACCCAGTGCGGCCCCGATTAATGGGCGGGAGAAGTGCCAGTATTTCATCTCGGGGTTCCAATCACCACGATGATCGAACACCGCGCTCAGCGATATCAACACAGCCCCAAGTGCACCAAACCACGGCACTCCGATTGGCACCGGGCCAAGAGACTCCGGCAGCTTGAAAGGAAGTTGCCCACTCAAAGGAGTCACGTAGATCAGGCCCACGATGAAGAGAAGAATGAGGTACGCGAGTTCGACCCAGAAGACGAATCCCAAGCGACCGGTGCCGTTGCGTGTCGCAACGACAACTGACGTGGCATTTGCCCCCATCTCTGATGCCTCCATGTCAGAGAGCTTGACGGAACGACGATAGCTTGCGCAGGCCCGTCCAGCGACGTCAACTGGCCTGCAGTACCTCACCTGCACTCATCACCTCCGCGGGGACTCCGCTGTTCACGTAGGTTGGCCTTCCAGGCCAGATCCCGGCGCAGCACCTGGGATCTGTCGCAGGTGATTTCGATCGGGCAGAACAGGTGGCCAATGAGGGCCCAGCCTGGTTATTTTCGGCGCGTTTCATGGACGCCCCGGCGCACAGCTGGAGGTCAACCCCGGTGCCTGGGTAAGGACGCCGGGGGGTGCCGAGTCCTCAGCGCGTCCACCAGAGGGCAGAGCACTGCGACGCATCTCGGTCCGGGTCGCAGAGGTGCCGTCCGCCTCGCCTCTCGTTACCTTCCTTCGTAATACTGAGATGCAAGGCAGTGCTCAGGTTACCCGCGACCGTGGGATGTGCCGTCCTCCTGGCCCTGTGCGGGTGCGGCCAGGTCGACGCGAGCCGTCTCTCCGATGCGCCGAGCTCGGCGCCTGCGCAGCCAGAACCCGCCGCCTCCCCCACTTCCCCGCCGACAGCTCCGGCGACGGTGACGCCGGCTTCAGCTGCACCCCAACCGCAGACGCAGGCGCCACCGCCGGCCCCACCCCCACCCACAATTTCCGTTGCCTTCGCCTCCGGATCGGTAACCGTCTCGGTCACAGGCATCGCCGGCGGCGGGCACCAGGTGCATGTTCACCGCGATTGCAGCGGCAACCCCAACCTTCACATCACGACCCTGGGCGACGTGTTCGTGAACCCGGACGGCTCGGGTTCACGGACATTCTCGCTCGCACCATCACTGAGAGGTCGCGGCTTCGACCTGCTCGTCTATCCCCTGGGAGCGTCTCAAGGACCGCCTACTCTCTGCACTGGTATCTGAACGCGTACCGCTGGGATCAGCTCTCCGGCGCCCGGGCGCCAGGCAACCACTGGGCCAGGTAGCTCTCCAGGCCTCCCAGGTCTGTTCCTGCACTTCGGAAGGCGACATGGCCGTCCGGCCTGACGAGGTACTGTGCGGCGTGGCGGACGCCGAGCCGGGAGAACGCCTCACCCATTGGGTCGCTCAGCGTGTCAGGTCCTGGCTCGGCGGCCAGCCGGTACGTGGCGACCAGGCCGGCATACCGCTCGTGGAGACGGCGCAGCACCACGGGCTCCCATGCCTCCGGCGGCCCGCACAGAAGCAGACGGAAGCCCGGCCTGGATATCGCCCGCAACAGCCAGGTCGACCCTCCATCGCGCTCGATGCGGGCGTCCGGCAGCCGGTCCCCGGCCCGAGGGCCGCGGCGCGGCGCCGGATTTCCCTCGGACACGATAGGGCTCTTGCGATAGCGAATACCCAGCTGAGAGACGAACCGGAAACCGAACGCTCGGACGCGCCGTGAGCGCAGGACGAGGGGCGCCAGCCCAGGCGCCAGCAGGCTGCCGAGGAGCGGGAAAAGCGGCCCGCCGGACCCCACGACCGAGAACGCGCGGTCAGTGAAGCGGAGCAGAAAGCGGCCCACGGGCCAGCGCTCAGCCTCGTATGACTCCAGCAACCTGTCGTCCGCGGCGCCTCTGACAACGAGGGCAAGCTTCCAGGCCAGGTTCCATGCATCCTGCATTCCGGTGTTCATACCCTGCCCGCCAGCCGGGCTGTGGATATGCGCGGCGTCGCCGGCCAGGAAGACGCGACCTGCGCGGTAGTGGGCCGCCTGCCGGTGGTGAAGTCGGAACACCGTCATCCAGGCGGGATCACGAAGGCGCACGCCCCCGGAGGTGGAGACATCGGTGACGGATTGAAGGTCCTGCAGCGAAGCGGCTGCCGCCTCAGTGGTGGCTCCCTCCGAGTCCCCCCTGGCCGGGCGCTGGCGCATGCCTATCAGCCGCCAGGTTGCCGGTCGGCCGAGAGGGAAGAAGAAAGCCACTGCGTCAGAGCCGACGAATGCGTTTATGGCGCCCGCCTCCAGATCCCCGTCGGCTTCGAGGTCGCCCAGAAAGAAGGTCTGGGGATAGGCGTCGCCCTCGAAGGGGATGCCGGCGAGGTGGCGAACTGTGCTGTGCGCGCCGTCACACCCAACCAGGAAGCGGCAGCGCAGCTCCTCCGTGCGGCCGTCGGTATGGCCCAGAACGCATGCGACGGAGTCGTCCTCCACCCGGAATGACACGAGTTCCACGCCGCGCTCGACGTGGATGCCGCGGGCCGTGAGGTGATCGGTCAGGACCGCCTCGGTCTCTGCCTGCGAGACGAAGAGCAGAGACGGGAATGCACTGTCCTCGACTCCCACGTCGCCGAACGGGACGGCCACGGTCCGGCGCCCGATTCGAATATGCAAACGTACGCTGGTGCGTCCGCGCCCCACCAGGGCTTCGGCCAGGTCAAGTGAGTCGAGCAGCTCTAGCGTCCGGGGCTGGACGGCGAGAGCGCGTGACTCGCGGCCGCGATCCAGGTTGCGGTCGATGACGCGGACGGACGCGTCGAGAGCGTGCACATTGGCCGCCAGGGTGAGACCGGTTGGACCGGCGCCAACGGCGAGGACGTCAGGAGCGCTCATAACGGTCAAGATGCCAGAGGTGCTGGCCGAGAATCGGCAGACTCAGGCTTGCCGGTCGCTGACCCCAGCCTCGTCAAAGGTGGCCATCTCCTTGAGCACCCGAACCGCTGCCCTCACGATGGGAAGCGCCAGCAGCGCCCCAGTCCCCTCGCCTAAGCGCAGATCGAGGTCGAGTAGCGGTCGCAACCCTATGCCGGCCAGCGCTGCCGCGTGCCCGAGCTCCTGGGAGCGGTGGCCGGCGATCAGATAGTCCCGGCACCGCGGGTCCATAGCAACGGCCACAAGCGCCGCGGCGGTTGAGATGAAGCCGTCAAGAACGACCGGCCGCCGCTGCGAGGCACCCTCCAGGATGACACCGACCAGGCCGGCAATCTCGAAGCCCCCAAGTGCGGCCAGCGCACCCAGCGGATCTGCCGCCGCCGCGCCGTTCACCTCCAGCGACCTGCGAACCACCTCCACCTTCCGCGCTAGACCGGCGTCGTCGACTCCCGTCCCGCGTCCAACAACCTGGGCTGGGCCCAGTCCGGTGAAGTGGCACACCAGGCAGGCGGAGGGCGTCGTGTTGGCGATCCCCATGTCGCCGGTGAGCACCACATCCAGGCCCGCCTCCATCTCCTCTCGCACCAGCTGTCGCCCGGCCTCGATCGCCCTCAACGCCTCGATCCGGCTCATCGCTGGTCCCCAGGCGATGTTGTCGGTGCCCGCGCGCAGTTTCAGCGCGCGCAAAGCCGGGTCGGCCGGCAGCTCGGCCGCGACCCCCAGATCGGCGACCACCACGCGAGCACCGAGCGCCCGGGCAAGAACGTTGACGGCCGCGCCCCCACTGAGAAAGTTCAGGACCATCTGACCGGTGACCACCTGCGGATAAGCGCTCACGCCCTCGGCCGCCACCCCATGGTCGCCGGCGAGAGTGAAGACGACCGCGTCCTCGAGCGGTGGATCGAGGCGTCCCGTCATGCCGGCCAGGCGGATGCTCAGATCCTCCAGAACGCCCAGGCTGAGGGGTGGCTTCGTCAGCGACGCCTGACGCCTGGTCGCCGCGTCTACGGCGTCTGGGTCAATGGGTGGGATCTTGACCAGTGATGTGCCGGCTGTGAGGTGCTCTGGCATGGCTTCCTCCTCGAACCGCATGTGAGCGTCGATTATGGCTCAGCAATGGCGATGAAAGAGCTCTCTCCCCCGCCTGTCGGTCCGCCTGTCGGGGGAGCACCCGGCGAAGCCGGGGGAGGGGGCCCAGGAGTCCGGGGAGTCGAGGTAGGTGGCCGCTGCCGCGGGTCGCGAGGCGTTCATGAAACCAGGCGATGCGCTGGTGGAGTGTAGAACGGGGACCACGGAATCCCGCCGCTGCGACTGCACGTGGGAAGATGACAGAGACAGTGCAGCACGAAGTACATGACACCTCCAATGAGGACCGTTCTCGCCCCCCGCCCTTGCGCCTGATGCTGGTGGACGATCACGAGGTTGTCCGCAGCGGTCTCAAGACGATGCTGGAAGCGGCCGGCGACGTCCGCGTCGTGGCCGAGGCAGGGACGGTGAGGGACGCCATTGTTCAGGCTGAGCGGGCGCGGCCGGACGTGATCGTTATGGACGTCCGGCTGGCCGACGGCAGCGGCATCGAGGCCACGCGCGAGATCCTGGCCAAGCAGCCGGAGACCAGGGTGCTGATGCTCACCTCGTTCGCAGACGACGAGGCCCTGTTTGCGTCGATCATGGCCGGCGCGAGCGGCTACGTCCTGAAGCAGATCCGCGGCGGCGACCTGGTCCGAGCCATACGCTCCGTAGGCCAGGGCCAGAGCCTGCTGGACCCTGCTATCACCGCCAGCGTGCTGGAGCGGCTGCGCAAGGGCAAGCACCTGCTCCGCGACGAGCGGCTGGCCAGGCTGTCAGCGCAGGAGGAGCGCATCCTGACGCTGGTCGCCGAGGGGCACACCAACCGCGAGATCGGTGCCAGGCTGAAGCTGGCCGAGAAGACGGTCAAGAATTACGTCTCGACCATCCTCTCGAAGCTCGAGGTGGGCCGCCGGGCGGAGGCCGCCGCCTACCTTGCCCGTCACACCGAGACGCCGGGCTCACGGGGCTGACGACCCGCCGAGTCTCAAGGACCGTGTCGCGCGCGCTCGTGGGGTCGCCAACACCTCGGGCTCGAAGAGCGACAGGTAAGACTCGTCCTCCTGGGCGAAGTGCATGCGCAGGATCGCGTGGAGGCCGTACAGGACCCGCCGCAGGTCCCGAAGGTCGGCAGCGGCGGGGCCGGCCTCTGGCAGGTCCTCTACGAGGCGGGCGAGCATGTCAGCCAGCCGGCGGATCTCTACATGCTCCCGGTTCATCGGGGCGACGGGGTCGGCGCCGCCGATGATCTTCGCCACCAGTGGATAGAGGGCGGTGTCATCGGCAGCCTCGTGGGGTAGCAGCCGTTCCTCGAGGAGGTCGCACAGCTCGGCCAGCTCCCGGTTGGCCACGGCCGGCGGCACCGCCCCAAGTCGGTCAGCGACTTGTCGCACCCGATCAATCACCGGCAGCAACTGCCTGTGGCCGTCGCTCATCCCGGCTGGCAGGCCGGAGCGGGAGCGCCGGCGCCATTCAGCCGGCCCGGACAGCGCTCGCAGCGCGTTCAGGATTACGACGACGTCGATGCCCTCCTGGAGAACGGCCCCGGCCACCGGTGGCAGAAACCCGGCTGCGGCCGCAGCCATGGCCGCTACCGACAGTGACATTCCCACCACCACGCTCTGCATCGCGATGCTGCGGGCCCGGCGGGCGATGCCCAGGCCCTCCGCCAGGCGGTCCAGCCTGTCGACCGTCAACACCACGTCCGCCGCCTCCGACGACGCGGACACCCCTCGCGCACCCATCGCCACACCGACGTCTGCCGCCGCGAGGGCGGGCGCGTCGTTGACGCCGTCGCCGACCATGACGGTGACCCCGCGGGCGCGCTCGCGCTGAACCGCCGCGACCTTATCGGCAGGTGTCCGCTCAGCCAGGACCGCATCGGCGCCGACGGCTGCTCCGACCAGAGCCCCGACATCCGGGTGGTCGCCGGTCGCGACCACGACGCGCCGGACGCCGGCGCGCCGCATCTCCCTGATCGCGCGCGGTGCGTCTCCACGAACCGGGTCTTCGAGGATCAAGGCGCCGGCCAGCGTGCCGTCCACCGCGACGAACGCCGTGGACGTCCCCTCGATGGCGCTTCGCCGGCGCAGCGTCCTGGCCGCATCGGGCAGCGGCCCGCCCCTCCCGGCCCACGCCGCCCGCCCCACGGCGACCCGGTGCCCCGCCACGACGCCCAGGATGCCGGCGCCGGGGTGCTCCTCAACTCCCCCGGGCAGGCTGAGCGCCAGGCCCCGCGCAGTGGCCGCTGCGACGACGGCCGGCGCGAACACGTGTGGAGACACCTGGTCCAGCGAGGCGGCAAGGCGCAGGAGCTCCTCGGCCGGCCGGTCCCCGAAGACGTCGACTTCCGAGACGCGGGGCGTGCCGGCCGTCAGCGTGCCGGTCTTGTCGAGGACGACTGTGCGCGCGCGTGCGAGAGCCTCCAGCACGCCGCCGCCCTTGACGATCACGCCACGGCGGGCCTCCCTGGAGATCCCGGCGACGATCGCGACCGGTGCCGCCAGGATTAGCGGGCAAGGTGTCGCGACCACCAGGACCGCCAGTGCGCGGACCGGGTCGCCGGATAGGATCCAGGCGCCGATCGCGGACGCCAGTGTCAGCGGGAGGAACACCATGGCGGAGCGGTCGGCCAGGCGCACGAACGGCGCCTTCGACGCCTGGGCGTCGCGCACGAGGCGAACGATGCCGGCATACGTGCTCTCATCGGCCGTGGTCACGGTGCGCAGGTCGAAGGCTGCGCCGGCGTTCACGGCGCCGCTCGGGACCTGCGAGCCTGGCTTCCGTTCCACCGGGCGCGACTCCCCCGTCAGCGTGGACTCGTCGAGCACGACGGCCGCCGTGACGACGCCATCGACGGGCACCACCTCGCCAGGACCCACCAGCAGCACGTCGCCGCGGCGAACCTCCTCTACAGGCACCGACTCGAGCTCGGCACCTCGGTGCCGGTGCACCTCCCTGGGCGCGCGGGCAAGCAGTTCTGACAGCTCCTGTCGCGCGCGCCGTTCGGCGTGGGACTCCAGGGCGAGGCCGCCAGACAGCATCAGCGCCACGACAGCGCCCGCCAACGCCTGGCCAAGAGCCAATGCCAACGACATGGCGAGCAGCGCGATAAGGTCAACACCCGCCTGCCGGCGCACCAGCTCTCGGGCCACGCCGGCCGCCAGGGGGACCAGCGCGAGGACGGTGACCGCGCTCCATGCCAGCTTTGCAAGTCCGTGATCGCCGGCCAGCCACGCGGCACCGCCTGCTGCGATGCCCGCCGCGGTGACGGCGGCCACAACGCCGGGGCTGCCGGTGGTGGCTGAGTAGGCGCGGTGTGACCCTGCGAGGAGCCACGCTCGGTCCGGCATCCGGTCCTACCCTCCGACGGCAGCCCGGCGAACTTCGAGGACGCCCGGCGCAGACGGGGCCAGGATCGCAGTGAGGCGCGCTCTCATGGCTCGAGCGTACGGGCGATCTCCAGCGCAGACAGCCGCCAAAAGGCCCACCACCGGCGGGCCCCACGGCACTCGACCGCGGCTGCCGGCCGCGGGCAGTATCAACCTCAGGAGGCTGCACATGTCTGGGACCGCACAAAAGATGAACGCCGCGGATCTGGTTGTCCACGGTACGTTCGACCTTCGGTGCGCGCTGGACCGGCGTGCGCACCGTGCTCGGCAGCTTGCGCTGCCGGCGTCCCGGCTGGAGACGCTTGAGGTGTTTTACGAAGCAAAGCCACCGCGCGAGCGACCCAGAGGATCGGTCGGAGATTCGGTGGATCCCCTCGGCCGGCGCACCACCCGGGGTGCAAGCTGCTAACGGTCGGTGTCCGATGGGCTGGCGCCGGCGGAGCTGATGAGCCTTCTTGTCTCCAGCTCTCTGGCGGCCGCCTCCAGGAAACGTTGGGCGACGGCCTCTGCTACGCGATGGAGCAGGGCACGGTCGACCGCCCGTCCAACGACGCCGAACGGCGGTTCGTAGCCGGCGGTGAGTGCCAGGTGGGTTCGGCCGGCGCCCAGCCAGGCGGCATCGAGGCTGCCCTCCAGAGATGGGAACAGCCGTTCGTGCTCCTCGACACGCAGGCGCAGCGGCAGCAGCACCACGCGGTCAGCGGTCATGGGCTCTCCCACGTCGAGCCCGGCGCGCCGGCTCACCTCGCGACCGGCCACCTGGAGGCCGACATCCACGAGGAGCCGGTCGCCGTCCTCCCCGGCTGTCGCAGCGATGTTGGCGAGCCACGCGCGTGGATCACTCAGCATCGCCGCACGGACGTCTTCGAAATCGACGTCCACCTCCGTGACACTCTTCACGAACATGCTTCGCCCTACTCTTACCCACCCCCTCACCCGCCGTGTAGGGCCGATCGGCCCTCCAGCTCGCGGACCTTAGGTAGGTGGTAGGGATCCGAAGCCTGACAGTCGTCCCTCGCCTGGCACGGACGCGACGCGCGGACGCCCCGGATAGTGCCGGCCGACCGACTACCATCGCGGGCGTGAAGCTCACGCCGCATGAGGTCCGGCTGCTCCGCACTTCCGCGCAGTGCCTCGAGCCTCCAGGCGCTGACCTGGTGGCGGTCACCCGAAGGTTAGGGGCCGTCAACGCGCAGCTCCGGCCGGCCATGCTGCTGGCGCTTCGGCCGCGCGTCAGTGACCTGCGCATCCCGGACGTCGAAGGGGCGATCGAAGAGCGCACGCTCACGGCCACGTGGCTGATGCGCGGCACGCTCCACCTGGCAGCTACAACCGACCTCATGTGGATGCTCCGCCTGTTGGGGCCGGTCTTCGTGGCCGCGGGCAGGCGTCGGCGCCTGGAGCTCGGGCTCACGGACGAGACCGTCGCCGGCGCCCTGGAGGCCCTCGGAGCAATGCTGCGCGACGGCCGAGCGCTGACTCGGGAGCAGGTTGTTGACCGGCTGATCCAGAGCGGGATCGGCGTCGAGCGGCGGGGTCAGGCCGCCATTCACCTGCTGCAGACAGCCGCCCTCACCGGCCTCATCTGCCTCGGGCCGCAACGCGATTCAAGCCGGCCCGGTTACGTGCAGCTGGGCAGCGCACTGCACGAGTCAGGCGGTCCGCGCACCCAGGAAGAGGCACTCGCTGAGCTGGCGCGAACCTACCTGGATGGCTATGGCCCGGCGACTGTCAGGGATTTCGCCGCGTGGTCGGGCCTGGGCCTCATCGCCGCCACGCGGGGATGGGACCTCATGAAACAGCGGGAAGAGGTCGTCTCGGTTACCGCCGGGGGAAAAGAACTCTCGGCGCTCGCCTCGTCGCTGCAACAGCCAGCTCGGCCTCTCGGCGGACCGTCCGCCCGGCTGCTGCCGGCCTTCGACACGTACGTCCTGGGATATCGCGACCGGGACCTGGTGGTGGCTCCGCAGCACCATGGAGCCGTCTATCACGGAGGCCAGACCGTACCGATCGTAGCGATCGACGGCCTCGCTGCCGGGGTGTGGCGCTACGAGCGCCGGGGCCGCCGCGTGAGCGTCGACATTACCCCGTTTGAGCCGTTCGGGTCGAAGGTCCGCCGGCTCGTTGCCGAGGAGGCGGAGGCCGTCGCCGGGTTCCTCGGAATGCAAGCCGACGTCAGCTTCCGCTGAGAGCCAGCCCTCGGCGCGATGGCGGTGCAGCTGATGGTGCCCTACTCACGTTCCCGGGAGAGTTGGGAAGCCGATGAATTCGAGGACGAGCCTCGCCACACTCTCCGGCTGCTCCCTAACCATGAAGTGCCCTGCCCCCTGAACGGCAGCCGCCTGGGCGTCAGGGATGAGCGTCGTGATCTCCGCCAGCTGTTCGGGACGCCAGAAGCTGTGTTCCCCCCGCACGATGAGCGTCGGTGCGCGGATTCCTTGCAGCTCCGCTCGGAACTCGCCACCGTGCTCGCGCGCGTCCTCGACCAGCGCCGGGAAGATGCCCGGGTCGAAGCGAGGTTCCCATCGGCCCCGCTCGTTCTGCCGGTATCCACGTTGAATGTCCTCTTCGGTCACAGTCGGGTCGATCGCGAACAGGGCCTGGCGAGCCTCCTGAACGCTGGCATACGTGTACGGGTGCACTGGCTCTGGCGTGGGGCCGTGGCGAAACTGGCTCTGGTGTGGGGCGGCCGGATCGAGCAAGACCAGTCGAGTCACCCGCTCGGGGTGACGCGCGGCCACGAGCCAGGCGACTGCGCCGCCCACGGACCAGCCCAGGAGCGGAAAAGGGCCGAGGTCCGCGGTGCGCTGGATCACATCCGCGACCAGTGCCGCGTAGCGATAATCCTCGGCTGGGAGCCGGTCACCATGTCCAGGGAGGTCGAGGACGCGCAGCACGAGCGCGGGTGGCAGCGCCGCCCGAAAGCCGTCCCAGAGGTGCTCGAGTCCGCCGAGGCCATTGACCGCAACGATGGTCCGCTGCTGGACCGACGGCGGGGGATGCCTGGTCGAGCCGGCTTCTGATGACATTCCGTTAATCATCAGGGGAACCGTGCCGGGCCAGATGTCAATCGGACCACTGCCCTGAACATCACCTGCGGTGCGCAGGTCGACCAGATTAGATCACGGCGGTCTTGCCTTCGAGCAGCATGCTGGTTCTCCTTGGTCAGGCTCTTATCTTTATGACCGGCTGTGCTCCATCTGTTTCATGCGGGCATCCGGGGTTGAGCCGATGGGACCCCCTCTTCTGACGCACTTCGTTGGCGGCATGAGAGGGCCGTGGGTCGTAGACCGCATCGTCGCCGTCACAGGGCCGTCGATTCCAGGCGTCGCAAAGGTCGCAGTCATCGAAGGTATTGACGTCCGGCTGCCGCCGAATCCCGTCTGGGTGCTCCGCGGGGTGGTCAACCCTGAGCAGTACACGACCCCGGAGGAGCACGAGGCCCTCGCCCAACGGCAGCAGCCGCTCGGCCTCCCGACCGCAACCCGCGCGGCACTCATCCCGATCACCAAGTCGCAGGCATGGTGGCGGCTCCCTCAAGGAGAGCGGCGTGCGATCTTCGAGGAGACCTCCCGGCACATAGCCACAGGGATCGAATACCTGCCGGCGATCGCCCGTCGACTGCATCACGGGCGAGATCTCGGGGAGCCCTTCGACTTCCTCACCTGGTTTGAGTTCGCGACGGAACATGTCGCCGCCTTCGAGGAGCTGGTCCGGCGTCTGCGGAGCACAGAAGAGTGGTCTTACGTGGTGCGCGAGGTCGACGTACGCCTCACAAGAGAAATGTGACGGTCGCGAGGTCGAGCAGCGAGGGCTCGGCGCATTCTCCGTTCCGGCCGCCCATCGTCAATCAGGCGCTGTCCCGCACGAGCCATCGGCCGACCCCGCTGCCGGGCACGATACTCTCAGGACAGGATGCGGCCGACAGCCTGCCAGCCCAGACCCCGCTCGTCCGCGGTCCGGGCGACGTCGAGGGCCATGAGTTCGGGCCAGCGGCTGGCCGGCACCGTGTCCCTCATACCGACGGCCATGCCGGCCGCCACCGCACGACGCTCCACAACGCACGCCGGTCCTTCCTGTCGCACCTCATAGTGCACGGTGCCGAGCGTCAGGTCGACCCGGCTTATCTTCGAGCCCAGAAGAGACCGTCGCGGCCGAGCGACGTCATCGCCCAGCTGTGACAGGGCACCGGACAGGTATCTGAGCAGCCCCTGCGGATCTGCCATCCGAGCGCGGATGCTGGCAACAGCCTGGCTGATCTCCGGCGGCGGCGGCGCTGTCTGGGCGCCCGGGATGGCCGTGCCGCAGTAAGCACACACCGAGCTCCCGACTTGCAGCGGCGCGCCGCAGTTGGGACAGCGTGTCAGCTGGCTAGGCATTGGCGGTGAGCATCACGGCGGGGGGCGTTACGGTCTGGGCCCCGGTGTCGCGGACGACAGCTGTCCCAATCGCGAAGAACTCTATGACGTGGCTGCCCCAGCCGTGGTTCCTCTCCTGCACCTGGACCGCCACCACGCCTCCGGCTCCGAACTGAGTGCATTCGGCCTCCATCCGCCGCATCGCGAGCTCCCGGGCTGCGTAGGTTCCTTGCGTCAGGGGAACGTGCTCAGTGCTCCCGCTAAGCTGGCGGAACCACTGTCCGAGGCTCTGTGTGCTGACGTGATAGACGCAAGAGCCGATAACCAGCCGGACCGGCCGAAAGCCCGCGATGCGAAGCTTGTAGAAGTCCTGTCCGCTCAGGTCTGACGAAAACGGGATCCCGTGGTCGGGACGGATCCGCTGGTTGGGGTCCCTTGCCCGCACAGCCGTCCCGATGAAGAGGAACTCCAGCAGGTCGGGTCCCCAGTCGTACCGCTTGATCTCCATGCGCACGCCAACGATGCCGTCGGCGTCTACGGCTGCCGCCTCCTGCTCCATCCGGTGAATCGCCAGCCGGCGGGCGTCGTACATGGCCTGGCTGATGACGTGCAGCTCCTCGTTCCTCGTCGTCCGAATGCGCTGCCAGCCGATGTGATAGATGGAGCTGCCGAGGACGAGGCCAAGCGCGTCGAACCCCATGCTCTCGATGCACAACAACTCGTCCACCGAGAGGTCGCTTGTAAACGCGCCCGACTGGAGCCTTTCCAGCGCCTCCGAGGGCGGCCCGGCAGGACTCTGCTGTTGCTGACCACCGAACAGAGGCATTCGTCGTTCTCCTTCGTGACTGCGCTCACGCGTTGGCCGCTCCAGCCTACAGGTTCTCAAAGCCTGGCAACCGCGGACTTCATCAGACGCGCGCCGGCCTCAACCTCAAGGTCTCGTGAAGCATCCCTGGACGGGGTTAATACGGATGGACGCTGGACCGTAGCGCGGGAACGGTGCAAGGCGCTATCCGCCCCGGAGATGAAGATCCGCTGTACCTCAAAGCCAGGGCACGTCGTTTCAGCGAAGGGTCAGCCTGCCGCCTTCCTGGCAGGGTCGAAGGGGACTCGGTCGAAGATGATCCGACTCTGGGAGATCTTCCCTTCTTTTATCGCGAACCATTCCGCGGTGAGGGCGCTCGCGACCAGCGTCGAGTGAGCGTCGTACATCAGCAAGGCTGTGTCGTCGTCTCCGAACCCCGCTATGACCTCGGAGTTTGTGAAGATGCGCAAGAAAGGTGCCCAGAACGCTCGATACTGTTCTTTCCCCTCGATCCGTCCCGGCGGTGCTTCGCACACGATGTCGTCGCTGACATAGGACATTGCCAGATCGAGGTCCTTGCCCGTCCATGCTTTGTGAAAAGCCATCGCGACGGTAAGAGCTGGGCTTTTGTGCTCGGCCACTATTTGCTTCTCCCTTATGGCGTGTCGACCCTTTGGGGGCCTCCCCGGTCGAGTAGCCCCCTCAGCGTCTCAAGATGCATCCGGCAGACGCACTTCGCTGCAAATGACGGACGGAATTGCAGGTCGCTGATCGTAGCGTCCGTTCGAGGATGAAGACGGACAGCGACATCCGGGAGGATGTCATCAAGGAGCTGCAGTGGGACCCCAAGGTTCCGAACCCCGAGGCGATCGGCGTGGCCGTGGAGGATGGGGCGGTCACCTTGACCGGTCATGTTCCCACCTACTCACAAAAGCTGGCTGGTGCCAGGGCCGCCGAGCGTGTCTACGGCGTGAAGGCCGTTGCCAATCAGCTGGAGGTGCGGCTCACCGACAAACGCGACGACACTGACATCGCGAAGGCGATCGCCCACATCCTGGACTGGAACACGAACATCCCGACGAGCCAGGTGCGGGGGCGCGTCGAGCACGGCTGGGTAACGCTCGAGGGCGTCGTCGAGTACCCCTACCAGCGCGACGAGGTGCAGAGGATGGTGCGCCACGTCCGCGGGGTGATCGGCGTGACCGACGACGTCGAGGTGAGACCCGCCGCCAGTGCGGTACAGGTCGAGGAGCAGATCGAAGAGGCCCTTCGCCGCCAGGCCGAGCTAGACTCGCGCAGCGTCCGAGTAGAGGTGTCCGATCACACCGCCCGTATCTATGGGCACGTGCACACACTCCACGAGGCGGAAGTCATCCGCAAGGCGGCCGCGGCCGCGCCCGGCGTCGCCCGCGTGGAGAGCTACATTGCCGTGACACCGTAGACGAGACTCGCTCACAATGCACTGCCTCGGGCCGGCATGAAGTCGCGTACCTCCTCCAGGAGAGGCGCGTCGATCGGTTTGTCTAACGGGAAGTTCGTTTTCCGTAACGCGGGAGCTCTCAACGCGCCTAAGTTGATCACGGCCAGACCGCCAGAGACAGCGGACCAGCGGTGATGCTTCGAAGGTGATCCGCCTGTCGTCGCCGGACGCGGAGGGTCCCGAGGACTGATGGGTGCGGCAGGAACCAACTGGACGCATGGAGATGGATGGTGAAGAGATGAGCGCGGCAGGTAACCCGGAACAGCAACGTCTGCAAGACGCCGATGAGCAGGGGGTCGCCTGGCGCAGGTGGGGTCCCTATCTGAGCGAACGGCAGTGGGGGACGGTCCGTGAGGACTTCAGCAGCAATGGGGATGCATGGTCGTACTTCACCCACGACCAGGCCCGCTCACGCGCTTATCGCTGGGGTGAGGATGGAATCGCCGGAATCAGCGACGACAAACAGCGATTGTGCTTCGCGCTCGCCCTGTGGAACGGCCGTGACCCGATGTTGAAGGAGCGGATGTTCGGGCTGACCAATGCCGAGGGCAATCACGGCGAGGACGTCAAGGAGTACTACTTCTACCTCGACAGCACGCCCACGCACTCCTACATGAAGTGCCTGTACAAGTACCCGCAGCGGGCCTATCCCTACGAAGACCTCGTGGCGACCAACCGCGCACGAGGCCGGACTGAGTTCGAGTACGAGCTTCTCGACACTGGCGTCTTCGACGACGATCGCTACTTCGACGTCTTCGTCGAGTACGCCAAGGCCTCACCGGAGGACCTACTGGTTCAGGTCACCGTACACAACCGTGGCCCCGAGGACGCGACGCTGCACCTGCTGCCCACTCTATGGTTCCGGCACACGTGGTCGTGGGCGGGCGGCACGACCATACCCCGACTGGAGGAGGTCTCGGGCGCTGCCGGGATGGCAGCTGTCGCCGCTGACCACGAGGAGCTGGGCAGGCGCTGGCTCTACTGCGACCGAGAGGTGCCGCTGCTGTTCACGGAGAACGAATCCAATAACGAGCGGATCTTTGGGAGTCCAAACGACACGCCGTACGTCAAGGACGGCATCGACAGGTACGTGGTGCACGGCGACCCGGACGCCGTCAACCCTGCCGGCACGGGCACGAAGGCTGCTGCCCACTACGTGCTCACGTTGGGTCCGGGAGAGAGCTCCACCGTGCGGCTGCGGCTGACGGACGCAGCGCTCGACATGCCGGGCGCCGGCGATGGCAGGCGCGCTCTGTGGGGAGCCGATTTCGAAGCGTTAATGGCGCGACGCCGCGCGGAAGCCGACGAGTTCTACAACCTGGCCATGCCGCCGGGTTTGAGTGAGGACGAACGTCGAGTGATCCGCCAAGCCACGGCGGGCATGCTGTGGAGCAAGCAGTACTACTACTTCGACGTCGAGCGCTGGCTGGGCGAGCACGGCCGCGATCCAATGTCGGTCGACCCCAGCATCCGGAACAGCGGCTGGTTTCACATGATCTCTGACGACATCCTCTCCATGCCCGACAAGTGGGAGTACCCCTGGTTCGCCGCCTGGGACCTTGCCTTTCACACCATCCCCCTGGCGCTGGTCGACGTCGGCTTCGCGAAGCAGCAGCTTGACCTGCTGCTCCGCCGCCTCTACCTGCACCCGAACGGGCAGATCCCGGCGTACGAGTGGAACTTCGGCGACGTGAACCCACCGGTGCACGCGTGGGCAACCATTTTCGTGTACGAGCTGGAGAAGCAATTCACCGGTCGATCCGACCGTCGATTCCTGGAGAACGCCTTCCAGAAGCTGATGAAGAACTTCACCTGGTGGCTGAACCGCAAGGACCGCGACGGGCGCAACGTCTTCCAGGGCGGCTTTCTCGGCCTCGACAACATAGGCGTGTTCGACCGCAGCGCACCGCTGCCGACCGGCGGCTATATCGACCAGGCGGATGGCACCGCGTGGATGGCGCTGTTCTGCCAGAACATGCTGGAGATCGCGATGGAGCTCGCGGCAGTCGATCCTGTCTATATCGAGCAGGCTCAGACCCTGTTCGAGCACTTCGGCTGGATCGCCATCGCAACCAACCGCATCGGCGCGGGAGGGGACAGCCTCTGGGACGACGAGGACGGCTTCTATTACGACGTCCTCCGTCTCCCCGATGGGACCTCGACTCGACTGAAGGTGAGGTCAATGGTCGGCCTCATCCCCCTCGCCGCGACCTCCGTGATCTGGAGAAGCGACGCCGAGAGGTTTCCAGAGCTCGTGGCCGGCGCCAGAGCGTTCATCGAGCGGCACCCGGCGGCAGTGGTCTCGGGCGGCCGCTCGGGGCCCGGCCGTGGCGACAGAGTTCTATTTGCATTGTTTGGTGAAGACCGGCTGCGGCGAATCCTTGCGAGGATGCTCGACGAGGACGAGTTCCTGAGCCCGTACGGCATCCGGTCGCTCTCGCGCTACCACGCCGGCCACCCGTACTCGTGCTGGGTGCACGGCCAGGAGTACCGTGTCTCCTACCTGCCCGCCGAGTCCGACACTGGCATGTTCGGCGGCAACTCCAACTGGCGGGGGCCGGTCTGGTTCCCCGTCAATGCCCTGCTGATCCGCGCCCTGATGAACCTGTACGCGTTCTATGGCGACTCCTTCACCGTCGAATGCCCCACAGGGTCCGGCCGCCAGATGAACCTGTACGAGGTGGCGCGTGAGATCGCGACCCGGCTGACGCGGATCTTCCTTCGCGATGAGGCGGGTCGCCGGCCGGTGCACGGCGGGCAGGCCAAGTTCCAGGACGACCCGAACTGGTGGGACCTGCTGCTGTTCTATGAGTACTTCCACGGTGACAACGGCGCCGGCCTCGGCGCCAGCCATCAGACCGGCTGGACCGGGCTGGTGGCTCCCGGCACCGCGATGTTCCACTCGATAAGCGCGGAGGACTGGCTGCTTCACGGCCGCGAGGCGGTCGCACGCCGGCGCGCGGCCGAGGCGGTGCCCTCATGACACAATGGCCGGCCCAGCCGGTGATCTATGAGGTGAATACGGTGGTGTGGCTCGGCGAGCTGAGTCGCAGGTACCGCCGGCTGGTCACGCTCGGCGACGTTCCTGCTGACGCCTGGGATGAACTGGCGCTGCCCGGGGTGGACGCCGTCTGGCTGATGGGTGTGTGGGAACGCAGCCCGGCGGGCCTTCAGATCGCTCAGACCGATGCGGGGCTGCAGCGGTCGTTCCAGGAAGCCCTCCCCGACCTGCGTCCCGAAGACGTCGTCGGGTCGCCGTACTGCGTGCGTCGCTACGTCGCCGACGGGTCGCTTGGCGGCTCTGCCGGCCTTGCTGCCGCTCGCGCGGCGCTGGCCGCCCGCGGCGTCCGGCTGTTGCTGGACTATGTCCCGAACCACGTCGCGCCCGACAACCCGTGGGTCAGGGAACACCCCGAGTACTTCGTCAGGGGTGACGCCAGGGACATGGAGCAAACCCCGCCTGCATTCATCAACGTGGCCGGCAACGTCCTTGCGCTCGGGCGTGACCCCTACTTCGCACCCTGGCCGGACGTCGTCCAGGTTAATGCCTTCGCGCCCCAGCTTCGTGACGCGACGGCGGAGGTGCTGACCGAGATCGGCAGCCAGTGTGATGGCGTGCGGTGCGACATGGCGATGCTGCTCATCAACGACGTGTTCGCAAGGACCTGGGGCGAGAGGGCAGGTCCCGTGCCCTCAGCGGAGTTCTGGCCGCAGGTCCTGGGCCGAGTGCGCCGGCAGCATCCGGACATGCTCTTCGTGGCCGAGGCCTACTGGGACCTGGAGTGGGCACTGCAGCAGCAGGGATTCGACTACTGCTACGACAAGCGGCTGTACGACCGCCTTCTGCACGAATCCGCTGCTGATGTGAGGTCACACCTCCTCGCAGATATCGCGTATCAGCGACGGCTTGTGCGCTTTCTCGAGAACCACGATGAGCCGCGTGCGGCGGCGACCATGCCCCGAGAAAAGGAGCGAGCCGCCGCCGTGATGATCGCGACGCTGCCCGGCGCAACGCTGTGGCACGAAGGTCAGTTCGAGGGCCGCCGCGTCCGGCTCCCCGTCTTCCTTGCCCGACGGCCCGACGAGCCGGCTGACGACGAGCTGCGTGGCTTCTACATGCGCCTTCTTGAAGCCGTGCACACGGCTGACATGCGGGGTGGCGAGTGGCGGTTGCTCGACTGCACAGGCTGGCCGGACAACCCGACTCACCATGACCTCCTCGCCTGGCGCTGGCAGGGAGCGGGCCGGCACGTCGTGGTCGTCAATCTCTCGGCCCGGCCCGCGCAGGCGCGTGTTCAGCTGCCCTGGGACGATCTGGGCGGGAAGCAGTGGGAACTCTCTGAAATCCTCAGCGAAACCACGTATGAGCGGGACGGCGACGAGCTCACGGGGTCCGGGCTTTTTGTGGCGTTGGATGGATGGCAGTGGCATCTCGTCTCGATGCATCAGAAAGTGGCGGCCGCTCCGCAGCCGGAGCTGGTCGAGGTACGAGCGGGGTGAGAC
>DATFWQ010000274.1:0-5645 GCA_035259145.1 Candidatus Dormiibacterota bacterium | reverse complement strand
GCGCTGGACTCGATCAGCCCTCGGTAGAACTCGAGCCACTTCGCCTGGTCGAATGTGACCGCGGCGACGACCCTGCCCTGGCGGCCGTAGACGGCGACGAACTGGCGGTCCTCGACCGATCCCTGGGCGACGACGACCTCGTCGGCCACAGTCGGGACGCCCACCGACTTGATGTTGGTGCCGAACTGCGCCGACCAGAAGACCGGCACCCAGAGATGCGGCCAGCGGTCGGTCTGCTCGCTCACCATGTTGTGGGCAGCGATCTCCGCCTGCGCGACGGCATTGCCCCAGTGCTCCAGGGAGAGGAACTGGTGGCCGAAGAGCACGTGAGGGAAGCGTGCCACGTCCCCGGCGACGAAGACGTCGTCGGTGACCACGCCGTTCATGTCGAAGGCGCGGCAGCCTGCATCGCAGGCCACCCCCCAGGGACCGGCTGCCAGCCCCGAGCCCTCCAGCCAGTCGACGTTGCGGATCGCGCCCAGAGCGGCCACAGCCACGTCGGCCTCGACCGCTTCGCCATCCGAGAGGCGGGCGCGGCGGAGCCGTCCGTCTCCGTCCCCCTCCAGGCTGGTGACCGTGACACCGCAGCGCAGATCGACGCCATTGTCGCGCTGCATGGTTGCCGCTACCCTGCCGATGACACCGCCAAGGGCGCCCACCAGGGGCGCCGCTCCCTGCTCGACGACGGTCACGGTCAGGTCGAGGTCGCGACAGATGGAAGCCATCTCCGAGCCGGTGAACCCGGCGCCGACGATCAACACCCGGCGAGGCCTTGCGGTCAGACGCTTCCGCAGCCGGCCCGCGTCCTCGCGGGTGTGCACTACGAAGACCCCGTCCAGCGCGGCCTCCGCCTCGTTGGGCCAGGGCCGGGCGCGGGAGCCTGTTGCGATCAGCAAGCGGTCGAAGCCCACCTCCTGGCCGCCGGCGAGGCGCACGCGCTTCTCGGTCAGGTCCAGCCCCGTGGCAGGCTGGCCGAGCCGCCACTCCACGTCGAGCTCACGGCTTTCCGGCAGTGCGGTGTGCTCAGCGTCCAGCAAGCCGCTGAGGACCTGCTTGGACAGCGGTGGGCGGTCGTAGGGCTCGCTCGGCTCGTCGCCGATCATCGTCAGCGACCCGGTGAAGCCCTCCGCTCGCAGCGTCTCCGCGGCCTCCAGGCCGGCCAGGGATGCGCCGACGATGACGATGCGACGGACCCGTTCGAGCGTCTCGCCGTTGCGGCTGCCGGCCCTCCGCGCCGCGGCCCTCGCTGGCGCGTCCGGTGCCTCCAGCCGGTCGACGAAGATGGCCTGCACCGGGCACGCGCCCACGGCGCGACGGACTCGGTCACGTTCCGCGTCGTCTGGGTTGAGGTCGTACATCAGAGCCTCTTCGCCATGCATCCTGAAGACGCGAGGCGCGAGGAAGGCGCACTGTGCATATCCCTGGCACCGAGTGAGATCGACGACGACTCTCATCTGCTCGTCACCTCTGAGTGGATCGGTGTCAAGAACGGGCACGTCATGCTCCCAACTCTGAGCAGAAAGCAGGCGGGCCTCGCCTGGCAGGGGACATCACTGAGCTCGTGCATTTGCAAGGGCCCGTTCGGCGAAAGGGTGGCGGCGTGGCCGGCCAGGCGAGACTGGAGGGACCAATGCCAGCCGGCCCGCCAGCGTAGGGTTAGCGACGAGGATGGTGGCTTCGAGCGAGGACAGTGGGCCCCCGCCAGCAGTTGATGCGGCCGTGCTCGCCCCAGGCAGCGCAGCGGCCGGCACCAGAGCCCGCGTGGTCATCGTCGGTGCCGGGTTCGGCGGCCTGGCGTGCGCCCGGAAGCTGAACCGGACGGCCGCCGACGTGCTCCTGCTGGACCCGCGGGGCTACCACCTTTTCACTCCGCTGCTCTACCAGGTGGCGACCGCCCTTCTGAATCCCAGCGACATCGCCTACCCCCTGCGCACAGTTTTCCGGAAGTCCCCCAACGTCCGCGTCTGGCAGACCATGGTGACCGGCGTGGACCTCGTGCGGCAAGTCGTCAGCGTCTGCCCCGACCGTGAGATCCCGTACGACTATCTCGTGCTGGCCACCGGCAGCACCGAGAACTACTACGGCAATGAGAGGCTCGCCGAGGCGTCGATCGGACTCAAGAGCCTCGAGCACGCAACCCGTCTGCGCAACCACGTCCTGGCGTGCCTGGAGCGCGCGGACCACGAGGAGGATCCCGACGAGCGACGGGCGCTGCTCACGTTCGTGGTCGCCGGCGGCGGCCCGACCGGTGTCGAGTACGCGGGAGCCCTCGGCGAGCTGCTCAAGCTGGTGGCGCGCAAGGACTTCCCGACAGTGAAGCTGGAGGATGCTCGCATCCTGCTGGTGGAGGGCATGAACCGGCTGCTCGGCACGTTCTCGGACCGGCTCGGCCGCTACGCGGAGCGGGTCCTGACCAAACGCGGAATAGAGGTCAGGACCAAAATCCTGGTCCAGGCCGCCGACGACCGCCAGGTGACGCTGTCGGATGGAACCGAGGTACGCACGCGGACAATCGTCTGGACGGGTGGCGTCCGGCCACAGGTGCCAGGGGTCGAGCCCGAGCCGGAGCGGAGCCGCAGCAGGCGCATACGGGTCGACCAGTTCCTGCGGGTCCCTGGCGCGCAGCGGGCCTACGCTCTCGGTGACGCCGCCGGGGCCGAGCAGGGAGGTGAGGAGCTGCCAATGCTGTCGGCGCCGGCCATGCAGGCCGGCCGCTACGCAGCGCGAGCCATCCTCTCGGATCTGACGGGCGAGCGGCCCTCACGGCCCTTCAGTTACTTCGACAAGGGCACGATGGCCACCATCGGCCGAAACGCGGGCATCGCGCACCTGCGGGGCGGGTTGGAGCTGACGGGTTTCCTGGGCTGGCTGGCCTGGCTGTTCGTCCACGTCTGGTATCTCGTCGGGTTTCGAAACCGCGTCATGGCCATGGCCAGCTGGGCCTGGAACTACCTCCGATTCGACCGGCCGATCCGGATAATCCTCGAGACGGCGCACGACCCCCTGGTTTCCGAACTGGACGTGTCGAGCCCTGACAGCTGACCGCTAGCCTAGCCTAGGGCCGGTAGAAGCGGATGCCGTCGCGGAGGTCCTCACACAGGGTGCCGCGAGGCTCCTTCAGCAGCCGGACGGTGGCTGAGAAGTCGCCGACGCAGCCCGCGAAGTGAAACGCCAGAGGCACCACCATGTACAGGCCCACAGGCGTCAAACAGGCCAGCGAGCCCAGCGCCGAGATGAAGGCGGCAGGAGTCAGGGCCACAGCCAGGTACTGGGGCCGGGTGAACCGATGGCCAGGTGCCGTGGTGAACAGCGCAGGCACCAGGCGGGCGATCATCAGTCCCCCGAAGCGAGGCCGCGCGCCGAAGGCGGCCATCACAAGCCCATGCAGGCCCTCATGAGCCGCTAGCAAAGCCGCAGCCACCACCACCGTCACCAGCAGGATCAGCAGGATGTCCACCGGCCGGAACACTGCCGTAACGCCGGCGCCAAGAGGCAGCGTCGCAAGCCGAAAGAACAGGAGCAGGCCGCCCAGCATAAGCGGCACCGCGAGGAGGTTCCACAGCACGGCCGTTCGTAGATTCGGCCGCCACTCGATCACCTCCGATACTCGCTCCGTCTGTGGGTCAGGAGGGAAGGCTTTCATGGCCGGTAATGGGGGCGCCCGAGCGCCACTTTACCCTGTGCGTGCGGGGGGGCTGACTCGAGCATCCACTGAACGGTTGATCCATTTTGAGCCGCCCGGGCGATTTCTTCGGACTCTGTCTCGATCGATCCTGGATCACATACCAAACCGGATTCAGGAGAAAGAGCCAAGTGCAAGTCATCGAAGTCGACAACCTGCGCAAGCAGTATCGCGACCACGTTGCGGTGCAGGACATCTCCTTCACTGTTGAGCGAGGAGAGATCTTCGGGATCGTGGGTCCAAACGGCGCCGGCAAGACCACGACGGTCGAGTGCGTCGAGGGCCTGCGCACGCCAGATGGAGGCTCAATCAAGGTGCTGGGCATGGATCCGAGGCGAGACGGCGCCGAGCTGCGCCACCGCGTTGGAGCCCAGCTCCAGGAGAGCGCGCTTCCCGACCGCATGAAGGTCTGGGAGGCGCTCGACCTCTACGCCTCCTTCTACCCCCGACCGGCGGACCAGCGCCGGCTCATCGATGACCTGGGCCTCGGCGACAAGCGTGAGACCACGTTCGGCAAGCTCTCCGGGGGTCAGAAGCAGCGGCTGTCGATCGCGCTGGCGCTGGTCGGCGACCCGGAGATCGCCGTGCTCGACGAGCTGACAAGCGGGCTCGATCCGAACGCCAGGCGTGACACGTGGGACCTGATCGAGCAGGTACGCGATGGTGGCGTTACCGTCCTGCTGGTCACCCACTTCATGGACGAGGCGGAGCGGCTCTGTGACCGCGTGGCGGTGGTCGACGCCGGGCGCGTGGTCGCCCTCGACAGCCCCTCCAGCCTGATCGCGCGCATGGACACCGCGCAGCGCATCAGGTTCCGCCCAGCGTCGCCGCTCGATGATGGACTGCTGATCGCCCTGCCAGAGGTGCGCAGCGTCAGACGCAACGGTGTCCAGGTAGTGGTGACCGGCACGGGGAACCTTCTGCAGGCCGTCACGTCGGTCCTTGCCCGCAACCAGATCGTGGCCGCGGATCTGCGCCTCGAGCAAGCCAGCCTGGACGACGCCTACGTCGCGCTGACCGGCCACGCCGCCGTCAGCGACTGATACGAGAAGAGAGGAGAATTTCCAATGACCGGACTTCCCAGGCTCACCTTCATGGAGCTAAAGCTGTTCCTCCGTGAACCGTTGGCGGTATTCTTCGCCGTCGCCTTTCCCGCGCTGCTGGTGGGGATCCTCGGCAGCGTTCCCGGCTTCCGCGAGCCGAAGCAAGACATTGGCGGGTTACGCGTGATCGACCTCTACGTGCCAATCGCAATCGCGTTCGTGCTGGTGATGCTGTCGCTGAACCTGGTGCCGGCGACGCTGGCCACCTACCGGGAGCGGGGCATCCTGCGCCGGCTGGCGACGACGCCGGTGGGGCCGACCGCGCTGCTGGCGGCTCAGATGCTCATGAGCCTGCTCATGGCAGTCGGCGCGGTGCTCCTGGTGCTCGCCGTCGGCCGGCTGGCCTTTGACGTTGCCCTGCCTCAGCAGCCCACAGGGTTCGCGCTTGCCTTCGTCCTGGGTGCAGCGGCGGTGTTCGCCATGGGCCTGGTGCTCGCGGCCGTCGCTCCAAGCGCGCGGAGCGCTCAGGGATTCGGCACGGTCCTGTTCTTCCCCGTGATGTTCTTCGCGGGTCTGTGGGTCCCAAGGGCAGCCATGCCCGGCACGTTGCGCGACATCAGCGACTTCACCCCACTCGGCGCCACCGTCCAGGCGCTGCAGGATGCCGCCGCCGGAGCCTGGCCGCAGGCGTTGCACCTTGCCGTCATGGCCGCCTACGCGGTCGTGTTCGGCCTGGTCGCGGTGAGGACGTTCCGCTGGCAATGAGGTCCTGGCGGGACGCGTTCTGGGGCCGGCCGGCGATCTGGCACAGTCCTGGCGACCTCGACACCTGGGAGCGCCGCTATGCCCGCGTGCTGATGGTGCTCCCGTACGTCCTTCTTGGCGTCTCGACCCTGCTCAGCCAGCTCCGGCCCTACCGG
>DATFWQ010000273.1:0-6686 GCA_035259145.1 Candidatus Dormiibacterota bacterium | reverse complement strand
GGCTTCAATCCGATGATCCAGGCGCTGATCGTGACCATCTTCGGCGGACTGGGAAGTGTTCGTGGCGCGCTGGTTGCGGGCTTCGTGCTGGGCATCTTCGAGTCGTTCGTCGAGGTGTACCTGGGCGTGGCATGGGCGCTGCCAGGAGTCTTCCTCCTCATCATCCTGATGCTGATCGTGCGGCCCAACGGACTGTTCGGCATCGGTGAGGTGAGAAGGCTGTGAGTGTCCCGGCGGCGGTGCGCTCCGCACCGGCACGCCCTGAAGCTGACAGAGGCGCTGCACCCTGGCGCCGGGCATCGTTGGGAACCGTCAGTGGCGTGCTGCTGCTCGGGCTGGTTCTGCCCTGGCTGCTGGTCAGGCTGGAGATCGGCAACTTCCTGGTCGTGCTGCTGATCCTCTTCTTCATGCAGGCGGTGGTCGCCCAGTCGTGGAACCTCATCATGGGTTACGGCGGCATCTATTCGTTTGCGCAGGTCGCGCTGTTCGCCGTCGGAGGTTGGACGACCGGGGTGCTGGCGCACAGCCTTGGCTGGAACCCCTTCGCGTCAATTCTGTTTGCCCCAATCCTGGCAACCGGAGCGGCCCTGCTCATAGGCCTACCCACCCTCCGCCTCCGGGGCACATACGTGGTGCTCCTGACGCTGGCCTTTCACGAGCTCACGCGCGTGTTCGCCATCACCGGGCCGCGCTTCATCAGTGGTGGTGGCTACGGCCTCACGATCGTGCCCGGGTTCCCTCTGGGGAACGTCGGCATCGACCAGAGGCTCATCTACCTCTACTACATCGCGATGCTGATCTTCGCGGTCGCCACCTTCGTCATCTGGCGCGTCATACATTCGCCCCTGGGTGTGGCCGTGACCGCGCTGCGGGATTCCGAGACGTACGCGGTCAGCCGAGGCATCGACCAGTTCCGGGTGCGCCTCGTGCTGTTCGCAATCAGCGCCTTTTTCACCGGGCTGGCCGGCGGCTACATGACGCACTACAGCACGGGCATCTCTACGTCGGTGTTCGACCTGTCGCGCCTCATCGACCTCCTGGCGATGATCGTGATCGGAGGCTGGGGCACCTTCATGGGGCCCATCATCGGAGCCGGCATCGTCATCGGTCTCGACCAGGCGTTGGTGGGCATAGGAGATTTCCGTGCTCTGGCAGAAGGCCTGATAGTGGCGCTGATCGCCGTGTTCGCACCGCAGGGCCTCTGGCCCACGCTGCGGCGGATTTACGACCGGTACCTGGGTCCGGAGCCAGAGCCTGCTGTGCAGGCCGAGGCCGATCCCACGGTGGGAGGTGAGTGAGATGGCGACCGGACTCGTATGGCACGAGCTGTACATGTGGCACGACACCGGCACCGCGGCCTGGGTGGTCCCGCCTGGCCTCACGGTGGAGCCACTCAAGCACATCGAAAATGCCGACGGCAAGCGCCGCCTGCGCAACCTGATCGAGGTGAGCGGCCTGCTCGAGCACCTCGTACAGCTCAAGCCCCGGCCGGCCACTGAAGCTGAGGTCCGGCGCCTGCACACCGCTGAATACGTCGAGCGAATCAAGAAGATGAGCTCGGAGCGTGGCGGCGACGCGGGCGAGCTGACGCCGTTCGGCCCTGGTTCATACGAGATCGCCCTGCTCGCCGCCGGCGGCTGTATGACGGCGGTCGACGCCGTCCTGGACGGCAGGGTCGACAATGCGTACGCGCTCGTCCGGCCGCCTGGGCATCACGCTGAGCGCGACCTCGGCCGCGGGTTCTGCATCTTCGGCAACACGGCGCTCGCGGCCCTACACGCCCGCCAGGCGCGCGGCCTGGCCAGGGTGGCGGTCGTCGATTGGGACGTCCACCACGGCAACGGCACCGAGCACGCCTTCTACTCGGACCCGAGCGTGCTCACGATCTCCGTCCACCAGGACAACAACTTCCCGCCCAATTCGGGCATGATCGCCGACACGGGCGCAGGTCCGGGCGAGGGCTACAACATCAACGTGCCGCTGCCTGCAGGCTCGGGCGTTGGCGCTTATGTCGCCACCTTCGAGCGCGTGGTGGCTCCGGCGATTCGCGCTTTCCGCCCCGAGCTGGTTTTGATCGCGTCGGGACTGGACGCAAGCGCGATGGACCCGCTGGCGTCGATGATGATGACCAGCGACGGCTACCGCAGGCTGACCGAGATCATGCTTGGGGTGGCGGACGAGGTGTGTGGCGGCCGGCTGGTCGCCTGCCACGAAGGCGGCTACTCGCCGGCTTATGTACCGTACTGCGGGCTGGCGGTGATCGAGGCGCTGGCGGGCGTGCAGACCGGCGTCGAAGACCCGCTGCTGGGGCTCCTCGGCGGGATGGGTGGTCAAGCCATCCAGCCACATCAAGAGGCGGCCGTTCTCCAGGCGGCGAAGCTCGTCGAGGGCTTGCTGTCGGTGGCGCGGTGAGCACGCCCACGGCTGAGAGGTACTCGGCGGAGTACCTCGACCGGATCGCTGGCAGCCTCTACTCGTCGGTTCTCTCCGACATCCTGGATGAGGCAGGTCACAGGCACCAGGTGATGAGACCCGAGGTGCGGCCGCTTTATCCGGGGGCGAAGGTGGCCGGCAGAGCGGCGACCATGCTCGCGGTTGCGGTTTCGGAGCTTCCAGAGCAGCCGTACAGGCTCCTCATGGACCTTCTCGACGGTATCCGTCCGGGCGAGGTGGTCGTGGCCGCCGTGCAGGGCGAGCTCAAGGCGGCGCTCTGGGGAGAGCTTCTGAGCACGCACACCCGCGCACGCGGCGGCCGCGGCGCCGTCGTGGACGGGCTTAGCCGCGACTCGTGGGGAATCGAGGACATGAGGTTTCCCGTCTTTGCAACCGGCGTGACCCCGGCCGACTCCAAGGGCCGGCTCGAAGTGATCGCCATCCGGCAGCCCATCCTGGCGGGCGGCGTGGCGGTGGCAGACGGCGACCTGGTCCTCGCCGACCAGGACGGCGTGGTCGTGGTGCCGGCCTCGCTGGAGGACGAGGTGGTTGGCCAGGCCCTCGAGAAGGTGGCGAGCGAGACGACCATCCGCGACGTCCTGCGTCAGGGCGCCAGCATTCGGAAGGTCTTCGACGAGCACGGGATCCTGTGAGCCGGACCCTGAGCGAGACCATCGTCCAGGCCTGATGCGATTCCCTGGGAGGGTGGTTGTCATCACTGGCTCGGGGTCGGGAATCGGCCGGGTGATGGCCCGGCGATTTGCCGCGGAAGGCGCCGGGGTCGCGGTCGTCGACTGGCACAGAGATCGAGCCGAGGAGGTGGCATCGGAGATCCCGGGTGCTGTCGCCGTCACCGCAGACGTGAGCTCCGGCGCCGATGTGCAGTCGATGCTGGCGAGTATCGACTCACGCCTGGGACCGGTGGACGTGCTGGTCAACAACGCGGCCATCGCCGACGGCGACGACGTGCTGAAGATTGACGAGGCGGTATGGGAGCGCGACGTGGACGTGGTCTTGAAGAGCGTCTTTCTGTGCTCGAAGGCGGTGCTGCCCTCGATGATCGAGCGGGGAGGGGGTGTGATCGTGAACATCGCTTCAGTCAACGGGCTGTCCGCGCTGGGGAACGAGGCCTACAGCGCAGCCAAAGCGGGCGTGATCAACCTGACCCAGGGCATCGCCGTCCGCTACGGGCGTCACGGTGTGCGCTGCAACGCGATCGCGCCGGGGACGATCCGGACACCTATCTGGCAGGAGCGAGTCGACCGCGACCCTGCCGTCTTTCAGCGGCTGGTGAAGTGGTATCCGCTGGGCCGCGTCGGAGAGCCGGAGGACATCGCCAACGCCGCCATGTTCCTGGCCTCAGACGAGGCGGCCTGGATCACGGGCACCGTGCTCTGCGTCGACGGTGGCCTGCTCGCCGGCAACTACGGCATGACCCGCGAGCTGCTCGCGGAGGCGGCGGGCGAGGAGCTGCAGGCATAGCCGAGTTCGACGTCGTGATCCGCGGCGGGAGGGTCGTGGATGGCACCGGTGAGCCGCCGGCGGTTGTCGATGTCGGGATCAAGGACGGGCTGGTAGCAGCGGTCGATCGTCTTGGCGCTGCGCAGGCAGGGCAGGTCATCGAAGCCGAGGGCCTGGCGGTGGCTCCCGGCTTCATCGACGTGCACGTCCACTCCGAGATTGCGCGTCTCGGTGGCCAGGACCAGTTCGCCGGCGTGCTGGACGGCGTCACCACCGAGCTCATGTCCCCGGACGGCTTCGGCTGGGCGCCGCTGTCGCCGGCCCGCCTGCATGAGGTGAAGGAATACCTGCAGGTCTTCTACGGCGATCCACACATCGGCTGGGACTGGACCACCGCGGATGAGTACCTTTCGATCTTCAGCGGGCGCATCCCCAACAACCTGGTGCCGCAGGCGCCTCATGTCGCGATCAGAGTGGCGGCCATGGGTTGGGGACCAGGCCAGCCATCCCACGAGCAGCTCGAGACCATGAGAAAGGCACTGGGGCAGTGGCTCGCGGCGGGCGCCGTGGGAATGGCAGGTGGGCTCGAGTACCAGCCAGGTGCTCTCTCGCCGACCGAGGAGCTGGTCGAGCTCTGCAAGGTGGTGGCCGAAGCCGGCGGGGTTTACGCGCCGCACCAGCGGGGCTACTGGAGCCGGCTGGCGCAGGGCTGTGGCGAGAGCTTCGAGATCGGACGGCGCTCGGGCGTCAAGGTCCACATCTCGCACCTGGCGATCGACGACGCGGCGGCGGCGCTGCTCGGCCAGGCGATCGCTTCTGAAGTCGACGTCAGCTTCGACATGTACCCCTACACGGCCGCCTGCACCCACCTTCTGATGATGCTGCCCGAATGGGCGCAGGCCGGCGGATATCGGGCCAGTATGAGCCGGCTGTCGCGTCCAGACGAGCGCCTGCGCCTGGAAACGGCCGCCCGCCTGGCCGAGCGGGGGCTCATCACTCTCAGCTCCGTCGAAGACGGTGAGTCGCTCGAGGGCCGCATCCTCGGCCGGCTGGCAGAGCAGTCGGGTCGGAGCGACGTCGACGAGCTCTTCGAGCTGCTGTCCGGCCACGCCGGCCGGGCGCTCGCCGTCTATCACTGGCCGGCGGACATCGGCGGCGAGCGGATAATCCGGCGGACGCTCGCTCATCCGCTCTACATCGGCTCCACCGACGGCATCTACATGGGCACCCATCCTCACCGGCGCGGCTTTGGCACCTTCGCCCGCATCGTCGGAGAGTACGTGCGCGACGGCACCCTGAAGCTGGAGCAGGCGGTGCACAAGGTCACAGGAGCGCCGGCCTCGCGCTTCTCGCTTCGGGACCGCGGCCTCCTGCAGCCGGGCAAAGCTGCGGACGTCACCGTCTTCGATCCCGACATCCTGGCCGATCGCAGCACGTGGGAGAACGGCCGCGTAGCGCCCGCAGGGATCGAGCATGTCCTCGTGAATGGTCAGACGGTCGTGGCAGGTGGCAGAACGACCGGCGCCCTACCGGGCAGAATCGTGCGCCGCTCCTGACCGCCTCAGGACACGTCGGTCGGTGTGACCCGCTGGAGCGCCTCTCGAATCAGATCCAGCGATCCCAGGCGCATGAAGCCGTAGTGGTAGAGGCCGGCCTCCACCACCCCGGCTTCGCGGGCGACGGCCAGCTTCGCCGCCAGGTTGCCGGCCGAATCGCAGTCGGGAGCCATCGGCCGCAAGATCGTCGAGAGCTTGCCTTCAGGCCCGATCGCCGACCGGTAGGCCGTCAGGTCGAATCTGAGCCGTTCGGGGTCGGCCGCGTATCCGATCGCCTCGACCTGGCCGCAGCCTGCGCTGACACCGGGCACGTCGATCCCGAACTGCCAGCCGACTGTCGGCGACGCGTCTCCTTTTGGCCGGCCGGTGGCGTAGCCCTTGACCGCGCCCGAGAGGTCGACGAACGCGAAGCCGGCGGATTCGGCTCGAGCGGCCTCGGCGGCCTCGCCGACCAGCGATGTGACCGTGGCTGTCCGAGCCCCCAGGTAGGCTGCCAGCTCGCCCCCGGCGAAGGCGCCGACCCGTTCGCGGACGAGCTCGGTGGGCTCAGGCTCAGGATCGTGCGCGAACCGGCGCTCGAGTTCGGCTCGCACAGAGTTGCGCAGGATTTCCGTATCGACACCGCTTCGCCGGGCCGCAGCCATGCAGTGTTCGCAGAAGCAGAGTCCCAGCAGGTAGCGCCCCAGCGCTCCCAGCTCGATGAAGTAGCGCTCGTGATGAAAGCCATGCTCCAGACCGTGGTAGTGAAGTGACTCTGCAGCCACCGTCGAAACCCCATGGGCCGCGATGTCTCCGCTCAGCGCCCGTACGTACGCTCGCACGTCCGGGTTTGCCGGGCAGAGGTCGGTCAGGTGCAGGTCACCGAATGCGTTGCAGCAGGCGCAGTCAGGGTGGGCCTCGCCCAGCGTGTAGTTGTGCAGAAAGACCGTCCAGGCCCTGACACGCATCGAGCGCGCGGAGGCGCTACGGCAGAGGTCTGCGAGGACGTCGGACTCCTCCGCCAGGCGGCTGACCCGCGGCTGCAGCTTCAGGCCGCGATACCGCGCGGCATCGGGCTGGAAGAAGACGGTGCCGCCTTCCAGAAAGTGGACCTTGCGCACGGGATTGTGCGGGAAGATGTCGCGGCCGTGGTGATAGGCAGCGGCCAGGGTGACACCGCCAAGACCCGCGCGCTCGGCCACGTTGTCGAGCACGGTCTCCATGCCTTCGTGCCGAAGGTCGGAGGCGAAGGCGAAT
>DATFWQ010000272.1:0-5576 GCA_035259145.1 Candidatus Dormiibacterota bacterium | reverse complement strand
GGGCGGGCACGTTGGTCCGGTGAGCCTGGTGAAGTGTCGGCCGAACGCCAGATAGCCATCGACCGCATGTTTGGCGAGTTCGAGATCCCAGAGCCAAACCGCGAGAGGTGGCTGCTCCAGGTTGAAGAGCTCGCCCATCAGATGCGTCGTGTGGTCCGGCGGCATCGCGACATCGCACCCTTGCGGCTCGGCCAGCTTCCGGTTGGAAAGGGCGCGCTCAAGTTCTACGACCGGGCGCTTGGGGTCCTGCGCGCTGGCAGCCTCCCCGACGATGTCGCCGTGGGGGCGCTTCAGGTGCTCTGGGCGATCGTGAACAGTTTCACCATTCAAGAGGAAGAATTGCGGGCGGACGATGTGGTGGACGTTGAGGTGCTGACAGCTGTCCGCGGGTATTTCGAGTCCTTGCCCCCAGATCGCTTCCCCAACCTGGTCGCGGTCGGGCAGTACTTCGCACGAGTCGACCTGGACCACCGCTTTGCGCTGCTGGTGGAGCTCTACACAGCAGGCCTTGTGACTGCGGCCGAGCCCAGACGGGGAGAAGGCAATTTCGACCGCTCCGCTTGATGTGGCCTACCATGGGCTGCACCGGCACATCTGAGTCAGGAGGGAGGACGGTTCGAAGTGGTCGGCGACAGGGCCGCCTTCGTCGGCAGGCAGGTCGAGATAGCCCGACTCACTGAGGTCCTCGAGAAAGGCGACGAGGGGATCGGCTCGCTGGTCCTGGTGACCGGTGAAGCCGGCATCGGCAAAACCCGGCTCTGCTCTGAAATGAGCCACCGCCATCACGAGCGAGGCGGTCAGTCTCTCCTGGGAAGGGCGTCGATCGAAGACGCGTCCTTACCGTTCGCCCCTCTGGCTGACACGCTCCGCGCGGCCCGCCGCACGGAGCGCGGGCTGTGGGACGCGGCCCTGGCCCGAGGGTCGGTCCTGTGGCCAGTGGCATCGGAGCTCACTCCGGCTTCAGGTCAACCGGAGCGATCGGTGGATCGTCCAGTGCTCTTCGAGGCAATTCTGGACGCGGTCGCAGAGGCGGCTTGTGACCGGACAACGCTCTGGACAATCGAAGACATCCACTGGGCCGACGACTCGACCTGGGAGTTCATCCGATACGCGGCCCGGCGAATCTCTGACCTCGGACTCGTCCTCGTGGTCACCTACAGAGACGAGGAAATCGGCCCCGGTCATTCGTGGTGGACAAATCTTGTCAGGCTGAAACGTCAGCCCAGCGTGCAGTCCCTTTCGCTGGCCAGGCTCCGCGAGCACGACGCTGGGCTTCTAGCGGCCTCGCTCGCACCGACACTTTCCGACGAGGCCAGGGCAACGATCGTCGAGCGAGCCGCGGGAACGCCGCTCCTGGTTGAGGAGCTTGCGACCATGGCGCTGCAATCAGGTCAGGTGCTCGCCGTTCCCGACGTCGTGCAAGCCACAGTTCGAGAACGGACGGATCGTGTCAGTCCGGAGTCGCGATCCCTGCTCGAACTGGCCGCGGTGGCGGGCCTCGAGGTCGATGAAGAACTCCTGGCGCGATTGCATCCAGGCGGGAAATCGGAGGACCTTGTGGTAGCTGGATTGATGATCACTGGCGACGGCCGCATCCGTTTCCGTCACCCGCTGATGCAGGAAGCGTCGTATGCGGACACTCCACCTGACCGACGGCAGGCGTTACATGCTCAGCTTGCGGCTGCTCTTGCCGGAAGCCACGACGCTTCCGTCGAGCTGGTGGCTACTCATCTCGAAAGAGCTGGTACACCGGGCGAGGCGCTTTCGGCGCTGCTGGCGGCCGCGGAGGAAGGAGCAGGGGCAGCCAGCGTGGGCCGTGCAGCCACACTGCACCTGGGTGCTCATCAGCTCGCGATGCGGCACGAATCCCTGGCGGCGAAGCGCGAGCTGACGCTCAGCATGGCCATTCGGGACCTTTTTGCCGCCGGTCGATGGTCCGAGCTCGACCCTCTGATAAAGGAGGTCTGGCCGTCTCGGCGTCGCCTGGACCCGCGAACGCGAGCGCAACTTGCGGCAATTGCAGGTTGGAACCTGTACTGGTCGGGGGCGATCCGCGAGTCGTGGACTGTGCTCGAGGCGGAGGTGGCAGAGCTCGAACAGACCGGCGATCTGGACGAAGCAGCCGAGCTGCTGACCGTAGCCGGGACCAACGCCTGGTGGGCAAAGGGCGATGCGGATTCCGCGCGTCGATTCCTCAATCGTGCGCTCGAAATCGCACACCGCAACGGCGACGCAGAACTCGAAACTCGCGCCACGTGCTCAAGCATCATGGTGACCTACGGATCAGATCGGCGCGCTGATGTTGCGGCAGCGGCGCTGCGTGATGCGGCCTCGTTCGCTCATGCCCGGGGATTGATCGTCGGTGAGGCTATGGCCCGTCTCTATCTCGCGTTCGTCACGTGGACAATGGAGGACGCAAAGGCCGCTCTGGTCTTTTCCGCGAGAACGGGTGCCTGGTACGGCAGCTCCGCCATCCTCAACGCCTCGTGGCTCCATCTGGTCGCGGGGCGACGCAAGGAGGCCGAGGACATCTTCGGTCACAGTCGGGCTGAGCTGCGACTGTCGGTTCCGACTCTAGCAGTTGTTGCCAATGCGATCGAGGCGTGCTTGTTCCTGCATCGGGGCGACCTGACCGAGGCGCGCCAGCTCCTCGACAGTCCCATTCTCCCCGGAGAAGCCACGCGGGACGGCTGGTTTTCAGCTCAGTGGTTTGCGGCACAGGGATGGCTGGCGTGGGAGGAACAGAGGTGGGAGGACGCAACTACCCACCTCTCCCATGCAGCCGAGCAATGCGCCGTCGGCAACAACGTGGCGTTTGGAGGCCGGCCGATCTTCGTACCGATGCACGTCGACGCGCACTTGCGCCTGGGGCAGACCGCGGAGGCCCAGGCCATCCTTGCTTCGAGCATGGCGTTTGCCCGCGAAAACGACGTGGCATTTGAGGCGGCGCTGGCCGCAGCTCGATTCCGCCAGGCGCCGTCCGAAGACGCGGCCCGCGAGGCCGAGCAGATCGCGGGATCGGCGCCGTGGCCGTGGTTGCAGGCGTTGGTCGGATGCTGGCGAGGCGACCTTCTCAGCGACGCGCAGGGTGCTGAGAAGGCGCGAACGTTGTTCGAGCAGATCGGTGCCAGGCGAGGCGTTCAGCGTGCCGAGCGCATCCTGCGGCGGCTTGGGGTGCAGCCACTCCGGGGCGAGGGAATTCCGAGTTCGCTGTCGGCCAGAGAACTCGAAGTCGCAGAACTGGTCGCCGAGGGCCTTTCGAACCCTGCGATTGCGCGAAGGCTCTATCTGAGCCGACCGACTGTGGCCACTCATGTGGCGCACATACTCACGAAGCTCGATTTTTCATCCCGGGCCGAGATCGCGGCGTGGATTGGGGAGCGGCGGACGCAGCACCAGTGAGCGCGGCGAGTGCAAGGACGACCGCCGGCGGATGCACGTGTCGCGGACCGCGGAGCGGGTTATGCGCCGGCGGATGCACTATGTGATTGCTGGTCCCTGCCCTGGCCGCGAAGCCCGGGTAGAAGGGGAGTCCGGCGGCGCGACCGCCGGCCTCCCCTCTGACGAGATGGCCCCTAGGCCTGATCGGTCTCTGTGTGGCGATCGCCGTTCCGCGGCGTCGTCAGCGGGTTGCTGGGACCACCGTGAGGGCTGCCACTGGCGCCGATGACCAGCAGGTCGCCCCCATTCTCCGTGTAGATGAGCCCGTTTGGTGCGATGGTGCTCGGGGTGTAAGCGGCACCGAGCGCGAGGTTGGTGAAGATGCGGTGCACGTCAGGCGAGCTCATGTCGAAGACCCCTGTATGGCCCTGCGGGATCGCATACAGGTTGCCGTCCTCACTGAGCGCCATTACGGTGCCGTTGCCGTCGACGGCGTCACCGTTGACGCACCACTCGAACCCGTTGGGGTGGTCGGCCACGCACGTGATCGACCCGTCCGCATGCCGGGTACAGCTTTGGGTCTCTGTGCTGTGGAAGTGCCACTCTGGGGCCAGGTTCGGGCTGAGCTGGCTTATGTAGAAGGGCCCTGCCGGCACGCCGGTGAAGGCGCAGACGGTCTGGCTCACCGGGACCGCGGCGCTCTTGTTGCAGTAGAAGCCCTCTTCCTCGTCGTAGTGGTTGTCCTTGATCACGATCGAGTAGGTGCCGTCGTGTCGCACGACCGCCGGCGTCGAGTCCCAGCCGAACTCATAGGAGGCCTGGGCTGCGCCTGTCGTGCCGTTGAACTTGAAGAGATGGCCGCGAGAGACGTTGTATCGCGTGAACGCGCCGTAGATCACGTTGCCGTCGGGCAGGACCGTTGGCGACGAGGACGACTGGTCGATCACACGTCCGGCCGGCCTCTCATTGGTTTGGGGGTCAACGCCTACAGTCGCACCCTGCCGGCAGTGGCCCTTCTGGATCGGGTTGGCCGCGGTCGCAATCGGAATCGTGACGCCGCAGCCGTCGTTGAGGATTCCCCTCAGCGACGTCGCCCATTTCAGGGTCAGATCCCCGTTCAGCGCGACCATATAGGCGTAACGCGAGTTTTTGTCCGCTCGTGTGACCGAGTAGATGCTGCCGTCGGTCCCGATCGCAGGCGCGACGTTGATACCCACGCGCTGGATGCCGCATGCGCTCGTCGCGGGACGGGCGTTGGAATCGGCCGCACTCGTGGGATCAGTCGGGGTGGTGCCCTGCGGCCAGGGGAGGCGCGAGGTGCCGAACGCCCCGACGCACATTGTCGGCGGGTTGACGGCCGCCAACACGCCCGAGTAGCTGACCATGCTGCTGCTGCCGTCAGCGCCAACCCTGACCAGCCAGCTGTTTGCGGTGCTCAGATCCGAGTTGAGCCTGATGGCGTTGTAGAAGACGTTCCCGTTGTCGTCCACGGTCGGCGGCCCCGCCACAAAGGTGTTGGGGTCGATCGCACCGAAGGGACTGATGCGGGCGAGCTGTTCCCCTGTGCCTGCGTCCAGCTTGAAGATGCTGCCGCCGGCGCCGGGAACATAGAAAACGTCTCCGGCCAGCGCGCCGTGGAAGACCGCCTCCCAGCTGGTGAGGTCGAGCGACTCCGGCTTCCAGTCGGTGGCAAAGTCCCACTTGGTCACCAGCTGGGCAGGATCGCCTTCCCAGTGCAGGCGCTTCTCGTGCCAGGTGCGCGTGCTCATATCTCCGGTCGGGCTGTAGGTGCCGGTCTCGAACATCATGTAGACGTCGTTCTGGTGGATGATCGGCGCCTGGTAGTGAACCAGCAGCTCGCCATCGAAGAAATTGAGCTCCGGACCCGGGGTTCCGTCGGGATTGAGCACGAAGGGGTCGAATGGGATGTCCGCGAGCTGCACCAGAGGCGTCTGGCTGATCGAGCTCACCGCGCCCTGGTGCTGTGGGTTCTGGCCCCACTGCGGCCAGTTGGTCGGATCTGCGGCGGCCCGCCCTGAGAGGCTCGTGGCAAATACGAGCAGGGCGCTTACAGCAAACGCTGCGCTGCTCAAGTACGTGCGGCGCATAGGCTTGTTCTCCTCCCCTGAGTCCCGCCCATGACGGGATTCGCTGGCGCACCGGCGGGCGGGCCGGCCGGTTGCCCCCGACGATTT
>DATFWQ010000271.1:0-9600 GCA_035259145.1 Candidatus Dormiibacterota bacterium | reverse complement strand
ATCGAAGGCGTGAGCCACCAGGACCTCGCAGACGCTGTCGGCGCCTACCGAGAGACCGTCACGAAAATACTCGACGAATTCGAGGCGGCGGGCCTGGTGGCCCTCGGTCGAAGACGTCTCGAGGTTCTGGACGCCGAGGCGCTGCAGCGCCGCTGCGCATCCTGAACTTCACCGGCGCCCCAGAAGGCGGCTCAGGACCCGCACGCGCCGGCTCGAAGCTGCGCGCTCCAGACGCACCACTGAGGCGAGCTGTAGCATCCCGTAGCCACGGGTCGGGTAGACCGGGATGACCCGCGCCAGTTGCGAGAGGCCGCCCCCGGCATCGAGTGCGATGACGATGGCGTTGGCCAGGTCGGCGGCGCCTGCAGAGACGATCGTCGCCCCCAGCAGCCGGTCGCCGCCGGCCGTGACCAGCTTCAGAAAGCCGTCAGTCTCGCCTTCCGCTTGCGCCCTGTCGATGCGCTCCACGGGCAGGCGATGTACAGAGACGAGGTGGCCACCGGCTCTGGCCTCTGCCTCGCCGAGACCGACCTGCGCCACCTCCGGATCGGTGAAGACCGCCCACGGCACGGCGCGCTTGACGCCGTCGACCTGTCCCGGAAACAGGGCATTGCGGGCTGCGGCGTATCCCTGCCACACCGCGTAGTGAGTGAACTGAGGCCCACCTGTGACGTCGCCGGCGGCGTAGACGTGGCGCTGTGAGGTCCGCAGCGCGGCATCCACCTCGATCCCGTGCTTCGCAACTCTCACGCCGATCACCTCCAGGTCGAGCTCGGCCACCCGCGGCCTCCGCCCCACCGCGACGAGAAGCGCATCGCCATGGTGACTGCGGCCTCCGGCCACGACTGACACCCCGGCGGGGCCTGTCTCCACGCGGGCAACCTCGGCGCCGAGAACCACCTCGACGCCCTCGCGTCGGAAGCACGCCTCGACGACCGCGCTTGCCTCCGGATCTGCGATTGCCAGGAGTCGATCGAGCTGGTCGAACACGGTCACCTCTGACCCCAGGCGCCCGAAGGCCTGGGCCAGCTCCACGCCTGTAGGACCCCCGCCAAGTACCAGGAGCCGGTCGGGAAGCTCGTTCAGCTCGAACACCGTCAGGTAGGTCAGGTGGGGCGCTTCGTGGAGGCCAGGGATCGACGGCACCACCGGCTCTGCGCCGGTGCACACGACAAATCGCCGAGCTTCCAACCGGCGGCCGGCGGCTTCGATCGTCCTGGTGCCGACGAAGCGCGCCCGCCCCAGCACGACCTCGACTCCCTCAGCGCGCAGCGAGTCTGGCGTCTCGAACGCGTAGACACACCCGACGGCCTCGTGAACATGGCGAGCAACGGCCGCGAAGTCCACTGACTGGGCGCCGAGCCAGCCACTTGCTCGAGCCTGATGGCTGACCCGCGCTGCGTGGATCAGGGCCTTGCTCGGAACGCAACCCGTCCAGGTGCAGTCGCCGCCGATGCGCTCCGCCTCCACCAGGACCACCGTGGCTCCCATCCTGGCCGCGAACTTCGCAGCGGCCAGGCCGGCCGAGCCACCTCCGATTACGGCCAGGTCGTAGCGCATGGCGCAGTGTAGGGCCATGCGGACGCCGGCCTTCTGTGGCGTGGGTCACGGTCGGCCGGCCGGGCTGCGTCCTACGGTTGACAGCACGCGGTTCCGTGTCTGCCGCCCTTCCGCCTGCTCACGGTACTGCTGACCACCAGCGCCCTCGTCGCCATCAAGGAGTGACCATGGCCACGTCGCCGACGGTTCGTCCGGCTGCCCTCAAGAGGGACGCCGACCACGTCTTCCATGAGCTGACTCGAAGCATCTGCCCCGACTGCCGGCGCGTTGTCGACGCGCAGGTCCTGCTTCGCGACGGCAGAGTCTTCATGCGAAAGCGGTGCCCCGACCACGGCGTGTTTGAAGCCCTGATCTATGCAGACGCCGAAGCCTACGTGCGGAACGCCCGCTTCAACAAGCCAGGCACCATACCGCTCGCGTTCCACACAGAGATCCGCCGCGGCTGCCCCTACGACTGTGGGCTGTGCCCCGAGCACCAGCAGCACACGTGCCTCGGGATCATCGAGGTCAACAGCGCCTGCAACATGGACTGCCCACTCTGCTTCGCGAGCGCCGGGCCGGGCTTCAATCTGACCCTGGAGGAAGTAGAGGGAATCCTGGACGAGCTCGTCCGGACCGAGGGCCGGCCCGAGGTTGTGCAGTTCTCGGGCGGCGAGCCGAGCATTCATCCACAGATCGTGGAGATGCTCCGCGCGGCCAAGCGCCGGGACATCCGGCACGTGATGCTCAACACGAACGGGAAGCGGATCGCGTCAGACGACCGCTTCCTCGCTGAGCTGGCCGAAATCCGGCCCTCGATCTACTTCCAGTTCGATGGATTCGAGGAACGCACCTATCAGATCCTTCGGGGTGAGCCCGACATCCTGCCCGGTAAGCTGCAAGCGCTGGACCGGCTGGCGGAGATCGGCTGCCACGTGGTGCTGGTACCGGCCGTAGAGCGTGGCGTCAACGAGCATGAGGTGGGACGCGTCCTCAGGTTCGGGCTTGACCATCCGGCCGTCCGCGGCGTCAACTTCCAGACCGCCTTCCACGCTGGTCGCCACGTGGACCACGACCCGCTGCGGCGCATGACGATCCCGGACGTCCTGCGTCTGATCGAAGAGCAGACGGAGGGGCTGTTCCAGGTCACCGACTTCGTTCCCGTGCCCTGCTGCTTCCCAACTTGCAACTCGGTCACGTACGCGTACGTGGAGGGCGAGACCGTCCTGCCCCTGACGCGGGTCCTGGAGGTCGACGACTACCTCGATTACGTCACTAACAGAGCCGTCATCGACCTGAACGCTGAGGTCAGAGAGGCGCTGGAAGGCCTGTGGTCGTCGTCGGCTGTGCCGGGCTCAGACAAGGCGGCCGGCGATTTCGCGCTGTCGTGCGCCACGTGCGATCTGTCCGCAGCGGATCTCGCCAGCGTTGCCGGCCGCATGTTCATGGTCATGCTGCAGGACTTCATGGATCCCTGGACCTTCAACCAGAAGAACCTCATGAAGTGCTGCAAGGAGTTCCTGCTTCCGGGCGGCCACCAGATCCCGTTCTGCGCCTACAACACCCTCGGCTACAGGGAACAGGCCCGCGAGCAGCTCATGCACCGTGAAAGAGAGCGCCGGCGTGCCCGGCGCGAGGGCCGCCCGCACGTGCCTGAACCCATCACGTTCCACTTTGGAGCGAGCTCATGAGCGTCGCGTCTGCGGTAAAGGCCTGCTGTGCCGATCTGTACGCCGGCGACTGGGCGCAGCTGCTGCTGGGGGACTCGCTGCATCCCGGCGGCGTGGCGCTGACAGAGCGCCTGGGCGACCTCCTGCGCCTGGGTCCGGGTGCTCGGGTGCTCGATGTCGCCTCCGGGCGGGGCAGCTCGGCGATGCACCTTGCCCGCCACTTCGGCTGTTCGGTGCTGGGTCTGGACTACGGCGCCGAGAACGTCACGCGCGCCCGTGACGACGGGGTCCGAGCTGGCTTGCGCGGCAGCGTGAGCTTCAGCGCGGGTGACGCCGAGCGGCTGCCGTGTGCGGACGCGGCGTTCGACGCCGTGGTTTGCGAGTGCGCGTTCTGCACGTTCCCGGACAAGGCCGCGGCTGCGGCCGAGATGGGCAGGGTGCTTCGCCCGGGAGGGGTCGCGGGTCTGGCCGACCTTGTGCGCAGGGCACCGCTGCCCCCTGGCCTCGAAGACCTGCTGGCCTGGATCGCCTGCATCGCGGACGCCAGGCCGGCCGAGGAGTACATCCGCCATCTGGAGGTCGCGGGGCTAGAACTGGTCACCCTCGAAGATCACGACGAGGCGCTGCTGGAGCTGGTTCGCTCGGTGCGGAGACGGCTCCTGAGTGCCGAAGTGGTTGCTCGCCTTAAGGGGATGCGGCTGCCCGGCGTGGACTTTGCGAGCGCCAGGGAGATGGCTCGGGCTGCGGAGCGGGCCGTGCTTGACGGCAAGCTGGGCTATGCACTGATCCTGGCACGCAAACCGGTCTGAGGGTCTGGGCCCGATGGTCACGAGGAGCTACGGGTGGTCCGACGGTAAGCTTCGTTACGGATCCGGCACTCGGGTAGACCCTACGCTCCACGCCCTTAGATGCTGCCACGACTCACGCCCGAATGGGCCCGAGTACCCTGCGACCATTGACCACTCTCAGGTTCGCTCGCCCCGGTGACCTCCCGGAGGAAGACCGAGCCACGCTGGAGGCGGTGGCCAGGCGCTTGGGCGCCACGCCGGATGAGCTCTCGGACATCTGGCGGGCACAGATGTACTGGCCCCATTACCTCGAGGCCAACCACCGGCAGGCGCTGTACGGCTTCCGCTTTCAGGGTGCGATCTCGCCACTGACGAAGGAGGCCATGCACGTCGCGGTCTCGATGGCGAACAAGTGCGACTTTTGAATCACGTCCCATGTGGCCGCCGTGCTGCGGCTGGGAATCGGCGAAAGGGGGGTCACGGAGATCATGGCCGTCTCCGAACACGTCAGCTCTCTTTGCGTAGGGGCGGCGGCGCTTCAGGTTGCGCCTGACGTCCCGGAGCGCCGTGACCGGCGACTGGCTCCGCTCGCTGAGCCGTCTCCGGGCGCGGGCGCCGGGTGCCTGGCTGAGATCGCCGAATGGTCCCGCGATCAACTCGGACTGGACCGTGCGCCGGACTTCTGGCGGTTCCTGGGGCACCAACCACGATTCCTCGAGGCGACCTGGGCCAAGGACCGGCTCGTGTTCGGCGCCGGCCGCCTCGACGTGCCGGCCAAGCTCTGCATCGGCTTCGCGGTCGCCTCGTTTCGGCAGAGCCAGTACTGGGTTCCCTACTTCACCCAGCTCTTGCGCCGGCGGGCCGAGATCGACGAACGATCCCTGGTTGAACTGACCGCGGCCGTCATGCACTACGTGTCGTTCAACACGGTCGCCCATGGCATGATACTTGGCGCCAAACACACGGGAATGACCGCCGCGGCCTTTGCCGAAGGCCAAGGGGCTCGAGGCCCTGAGGCCGTCCGCTGAGCGGCCATGACCGCAGCGTCCGTACCCGGCGAAGCCGGGGGAGGGGGTTCGACGTGCCATCAGTTAACCGGCCGATTCCGACCGAGCCCATCGGGAGCATACCCCGGCCGCAAAGGCTGATCGAAGCCACCCAGGACCTGAATACCGGTCGCATTGCCCCTGAGGCATACGCTCGCCTCCTGGACGAGGTGGTGCGGGAAACGATCGAGCAGTTCGAGGCCACCGGGTCCCCGGTCATCAGCGACGGCGAGCAGGGCAAACCGAGTTTCGCGACCTATCCCATCCACGGGGTCGAGACACTGGTTCCCGATGGCGTTGTGATCCCGTTCGCCGACGGCCACACGCGGCAGCTGCCGAGACTTGTGGCCGGTCCTTTCCGCTACCGCACCCGGGCCGGCGGCTACCTCGGCAACGCTCTACGCCACGCCCACGTTCCCGTCAAGCAGGCAGTGATCTCGGCCTCCGCTTTGAGTCTCCTCTATCCTCAGGACGGCCTCGAGGGGTATCCGCGGGACGCTTTCATTGCCGACCTCATAAATGAGGCCGCGCTCGACATCCGGAGCTGCCTCGACAAGGGGGCCCACAACGTGCAGATCGACTTCACCGAGGCGCGGCTCTCGGTCAAGCTGGACCCGTCCAAAGAGCTTCTAAGGGCGTTCATCGACCTCAACAACGAAGTGCTCGATCGGTTCTCGCCCGAGCAGCGCCGGCGGATCGGCGTCCACACCTGTCCAGGCGGTGACCAGGACTCGACGCACAGTGCGGACGTCGACTACGCGGAGCTGCTGCCGAGCCTCTTCGATCTGAACGCGGGCAGCTTCTACCTCCAGCTGGCCAGCGAGACGGACCGCGGCCGAGTGCTCGGCATCATCAAAGAGCACGCCAGGCCGGGTCAGATGATCTTCGTAGGCGTAATCGACCCGATCAATCCCACGGTCGAGACGCCCGAGGAGGTGAGAGACAGGGTCCTGGAAGCTGCCGGGTATCTCGACCCGGACCGGCTCGGCACCTGCGACGACTGTGGCTTCTCACCGTTCGGAGACGACACCTCGACCGCGCGGGAGATCGCGTTCGAGAAGATTCGGGCCCGAGTGGTGGGCACCGAGCTGGCAGGTAAGGAGCTGGCACGCTGACGGCCCATCACCTGTACCGAGGACAGACTGAGGTCAGCAGACCAGCAGTACCGATCGTGAGGTCCGCTCAGCGAGCCTGAGTCCAAGGCTGCGTCGAAACCGTCCCCGCAGTCCCGGCCGCCTTCGACAGCCGACGATCACCAGGTCGGCATCGTACTCGTCGGCTGCAGCGACGAGCGCTTCCAGCAGACGGTCGTCCAGCGCCTGCCAGCGCTCGGCGCGATGCCGCACTCCCGCCACCGCGAGGTCACGAACAGCCTTGTCCAGGCTGAGGTCTGCGCCTCGCAGCCCACAGTCCGTGGCCGACGGCCCGCAGCAGGGCACGTCGCGGCACGACACGTGGACGGCCAGGACCTCAGCATCCGTCCGCGCGGCGAGCACCGCAGCGAGGCGGACGGCCGCTGTCGATGACGGGTCGTCGGCTACAGCCACCATGATCCGCTCGAATGGGCTCGTCGCGCCCTCCCGGGGCGTGGGGGCGACTACCAGCTCAGGGTGTGGCATCGAATCAACGATAGATCCTGGTCGCGGGCTTGAACGCCGCCCACTCGAACCAGAAGTCGTCGCCGTGGACGACGGGATCCAGCTGACGGCCGGCCATGGGTCCCGCGACGGCCTGGCCGAGCAGGTTCCAGTGACTCCCGGTCTCGGCGTCGACGAAGTCCGACGCAGTCGCCTTGAAATTCAGCGTCCGCCCGTCAACCTCGGGCATGAACACCCCGCTGGCGCCGAGGTCGAAACCGTCGGCGACGCTGCCGGCGTCCACCGCGGAGCGGGTCCCAGCCTGGTAGAAGACCACAATCGACTTCCCGCCGACCCGGTCCCGGATCACGCGTCGCTGCTTCAGCACGGTGTACGGATAGGCGACGTCCTCCCCGCCCAGGCTGACGGTCACCACGTGCTCTTTGGGAGGTAGGCGGCCGTCAGGCTTGCCGTCGAACAGGAAGGGCTGCGTGCCGGCGCTGTCGTAGCCCGAATACGGATTGAGCCCGTAGGAGCGATTGAAGCCGGTGTCTCGCGAAAGGACGGTGCTGTCCGGGTGCGCCGTCCGGAAGATGGCCCAGCTAACGATGCCGGCCGGCAGGATGGTCAGCTGGGTCCCGGTCAGGTCGCCGACGATGGCCCGGCCGACGGCCTGCTGCCACCAGGACTCGGTCTGGCGGTCATACATGACCAGGTCGGACTTGCGAAGGTCGCCCGTCGTGCCGAAGTCCAGTATGCGACCGGCTGCGCGCCGGTCGAACGCGATGGCCGTGTAGCAGAGTGGGCAGAAGGTGACCGTGACCGGCACACCCCCGACAGTGTCATTGACTATCTCGTGCCAGATCAGGATCTGCATTGGATATGCACGGCTCTCGGCGCCAACCGTCAACGCGATCACGGGCTCGGCTGGTTTGAGCCAGGTGCTGGCTTCGGCGGCGCCCACGAACTTGGGGTGGTCGAGCGGTGGGATGCCGTCCTTGCGTGGCCCGCCACTGCTGATTTCGCTCAAGGACACGCTGTGTTTGTCGAAATTGGTCTTCCAGCCGTCCCGACTGAATCCCTCCACCTCTGGCGCGGCAGAGGGCTGCTTGGCGGCCCCGCCCGCCGGCGACCCGCTGCTGCCACCGCAGGCGGTGACCAGCAGCAGCACCGCGCCGGCTGCGCCCGCCGCAGCTTTCGCGTTCATAGCCCCAGGGGGCTCAGCAGCTCGCGCGGCAGCAGGTCGGTTAGCCGCTGCGTAACCCAGATCAGGTTGTTGGTCATGAGCAGCACTCCCATGGCGGCCAGCACACCGGCCGAGCCCAGGTCGATTGGCCGACGGTGCCTGGCCAGGGCCCGCAAGAACGGCAGCGCCCGGTCAAGCAGGAGCGCGATCACCAGAAAAGGCACGCCCAGACCGATGCAGTAGGCGACTACTTGCAGGAACCCCGTCAGGGTGGTGCCGGTGAGGGCGCTTGCGCTCAGGACAGCGCCGAGTGTCACACCAATGCAGGGTGTCCACCCGGCCGCGAAGCCGAGGCCGAGCAGGAGCCCACCCAGCGGGCCACGTGCGCTGGGAGCCGCATGCATGAGGCGGAGCTCCCGCTGCAGGAAGGGTAGGCGGAGTAAGCCGGCCAGATTTGCGGCAAGCAGCAGTACCGCGACCCCGGCTACGGGCACCACATACGGGCGCACCGGCTGCAGGGCCTGACGGAGCACGTAGAAGAAAAGGATGAACACCACACCCAGCCCGACCACAAAGGCGGCACCGGTCAGCGCAGCGTCAGCCCGCGGCCGGTCGTGCAGGTTCGTCCGGCCGGTAAGGTAGGCCGCGTAGCCGGGTACCAGCGGCATGACGCACGGCGAGACGAAGGACACGAGGCCGGCCGCGAAGGCGAGCGCGACGCCCAGGGCCGCCACGGTCATAGCTTCGTCAGTTCCTGGTCGATCAGCTCCCTTGTTACCGGCCCGTACTGGATGAGCTGCACATTGCCTGCCCGGTCCACGAAGACCGAGGCCGGCAGGCCCTGCGTCACCCCGTAGGCTGATCCGATCCGGCCGGGGGTCCCAGGATCGTAGACAGCCGGGAAGGTCAGATTCATCCGGCGGTAGAACGACAGGCCGTCGCCGCTCTCGAGCGTGTTTACCCCGACCACTGTGAAGCCGTCCGCCCGATGCTGTTTGTACGCCTGCTCGATTCCCGGCAGCTCGGCCTCGCAGACGGTGCACCAGGAAGCGAAGAAGTTGATCAGCACGGGCTTGCCACGCAGGCTGCTGAGCGTGAGCGTCGAGCCCTGCAGCGTCGTGGCGTTGAAGTCCGGTGCCGGCTGGCCCTGCGCCAGTCTGCCGCCCTGGACCGTGGCCGGCGGCGCGCTGACCTGGCTGGTGCCGTTGTTCACCCCGCTGCGCGCCAGCAGGACCAGGCCGGTGACCAGCACCGCGACCACGGCCGCCACGATGCCGCCTGTCCGCCACGGGAAGCCACCGCCTCTACGTCTTGCGGGCCGGGAACCCGGACGCCGCGTCCGGGTCTGACCTGACGCCGGCGCCGAGGGCGGCACGGCGCGGTGTTTGGCTGGCACAGTCAGGGTCCTCCGAGGTAGCGCTCTCTTGGCGTCCACCCTACGGCGCTCTCCCGGGCCCAACAGTAGTCGCCACTACAGAACCAGACCGTGATCGACGCAACGGATGTGTGACCATGTGTTGCCGCCGTGAAGAACAGAGTGGGTATTACCCCACCCTGTTCTGCGCCCCGGTCAACTAGGAACTTTACTGCGCCTTGCTGGCGAATTCGTTGGTGTAGGTCCTGGCGAGGTCGACCTTGGCTCCCTTCATGTCTGGAACGTACTTCTGCTCGATGTCCAGAACCGTCTGGGCACCGGCCGCCGGCATCTTTCCGTCCTTCGTCCACACGGTCTTCTGCGCGTCCAGCGCGGTGACGTAGAGATCCTTGTCGCCGGCGTAGTAGTCGGCGGGCATC
>DATFWQ010000270.1:0-2395 GCA_035259145.1 Candidatus Dormiibacterota bacterium | reverse complement strand
CAGCTGAAACGCTCGGCCCCACTGTTGCGCCGTGGCGTCGCTTATCGCGCCGTTGGTTGCGTTGCGAATCGTCGTCGGAGGCAGCTGCATCTTGTCGGGCGTCGGGGGGCACGGAGTGAACCCACGCCTTGCCAGGCGCGCGCATCGCTCCGGATCCGCTGATGTCGCGCCACTCACCGCTGGTGATTGACGCACGCTCGGGGAGGTATGGCCTGACCGCGCGCCCTCGCAGGCGCTCAGACCAATGATGAGGACGACCAGCAACCCGATGCGGCTGCGGAACAACCTCACGCTCTACCCGCCGACCGCATAGTCTGGCAGGCTGGCTATGGTGCCGGCAACCGTCACCGCGCTGTATCCGGAGGCGTCCATTGATGTGAGCCGTCCATGATCACGGCGAAGCCTGACCGATCGAGGCGGACAAAAAGCGGACAATGTCGCGCAGCCCGCCTCGTCCCAAGCATGGGTCGGGACGTGGCCCTCCCCACTCTGGATCGTGATGACGCGACTTTACAACCCGGAGGTCGAGATGAGAGCCTTCTCCGCCGCGGAGGCCGACTACCTTGAGTCCCAGCGGCTCGGCCGCCTGGCCACGGTGGGCAGGGACCGGTCGCCGCAGGTCGTTCCGGTCGGCTTCCGGCTGAACCGTGAGCTCCAGACGATCGACGTCGGTGGCCATTCACTTGCCCGCACGAAGAAGTACGCGGACGTGGCCAGGGAGGGTAGGGCGGCCATCGTCATAGACGATGTACTTCCACCCTGGCGTCCGCGTGGGATCGAGGTGCGCGGCAGGGCGGAGGTGCTGACCTACGGGGGCGAGGCCTTCGGCCGCGGGTGGGCTCCCGAGATCATCAGGATCTGGCCCGAGAAGGTCAGGGTTTGGGGTCTCGAGTAGGCACTCGGGCCTGACGATCTAGACTGCCACCCCGGAAGTCAAGAGACGTTACGGTCGCGAACTGCTAATAGCCGCTCGCGACGGTCAGGTTCAGAACGTCTTGCAGCACCTCGAGACCGGGTGGGCCGGCCAGCCAGAGGGCAACCAGGAAATAGTCAGCAGGCGGGCAGTTGTTGCCCTCTGCCCACCGGCGGATGTGGACCGGCCGCACGCGATCTGAACGCGTCATCTGGTTCATCCATTGAGCCATTTCACGATCAGAGCACCCGGACAGTTCCACGAAGCGCCGGAAGGCTTGAGTGACCTGGAAGAGCGGGTCCTGAACCTCGTCCAGGGCCGGGCCGGTATGAGTATGTGCGTCATGAAGTTGGACGATTGCCCCCACAGCTCTGCTCCTGTTTTTTGCAATTCCTGGGGAGCCTGAGACTTGCCGCGTCCTACCCCCCACGCGGCCGGTTGGGGTCACCCGCAACCGACCACGACGCCATCCGGCGGAAAGTACCACAGGACGGCGACGATTTATTGTGCACCGAGTGGGCAATCTTTGCTCAGCTGTGGGACATCTGTACTAGGACAAATGTCCGTGCCCCAGGTTCTGGATCAGGTGGAGCTCTATCTTGGCGGTGCCGGCGAAAGGTCGGGCCGCGCCCCTAGGCTCCTAGCCCGGATTGGCTCGCCGCTGCCTCATCCGCTGGCGGAGGTCGTCCATGAGTTTCTGGAGAGTGGCCCCCTCCGGCAACGGCTCGCGCTCCAGCTCCCAACCGAACATCGCTGCGAGTTCCCAGAGTTGGGTCTCCAGAGCACCAAGACGCTGCTCGTGGTCTTCGACACGCTCCCCGAACTTGGATTCCAGCGCCTCGCCGACTACGTAGCGGTCGAGTGAAAGTCCCGACAGCTCTGCGACGGCGAACAACACCTCAGGCGCAGGCTGTTTAGGGCTCTTCTTCTCCGCCCACGAACTCACCGCACGAACGCTGTACTCGGTCCCGTCTGGCGCCCGAAGCCCAGCGTTCTTCAGCGCCAGCTGCGCGCGCTTGGCTCCACCCATGGCCTGGATGGCATCCGCGAAGAAGTCCCGGACGCGCTCACCCATTTGTTTACGAAGTGAGGGATCGACCAGCACCGTTGAGGAGAGAGTCTCGCGAGCATCTGCAAAGGCCACAGCAAAAATGCTTGACCTAAAGCGCACCATCGGTGTATATGTAGCACTTGCGATGCTCATATGCACTATTCGTACTGAAATGGGTGACGCTGGGGTCGCACCAGTGGAGCTGAAACGTCCGCAGCGTGCGGTCCGACAACATCTCAGACGTGCCACGGCCGCCGAACACGGGCGGTGGATCAGCGGCCGTCCAGCATGGGAGCTGCCGGTGCAGCCCGGCAGTTCCCCACTCGAGGTGGGGGCGCGATCGTTCAGTGGGTTCAGCCAAAGAGAGGGGGACGAACAAGGATCGCGCCCTCGCCTCGAGTTTGACGCCCTCCCTTTTCCCCGGGAGCGGT
>DATFWQ010000269.1:0-5834 GCA_035259145.1 Candidatus Dormiibacterota bacterium | reverse complement strand
GATCGACAAGGACGCCGGGCAGCCCTGTCCCAACCTGCGATCAGACTTCCGCTGCGGCATTCACAAGACCCTGAGGCAGCAGGGCTTTCCGGGTTGCGCCGCCTACGACTGCTTCGGCGCTGGGCAAAAGGTCGCTCAGGTGACATTCGGCGGCAAGGACTGGCGCCAGGCGCCACGAACCGCGAAGCGGATGTTTGAGGTATTCACAGTCATGCGGCAGCTCCATGAGCTGCTCTGGTATCTGACCGAAGCCCTGACGCTGCAATCCGCCCGCCCGCTCCGGGGCGAGCTCAGGGCTGCGTTCGACGACACCGAACGTCTCACGCACGACAGTCCCGAAGGTCTCATCGAGCTGGCCGTGGCGGCACACCGACGAGATGTCAATGCCTTACTGCTCCGCACGAGCGAGCTCGTGCGAGGCCGAGTCCGGCGCCGGAGGATCGACCGCGCAGGAGCCGACCTCACCGGGGCCGATCTCAGAGGTGCCGACCTCAGAGGAGCCAACTTGAGAGGGGCGTACCTCCTCGGGGCCGACCTCAGAGGAGCCGACCTGAGAGTGGCTGACCTCCTCGGGGCGGACTGCAGGGCCGCTGACCTCAGAGGTGCAGACCTGACCGGCAGTATCTTTGTCACCCAACCTCAACTCGATGCCGCGAGGGGCGACGCCGACACAAGGTTGCCGCGGTCGATTGCTCGCCCCAAGCACTGGAAGAGCCGATGACGCGGGTTCGCGATCGCTGGATCTGAGCGGCTCACTGGACTAACCGTGTGCTGTAGCGACGGCGACGTCGAGGAGCTGTACGAGGTTGGCGCGCGACTCGGCGCGGGACGAGAGCTGTGACAGAACATGTCGCACGCTGCGGGCAGTGTGCTGCTGATCCCCGGCGTCGCGAGCAGTCAAGGCATCCTCGACCTGGTCGTACACGTAGTTGCCCAGGGCGATGACGGCGCCACGAAACATGGCCATGTCCAGGGGCGGGAGGGCTCCAGCCTCCGACTGGTAGCCCTCGATCATCGCCTGGGCGCCGGCGACATTCACGCCGTTGCCCGGGTCCACCGCCCAATGCGTCAGCGCCTCGCCCAGCTCCCAGCTCGGCGGGAGCCCTCCCGCGTGCTCCCATCCGACGACCACAAGACCGCCTCTTCCGTTGCCGGCCCCTCCACCCCCGGCTCCGCGCGGAAGAGTTCCAAGTCGTACGCTGCCCGGGCCCAGCGTGTTGTGGCAGAGGACAGGTGGCGGCGGGGTCGCCCCCTCACCGATGGTCCCGAGATCGACCAGAGTTGGAATTGCCTCGGTGAGAGCGGGCGCCCAGTCAGCGTGCCTGGCCCTCGCCCTCGCCGCCAGCTCACGCCACTCCGCCTCGGGGACCGGCCCCGCTCCCGCGATCCAGCCCGCGGAGCGGTGAGAGCTGTGGTACGGGCTGATACGGCCCGGCGCGGGCAGTCCCAGCCGGTGGATCCTGGCCAGGATCCTACCCATCTCTTGGGTGATCGCCGCACTCACCGGCGCGATCAGCGGCGGTCCGGAGTGGATCCACTCGTATGCGCGCCAGCTATGCCCACAGATCGACTCGACGACGGCGCCAGAGCGGCTGCGCACCGGAGCTGGAAGCAGTATTCGGGCGCCGGCAGCGGCCTGCTGCAGAGCGACGTCCGTCTCTGCGTCGACGATCGGGCGCCAGGTGTCCATCGTCCGGACCGCCCAGCGGCCCCGCTCAGTCTTCAGCGACCATCGGCGGCCCATCTCGTCGGCCCGAGCCACCGACCTCATCGGACCGGTCACCTCGCCTAGGCCGAAGCACGCAGCCACCGCCCTGGCCAGCGTCTCGTCGGCAACGTCTGCCTGTCCTCGCCGGCGATCGACCTCCGCCTTGAGATCGGTCCAGGTGCGAAAGCCATACCGCTGGGCGAGCGCCGCCTGGGCATCCGCCAGCGACACTTCGGACCGGGAATCGCGCAGCCCAGCGAGCAGATCCTTCGCCTGCCGGCGCAGATGGTCGAGGTTCGGGTTGTCGGGGAGCGTCTTCACTGCAACACCTCACTCTTGCTCGGACTCGCACGAGCGGAACAGAGCTTCGGTGTCCCTCGCTCGACACAATCACAACGGGGTGGCTTCAAGCCTTCCGGCGAGTCTCGGCGCGAACCCCTGACGCGCTTCAGCAAGGCTAGCCGGAGGGCGAGCGGCCGTCAAGGTCCTGTTGCCGGCCTGTGGTGTTGCTGGCCCCCCTCCCCCGGCTTCGCCGGGTACTCCCCCGACTTCGCGGGGGAGAGTTTCTACGACGTGCGGACGACTAGGGTGCCGACCATCGCGTCGTGAATTGCCTGCTTCTGGCTGCCCAGGCCGATCATGAAGGCGCTGATTACGGCCGGAATCAAACAGAGCGCAAACGACAGATAGATCAGCAAGTAGCGGACCGCGGCCAGCCCGAACGACACAGGCGCACCGGTGGTCCGGATCAACCGCATGCCAAGCACCATATAGCCGATGGACTGGCCGTTAAGGGACCAGAGATAGCCGAAGTAGAGCAGGCCAACGATCAGGCTGATCAGCCCACTACGCGTACCGATGCCGGCCACGTCGGTCGTTGAGGCTCGAATGATCGCGTTGATGATGGACACGATGGCGCCGCTGACCACGCCGACGATGAGCGCATCGATGATGTACGCGAGCAGGCGGCGCCAGAACCCCGAGAGGTGCATCGCCGTGACGGGCCCAGGAGCGTAGCTGGGGGGGTAGCTGGGGGCGGACGGCGGCACTCCCGCGGGCGGCTGGGGCGCCTGAGTGGGCTGTTGGGGCTGAGGCGGCTGGGGAGTGCCCGACCGTGGCTCCCGGGCCGGTGGCTGCCAGCCCCGCTGCGGTGGCTGTGGCGGAGTCGGCGGAACCTGAGGAGGGCTTTCCTCAGGTGGATTCGGTGGTTCTGTGGTCACAGCACTGACCGTAAACCTAACAGCGCGCCCGCAAGTAGTCTGCTGGCGGGCCATCCTCCCTAGACGAAGGCTTCGACATCTCGCCCCTTCGGATTACGTGCTCGCAGCCACGGCTTCCGGCACTTTCTTTCGAGCGAACGTCAGCTCGCCGTCGACCGCATCCACTTCGACTGTGTCCCCTTCGGCGAACTCGCCTTGGAGCAGCCGCATCGCAAGCTGATCCTGCACCAGCTTCTGGATCGTTCGCTTGAGCGGTCGAGCCCCGTAGACCGGATCCCAGCCGCGCTCTGCCAGCAGAGCTCGTGCTGCGTCCGTCAGCACGAGACCGATCTTCCGCTCGGCCAGCCGCCTCCTCAGGTGCTCCACCTGGAGGTCCACGATTCCCGCCAGCTGCTCTCGTGTCAGCGGCCGGAAGATGATGACCTCGTCCACGCGGTTCAGGAACTCCGGGCGGAAGTGGTCACGCAGGACGCCCATCGCCGCGTCTCGAACGTCCGACCATGACTTGCGCTCGCTCAGCTCCTGGATCAGCTGGCTGCCCAGGTTGGAGGTCATGATCAGCACGGTGTTTCGAAAGTCCACCGTACGGCCCTGACCGTCAGTCAGCCGGCCGTCGTCCAGCAGCTGCAGCAGGACGTTGAACACGTCTGGATGTGCCTTCTCGATCTCGTCGAACAGCACCACGGCGTACGGTCGCCGCCTGATCGCCTCAGTGAGCTGCCCACCCTCGTCGTAGCCGACGTAGCCTGGTGGCGCGCCCAGCATCCTGGCCACCGTGTGCCTCTCCTGGTACTCGGACATGTCCAGGCGGACCAGGGCCTGCTCGTCGTCGAATAGGAACTCGGCCAGGGCTCGGGCCAGCTCCGTCTTCCCCACTCCTGTCGGGCCCATGAATATGAACGAGCCCACCGGGCGGTTGGGATCCGAAAGGCCCGACCGCGAGCGACGAACGGCGTTGGCCACGGCCTCGACCGCCTCGTCCTGGCCGACGACGCGGCTGTGCAGGGCCGTCTCCATGTGGATCAGCTTCTGAATCTCGCCCTCCATCAGCCGCGTGACCGGTATTCCGGTCCACTTGGAGACGATGGCGGCGACGTCGTCCTCGTCCACCTCCTCCTTCAGCAAGGCCCCGGAGGTCTGCACCTGAGACAGGTCGGCATTCGCCTGCTCGAGCTGCTTTTGGATCTCGATGGCTTCGCCGTAGCGCAGACGGGCCGCCTTTTCGAAGTCCGCCGCCCGCTCCGCTCGTTCGGCTTCGTGCCGGATCTCCTCGGTTCGAGCTTTCAGCTGGCGAATTCTGCCGATGATCTCCTTCTCCCGGTCCCACCGGGCCCGAAGGGCGTTCCGCTGCTCGTTGAGCTGGGCCAGGTTTCGCTCCAGCACCGCCAGCCGGTCGCGAGAGGCGGCATCCTGCTCCTTCTTGAGGGCCTGGCGCTCGATCTCGAGCTGCCTGATCGTTCGCTCGAGCTCGTCCAGCTCGACAGGCATCGAGTCGATCTCCATGCGCAGCCGCGCCGCGGCCTCGTCGACCAGGTCGATTGCCTTGTCGGGCAGGTAGCGGTCGCTGATGTAGCGGTTGGACAGGACCGCGGCGGCCACGAGCGCGGAGTCCTTGATGCGCACCCCGTGGTGCACCTCGTAGCGCTCGCGCAGGCCGCGCAGGATCGAGATGGTGTCCTCCACGCTCGGCTGGTCGACGATCACCGGCTGGAACCGGCGCTCGAGAGCGGCGTCCTTCTCGATGTGCTTGCGGTACTCGTTGAGCGTCGTGGCCCCGATCGCGCGCAGCTCGCCGCGGGCCAGCGCCGGCTTGAGCAGGTTGGCGGCGTCGATGGCGCCCTCGGCGGCACCGGCGCCGACCAGCGTGTGCAGCTCGTCGATGAACATGATGATCTGGCCCTCGCTGGAGGTGACCTCTTTGAGCACCGCCTTGAGCCGGTCCTCGAACTCGCCTCGGAACTTGGTGCCGGCTACCAGCGCGCCGAGGTCGAGCGCGACCACACGGCGACCCTTCAACGTCTCGGGCACATCCCCCGCGGCGATGCGCTGGGCGAGGCCCTCGGCGATGGCCGTCTTGCCCACGCCAGGCTCACCGATCAGCACCGGGTTGTTCTTGGTGCGTCGCGACAGCACCTGGATGACGCGGCGAATCTCCTCGTCGCGCCCGATCACCGGGTCCAGCTTGCCCGCCGCCGCGAGCGCGGTCAGGTCCCGTCCGTAGCGCTCCAGCGCCTGGTATTTGGACTCCGGATTCGGGTCGGTCACCCGCTGACTGCCTCGGACCTGGCGAAGCGCCTTCAACAACGCGTCGTGGGTCACGCCGGCACGCTTCAATACCGGGCGCTCGACCAGCGCCAGCAGTAGGTGCTCGGTCGAGATGTACTCGTCCTTGAGACGCTGCGCCTCCCGCTCTGCCTGCTCCAGGACCAGGTTCAGGTCGTTGGAGATGAACGGCTGCCCGCCGCCCCGAACCTTGGCCAGCCGCTCCACCTGGGAGACGAGCTCGGCCTCGAGGCCGGGCAGCGAAACCCCGGCTGCTTCGAGCAAGGGCCGGGCGATGCCTTCGCGCTCCCGCGTAAGAGCCAGCAGCAGGTGCTCGGGCTCGACAGCCTGCTGCCCCGCCTCTTGCGCAGTCTGAGCAGCGTTCTGAAGCGCCTCTTGAGCTTTCTCAGTGAATTTGTCCAAACGCATGTTCAGATCCTTTTTTCCCGGACCGCCTAGATTTCAACCATGCCAGAATTGCCTGAGCTGGAGGCGCTCCGCGTTCAGCTCGGTCCGCGCCTGGAGGGTCGTCTGGTCACCGCGGTTGACGTGAATCCCAGGAGCGGTCACCTCCTCCGCTATCCACCGGAGAGCTTCGCCCACGAGCTTCCGTTCCGGAAGTTCACACACACCTGGCGCCGGGG